>JAZRVP010000069.1:0-14481 GCA_045599245.1 Myxococcota bacterium
GGTTCGAGCTGAACAAGCCAATGCCGTGGGACGATCTGATTTATTGATAGAAACAAAAGACGCCGTTTTCTGCTTTGAATTTAAGAAAAAAGATTCGCCGGAGAAAGCCATTCAACAAATCGATAAAAAAAGGTTATTTAATTCCCTATGAAGCTGATAATAAGAAATTATATCAAATTGGTGTTCAATTCGATTTTGAATTGAAAACAATCGGCGACTGGTTGATTGAGGAAATATAATTATATTTTGTGGACTCGCCTGGTGAAGGTCTGAACAAAACATTATTTTAAGGCAAAAAATGATGAGAGCCAGGCGAGGCGTTGTGTATAACGCCTCGGCCCTGCGGAGAATAATGGTTAGTCAGCCCAAAAAGGCTTATACCACCTAAAAATATTGAGGATTCCAAAGGGCTCAGCCCTTTGGCGAAGTTTGGGGCAGAGCCCGACTAAATAGTAAGTTAACGTTTATTCCGTTCTTCCCTAATAATTGACTATGTTTGTAATTCAGATAAAGATGAGCAATCATTACCCTTTTTAGAGGGAATAGGAGAGCGAGATGAAGCAGTTCAAACGAATAATCATAGGCTTTGGAGCGGCTTTGACGGCATTTGGGTGTGCCGACGATAGGCTCGTTACGGCTGATTATTGTCCAGATAATTCCAGTAAAGTTGTTCCCGGCGTTTGCGGCTGTGAGGTCGATGATGTCGATGCAAATGGCAATACCATCATTGATTGTTTGGAAGCCGACATTCCCGATCCAAAACCCGGTCCGGACGATTCCGAATGCCCCGAGGGAAGTTTGAAAACTTCTCCTGGAATTTGCGGTTGTAACCGTGCGGATGTCGATGAAGACGGCAATACAATTATTGACTGCGTTGAAGAAGAATACTCCGGTGAAAAATGTCCCGAGGGGAGTCGCAAGGAATATCCCGGTGCATGTGGTTGTGATATTCTCGATGAAGACAAGAATAACAACAATATCGTCGACTGCTTTGAAAAAGAAGAACATGATGAGGCTGTCGATTTGTGTCCCGATGATCCAGATAAAAAGGATCCGGGGATTTGCGGATGCGGCGTTTCTGATGTCGATACGGATGGCGATGGGACACCGGATTGTTTCGATCTGTGCAAAAATGATTCAAATAAAATCGACCCGGGTATCTGTGGATGCAATGAAGATGATTCACTCGATGAAAATGGAAATCACATTCCTGACTGCATTGAGGCGGATGTGGATTTGTGTCCCGATGACGATGCTAAAACAACGCCGGGGGTCTGTGGCTGTGGTCTGCCGGATGTCGATACGGATGCGGATGGGGTTTTAGACTGTTTGGACAAGTGTTCTGATGATCCGGATAAAGTGATTCCCGGCATTTGCGGTTGTAATGTATCCGATTCGGCTGAAAATCTTGCCGATTTCGATGGCGATGGCGTGATCAACTGTCTTGATGGCTGCCCAAATCATCCGGGAAAAACAAAGCCTGGAAAACTTGATTGCGATGAAGGGGATTCCGATGGGGATGACGTTCTGGATGGTGATGATGACTGCCCGAACAATCCCAACATCCAAAACCTGAAAGAAGGACAGGACTGCTCACTGACAAAAGATTCCGATGGCATTGATGTTTTTGAAATATGGTCAGCGGCTGATATTTCGAGACTTCGTGAATATATGAGCACGATCGGTGTGAATGCTGCCCCGGGTGAAATTTGTCGTTTGAACGAACCGAAGCATTGTTTTGGAGAGAATGCACTGACGGTTTGCGAAACCGCATTTTCGGGGGAAACAGGCGTCGGTATTCGGACTGAAAAATCATGTTCAAAGTGTGTAGAAAATGGCGACAATGTGACCTGTTCGTCCGATGTTCCCGAAAAATGTGAGGAAACTTCGGAGGCATTTAAGGCGTACGCCTGCTGTTCGCCTGAAACTTTTGTGGGCAAATGCGAGGGAGATGTTCTCGTTTCCTGTAATGCGGAGAAAAACTGGATTGAACGCACGGAATGTTCAGGTGTTTGCAACCAGGATGCTCTCAAATGTGTGGCTTGTCTTGGAGAGCCCGTCAGCGAAAAAGGTGTGATTGGGGCTTGTTGTGATCCGGCTGAATACAAAGTTTCTGATGCAACAGGCGGAAAGTTCCGATGTGTGAATGGGGGTGTTCGGAATGTATTAACAACAGGCGGCACGGAAGGCAGTTATTGCGATTCTCTTCAATACGTTGAAACCTGTGTAGATGATCATGTTCTGGCATGTAAAAATAATCGCGTCGTAAAGGAAAAATGTATATCCGGGTGCAGTTTTGCTGAGGAAGGCAGCAAGCATGCAATTTGTCATAGAAGTGTTGAACAGCCAAAGCCTGTGTTAAAAATTCGGCTGATGAACGATATCGATCTTTCAGAAATCAATCCGGCAGCTTTGTTGACTGATTTAAGCTGTCGTGGAAATTGGCAGTCCATTGATTTAAATCAGATGTCATGGGATGGACTTGGTCATCAAATTACATATACATCGGGGGATATCGGTTGTTCTTTGAATCGGCCGTTTTTTGGAACGGTATATCGTTCATCCATTGAAAATATGGTGTTGAACTACGATGTTGTCGGCAGTGTGCCGGCTGTTTTGGCATCAAGTGCGGCACAAAGCAAGGTCAGCAAGGTTGAGATAAAAGGTCGGACAATGCTTTCGGCGCCGGTCGATGGCGAAAGTTTCGGGCTTGATACCGCGAAACAGGTTAGTTTCGGCGTCGTTACACAGGTGGCATATCAGAGTTTGTTCAAGGATATCGTCGTTCAAGAGAATATTTCTTCAACGATTGCCAGTGTTTCCGGGCTTGTCGGTCATGCATCCGATATCGTCGTCGATAAGGCCGATATTTCGATTGGAAATGTCAGTGTTCCAAAGCACAAGTTCTATGGCGCCGTCATGAATGCGGATGGTGACAGTGTATTATCGCACGTTTCTGTGAGTATTCAGAATGCAAATATTCCTTACGGCGGTGCGGGAATTGGTGAGTCGATTAACAATCTTTATGATGTTCATGTGGATTGGAAAGACTTGTTGGCATCCAATCATGCGGCTGTTTGCGGTATCGGCACTGCTTTTAACCAGGATACACTTCGTTCTCATGAAATGTGCCATGTTTCGGTTCATATCGATCGTGTAAAAGCCAGAGAGAGTGCGGATGCCAGTGCCAGTTTGTATGGATTAATGTCCCGCATATCTTATGGAAATTTGCGCTCAATAGATGTGGATATGGATGACGTTGCCTGTGAGAATTTTGCGGGTTTAACTCCGACAATCGATATATCTCAATTTGAAGATGTCGATATCAACTTGAACCGTGTTGAAGCCAATGAATTGATCGGGGCAATTAAAACGGTTCACAGTTCTGATGAATATAAATCCTCGATAAAATCTTTGAATCTGAAAGGTGGCAAACTCTTTGCGTTATCCGGTGAGGCGGTTGGACTCATTCATACGCTGAATACGGCAAGTATTGAAAACGTCAGAATTGAAATAGACGAACTGAGTGCTCACAAAAAATCAGCTTATGGACTGATAAAAACAGCGGATTCTTTGACACTGAAAAATGTTGCCGGGAGGATATCGACGCTTATCAGCAGCTATGAGACAGCGGCTGTCATGAACATCACGAGCCTTCTGTCGGCTGAAAAGTTTTCGTGGTATTCCAATGCGTATGTCAAGCGTGGGACGAGTTCCGGGTATCCTGCCGCCACATCTGAGCAGGTCAGCAGCAGTCTCATCGGACTCATTGCGGATAAAGTTTTGTTTGTATTGAAGTATGTCGTCTCTTCGGGGAGCATCAAGAGTTATGAATCCTATACATATCATTCGGATACTCGCACCGGTGAAATGACCGGCGTCGAGGAACCGGCTTCCGTGCCAATGATTTTAAATCATTTTTCCAACAAATATAAAACGGCAGAGAGCATGGCACTTCCTGACTCGACGTGGACGAGTACCATGAGCGGAAGTTCCGTTTACTGGCTTAAACGGGGAGAGAATTATATATCGAGTCCGATGAGCTTAACGAATTTTTCGTCATATACGCAAAGCTCTGTGAGTAATATTATTTCGGGACTTGGTTCAGACTGGACGAGTTTGGAGCTGAAGGAAGGCGATTCGACGATAAAAATACCCTGGCTGAAGTAGATGATATTGGCTCAATGTCAATTTAGTGCAGGAGTATATTTTGGGGCATGGCTATCGGCCGTTGGCCAATACGCCATGCGTGAGCCGTTACGTGTAACGGCTCAACTCGCCTATTGCGCTGATGGCGCAATACGGCTCGTTTATGCGGGGTTGATGTATAATTTGTGACACAAAATTAGTTTGGTTTGAATATATATCGTGGTCCTTCTTCGCCCATGATCCCCATAGGAACGAATCCAGTTTTCTCTAGGACGCGTTGAGAGTATCGGTTGTCTGATTCTGTTTCTGCTTCGATGCCGCGAACGCCGGGTTGTTTCATGGCCCATTCAACGAGTGTTTTTACGGCTTCGGTCATATAGCCCTGGTGCTGGAATGCGGGTTCGGTTCCGTAACCGATTTCGACCATGCCGTTTGGGGTCAAGCCTTTGAAATCGAGGCTTCCAATGATTTCGGAAGTTTGTTTGGATTTCATGAACCACAGGCAGTACCAGAGTCTCTGTTCCGGATGGGCGGTGCAGCCTTCGAGCATTTCAGAGTATGCCTGTTTGAGTTCGGGAACGTTTTCTCTGGCAATTATGGATAGCATTTCGTCATCAGAAGCTGGATAGATGATTAATCGCTCGGAGTAGAGAGTTGTCATATTGTTCGGCAATTTTGATTGAGGGTGTGATTGGGACAAATTATGGGCTGGGCGTATCGTCGGAGCCGATAGCACAGCCCTGCGCGCCGTATTGGGCGAAGCGCAATAGGCGTGTTTGGACGTGCGTCTCGCACGTTACAGGCATGGCGTATTGAGCGAAGGGCAATAGCCGTGCCTTCAAAAAGCTAAAGCCGCGTATCCCGAAGGGATAGCGGCGAACGTGAGCCGTATGCGCTAAAGGCGCATAGGCGCACAGCGGCGAGAAACGCCGCCAATAAAAACTAAAATTTCCAGGTATCGACACTGAGAAATTCGAGATCGAGGATTTCGAAAGTGCGTTTTCCCTTTGGAACATTGACGGAAGCTTCGTCGCCGACGCGTTTTCCGATGAGAGCGCGAGCGATAGGACTGACGATGGATATGCGGCCATTTTTGCTGTCGGATTCGTTTTCGCCGACGATTGTATAGACGACTTCTTCGTCGGTATCGACGTCGAGCAGGTGGACGGTTGCACCGAAAACGACGCGTTCTCCAGTCAGAGTCGCGGGATCAATGACATCTGCCGTTGCAATGAGTGCCTCGACTTCCTTTTCACGGCCATAAATGAAGCCTTGCTGCTCTTTTGCATAAGTGTATTCGGCATTTTCACTGAGGTCGCCGTGAGCACGAGCTTCTTCAATGGCTTTGACATTAGCGGGTTTATCCACTTCACGAATCTGTCTGAGTTCAGCTTTAAGCTGCTGGAACCCATAAGGAGTCATAGGATGGCGTTCAACAGACATGATGCATTCCTGACAAAAAAAAAGGCGGCTGTAAAAACCACGTGACAAAAGTAAAACCGCCGGAACGATGAGAACCGGCGGCCGAAAAATATTAAGGCGCCAACGAGCGCCTGAAATTGTCTTTTAAGCCTATGAGCACATGAAAGCAAGCGAAATTAGGATGTGGCGCGATCGGCGGATGCAACGCCCGGGGTTCTCTTGATGTTATGAAGGAGCATATTGAGCTGTTTGATGTCGACGACCTGAACTTCAAACATAAAGAGGCACTGCATGGAGTCAGACAGCGTGCGGCAATGGGTCTGAGAAATGTTAATTTTCATTTCACTCATGACCTTGATGACATCCTGCAGGATGCCGATGCGATCGGTTGCGATGATTTGGATGTTGACGGAACGCGTTGCATGAGAGGCGTCAGCCATACGAGGATCCCAGTGGCATTCGACGTGTCTTTCGGGTTCGACATTGCGAATTCTTGGGCAGTTCATGTGATGAACGGCGAGTCCCCGGCCTCGAGTGATGAAGCCCACGATGGGTTCGCCGGGAACTGGGGAGCAGCATTTGGCAAAATGGATGACCATATTGTCGATGCCATCGACGCAGACATTGGTCTGATTGCGTTTTGAAATTTTTTCCAGGACGTGTTCCTCGCGCAGTCCGGTCGCGGCAAGGGGGGTATTGTCCGGCTCTTCGACGGCTGGCGTAACATCACTGATTTCGACGTATTGCTGGACCTTTTCCAGAAGTGATTCAGGGGTGAGCTTTTCGGAACCGAGGGCAACGTAGATGGCTTCGGGATTTTGTAATTTTAAGGCAGAGAGGATTTTGGGCAGTTCCGGGAGCTTTTCAAACTGATTGAGATTGAGGTGAAGCTTTTTGAGGCATTTTTCAGCCATCTGGGAGCCGACCTGTTTATAGGTATTTCTTTCCTCCTGCATGAGGAATTTGTTGATTTTGCTTTTTGCGCGGTTTGTTGCGACCATTTGAAGCCAGTCACTTTTGGGCTTTTGAGTGGATCGCGTGATGATATCGACGACATCACCGGTTTTCAGTTCATATCGAAGGGAAACGATATTTCCGTTGACGAGAGCACCGGAGCAGTGATCACCGACTTCACTGTGAACGGCATAAGCAAAATCGATAGGGCATGAGCCCATGGGAAGAGCCTTGATTTCACCGCCTGGGGTGAAGACAAAGACGTCGTCGTTAAAGAGATCGACTTTGACGGAATTGAGGAAATAGTTGGAATCGGTGGTTCCTGTTTCATCGTGAAATTCGACGAGTTGTCGGAGCCATTCGAAGTCGCGGGCGTCTTTGGCCGGTGTAATATTTCCTTCTTTATATTTCCAGTGAGCGGCGATACCTTCTTCTGCGACCTGATCCATTTCAAACGTTCGGATTTGAACCTCAAAATGCTCTCGATCCGGGCCTATAACGGATGTGTGAAGGGAACTGTACTGATTGGCTTTGGGGCGTGAAATATAGTCTTTAAAGCGATTTTCAACGAGTGTCCACATACCGTGAACGATACCGAGTACATGATAGCATTCGGCTTTTGAATCGACGATGACGCGGAATGCGATGATATCGTGTAAATTTTCGAAGATACCGTCACTGCGTTTGAGTTTTCTATAAATAGAATAAATATGTTTGACACGGCCTTTTAATCTGAAGTTGGTAATACCTTCGGCGACAAGAGCGTCATTGAGGAGGGTTTTAACCTTTTCAATATAATCATGCTTGTCTTCCATGAGGTGATTAATTTTTTCGGCCAGTTCATTATATTCTTCAGGATGAAGATATTTCAAACAGATATCTTCGAGTTCGGCTTTCATCCATTCGAGGCCGAGACGATTGGCTATCGGGACGTATATATCGAGTGTTTCCTGAGAGATTGCGGCCTGTTTGTCAGGTCTCATGTGCTGGAGAGTTCTCATATTGTGAACGCGATCGGCGAGTTTGATGAGAATACATCGAAGATCGCTGTTCATGGCGAAGAGCATTTTGCAGAAATTAGCGGCCTGGCGTTGTTCTTTGGATGTGAACTGATATTTGTCGAGTTTTGTGAGGGCATCGACGAGATCGGCTATTTCAGAACCAAATTCAACGACGATATCGTGATGAGTGGTTTCGGTGTCTTCGACGACATCGTGAAGGAGTGCGGCACAGACACTGGCTTCATCGAGTTTGAGCTGGGTGACGAGTTTTGCGACACCGAGAGGATGAATGATATAAGGCTCACCGGATTTTCGTCTTTGCAGGAGATGTTTATCGTAAGCATATTCAAAGGCGCGTCGGATGAGAGACTTGTCGGCTTCAGAATGATAGCTTTGCAGACGGCCGATGAGGCTGTCATACATTTTTTCGATATCGACGCGTTCGAGTTTGACTTTTTCGACATCGACGCCGGCATTTTGCAGTCTTGAGATTTGATCCTGTGAAAGCTCTGTATCGTTCATGGTATCCACTCAATAAGAAAAGGGCTGCAATGGACGAGATGCTGTGAAAGCAGGTCCATGCAGCCGATATAAAGAAAAGTGCTCTAAGGACAAGAACTAGAGATCGATATCGTCGGAACCGGCATTGGACATGGCTTTCATGCGATCAAGACGGTTTTGTCCTTCTTTAAGGATTTCCGAGTTATCGAGTTTGACGAAGCCGAGGCAGTCGCCTTCTTTGATGCCGGCAGGAAGCACGCATTTAGGAATATCAACCATCACGCCATCGAATTCAACGCGAGCGATTTTATCAGAAATACTGTCAACAACGATTCTCATGCTAACTCCAGAATGTGAAGCGTCGAAAGGACGCGAAGGAAAGAAAAGTGGCCGAACGAAGAGGCCGTCTAAACGTGCATATATTAAAACGTATTGAGGAAGAATCCAAAAAACAGAATTGGCCGCCAAATACAGGCGGCCAGGAGAGCCTCATAGAGGCTAGATATCGATATCGTCGGAACCAGCGGATTTGAGTTTACGGTCTTTTGCGGGAGCTGGCGTAGCTTTTTTGGCGGGAATGGGGGCTTTTGCTGGGGCTGCTTTTTGGGCGGGAATGGGGGCTTTTGCAGGCGCTGCGGCCGGGGCACCGCCAATGGGGCAGATTTGAGCTCTCATTTTGCCAATTTTGGCATCGCCGAGACCTTTGACTCGATTCAGGTCGTCGATTGAAACATAAGGTCTTGCTGCGATAATTTTATCAGCGGTAGCTGCACCGACGCCTTTAAGGTCTGTGAGCTGAGAGGCGGATGCGGTATTGATATCGATACATGGGCCTGCGGCAACGGCGGGTGCGGCAGCCGCAACGGCGGCTCCCGGGGCTGCGGCTGGAACTGCGGCAACGGAACCGCCTAATACAGCCATCGTATCCTGAATGTCTTTAATGCGGTCTTTTGCATCACTGCGGGCATCTTCGTCAGAACCCGGAGTGGATATAAATTGTTTGTAGTATGAAATTGCGTTGGCATAATCGGCTTTGCTTTCGTACACGCGGCCGATATTGTAAAGCAATGATGACTGCGGCTTGATTTGATAGGCTTCATTAAATTTTGTTAATGCCGTATCAAAATCACCTTTTTCGTATGCCGCTGCAGCTTCTTTGACGAGCACTTTGTCATTGGGTGACTTGGCCGGTTTGGCCATGGCATTCATGCTGAAAGACAGGGCAAAAAAAGTGATGAAAATGACGATAAGTCTGCGTAACGTGCCGGTTGATTTCTGGAGTGATGTCATTAGGAACCTCCTTGAATGAAAACGTATGAATGATAAAGAAATATTTTGAATTATTCCACAGTGCAGACGGAAAGTAATTTTTCCACGGTTTTAACGCCGATGCCTTTGACTTTTTGCAGATCATGGCAGGTTGCAAAGGGACCATTGGCGTTTCTGAACTCGATGGCGGCGGCGGCTTTTGATGCACTCATGCCCGGCATGCCGGCGAGTTCATTGGCACTGGCGATATTGATGTTGACGCTGTTTCCTGTGGTTTGTGCAACGGCCTGTGCTGTGACCGGTGCCGGCATTGCCGGCGCTGCCGGCGCTGCCGCTGCAGCTGCCGCACCGCCTTCGGCTACGCAAACACTCAAGAGCTTTTCAACGGTCTTGGCGCCAATCCCTTTAACATTCGTCAGTTCCTGACAAGATTTATAGGGGCCGTGTGTATTTCTGTAATCAATGGCTGCCTGTGCTTTCGATGCACTCATGCCCGGCATGCCGGCGAGTTCATTCAGGCCTGCAATATTGATGTTGACCATACCGGGATTCGGGGCTGCGGCAACCTGAGCGGGTGACGGCATAACCGCGACGGGGGCCGGGGCTGGCTCTGATGGCATGGGGGCGATGTTATTGGGCACTGCAGGAATGCCTGCCACATATTTGCCGCCGCGTTCCGCGCAGTTGACTGACAGATAATCTGTCAGCTTTTCCAGTCTATGTGCGGTGTCGTGGGGGAGAGCTGCCAAAAATTCCTGAACACTTTGAAATCCGTTTATATTGGATGCACGTGCATCCATGATACGATCAATGGTTATCTTTCCGACGCCTTTCAATGCACCAAAGTCTTCGGCCGTACCACGGTTGACGTCGATACACGGAAGATCGGACAAGGATAGATTTTTCTCCGTCGTCACTGAATATGTTTTGCCATTGGACACAACTTTGATTTCACCCTGCCAGTCGGTTCGATAGGTCTTTGCATTGCCGGATGAGAGGGCATCCAGGGTCGATTGGCCGGGATGACCGTGTTTATTGGCTAAACCGCAGCTGATGAGTCCAACTTCCGGTTTGGCTTTATCGAGAAGTTCGGGAATGGAGCTGTGGGGCGAGCCATGATGGGATACTTTCAGAATCTGGCATTTGTTGACAAGCGGCGCAACTTTCTGTTCGGTTTCGGCTTCGGCATCACCCATTAACAGAAAACATACATCGCCGTGTGTCAGTTTCATGACGATTGAATTGGCATTGATGTCGGAACGCGTTCCTTCCAATCCATTGTCATCCGGCCACAGTACCTCAAATTGAGCTTCTTTTCCGAGATTGAGCTTTCGGCCAACCCGCGCCGCTAAATATTTGGTCGCTCCCGATGCAACACGGCTTTCTACGGCATCCATCAAATCGTCATACATCTTGGTCGTATGGGGAAAGCCGTTGTCCATATACAGTTTAATGACACTCGTCTTTTCAACAACAGTCTTCATGCCGCCGATGTGATCGGAATGGGGATGGGTCGCCACCAGAAGATCAATTTGTCGAATGCCTTTTTGGGCCAACAACTCGCTTGTAAGTTCCTTGTCTTCACCAGCATCTATGAGAACTGTCTTGTCGGCTGTTTGGATGAGAATGGCGTCGGCCTGGCCAACATCCATCATTGTAACAACAAGGTCTTCAGCGAAACAGAACCCTGCCCAGCTGAAACAAATGACGATTCCTGCCAACACGATTCCTGCGAGTCTGCTTAGATTCATTCATTACCTCCAGTTAGCGGCCGAGTGCCGCAGGTGTGGGTTCTATACCTGATTTTGTGAGATTGCATTGAAGACTTTTAGTTTTTTCAGATCCTCAAGCAAAATTCGCATATCTGAAAAAAGTATGCCTATGCTTTTGTTTATATAACAGTTTTGATAAAAAATGCGACAGTTTATGACGCAATTCATTGAAAAATAAGGTAATATTATACTGGCTTGTATCTGTATTTGTTGCGGCAATGAAAATGAGTTCAACCATTTAATGGGCTTTAGATATGACTTTCATGTCAGATGTTGGATAGTGGGGGGAGCATCGTATGCGCACAGCCGAAATCGCGAGATTTGGGCGCGCACATAGATGCGCGGGGGGACTCTTCCCCCCGCCAATATTCATAAAAAATGGCAAACAAATGCCTCATCAATAGGGGATGGTGACATCGCGAATAACGGCCATGTGCTGCATGTTGGTGTCTTTGCAGTCATGGCCTTCAACCGGTGTGACGTAGTCCAGTTCGCCTACTTCCGCATAAACTCGGGAATCGAACACATGACCATGGGCATAGCTTTGATTCCCTGTATGGATGCCGATTTCTGTCGGTGATTCGAAATTTTCAAAATCGTGGCTGAACAGAACCCAGTCCAGGGGGGAACCGCGTTTGGCATTCGTGTTTGCGTTTCCTTTTTGATCCACAGGCCACTCGCCTGATTTTGCATAGAAAATATCCATGAGCGGCTCGCTTTTGAGAACGGCTTCACGGCCGTCTGCGCCTTCTTTCGTGTTAAAGTCGCCGCCAAGAACGACGTAATAATTGCCTTCCTTTTGTTTGGCTGCAATTTGGGCGGCCAGCGGCGAAAACTCTTTTGCATGATTGTCGGTATGGAGATGAACACTCACGGCCAGAAGGTCGCGATCCCCCGGAATATCGATGACTGCCCACGTCCATTGACGATCGTAATACGAGTCCGTCAGATAGGTCTCCCCAGACTTGGTTCTTTCATATTGGGACTGCCACTCGCCCGTTTCGATGATGGGGTATCGAGAAATGATTCCGTTGGGTTTGGCTGATGTGTCCGTGTCCTCATAGCTGACTTTGTCGGCAATGATGGTTCCTCTGAAATAGACGTATTCTGGACCGAATATTTCGGCCACAAAGTTGTCGTATGACTGCGTAAACACTTTGAATTCCTGAACCATGACGATGTCGGGCTTGGTCGCAAGAAAGATATGTCGACCGGCATCCGGATCATAACTTTCTTTGCTTCCTGAGGTGATATTTGCGGTCATGAGACGGATGTGAGCCGTCGGACCGGATGGCGGCGGACACGAGGGATCGTTGGGTGTTGCATTGCAGTCAACTTCCTGTTTGCATGACGGATCGTTTGGCGTGACATTGCAGTCGACCTCGTGTTTGCATGACGGATCATTTGGCGTTGCATTGCAGTCGACTTCCTGTTTGCATGACGGATCATTTGGCGTTGCATTGCAGTCGACTTCCTGTTTGCATGACGGAGCGTTTGGCGTTGCATTGCAGTCTACGTCGTTGTCTAGGTTGAGGAGTTTGAGTGTCAGGACATTTCCTGCATAACGCGAATCGGCACTCGCCGCTGAAATTGTGACAGAATATTCGACGTTTCCATCGGCGACTGTGTCGTCCTGCCCGGTGACGACAAATGTTTGCGGTAGCTGATAATTCGCGGCATTGAAGGTTAATGTCTGCGGTGAAACGATGCCTTCTCTCGGATTGGAGCTGGCGGCAGACAGAACGATATCGGCCGTTGGCGCGGAAGAAAGGGAAATCTGTATTGCGTAGCTTGCGCCGTCTTCTGACGTCGTCAGGTCATTGCTTCTGGTTATGACGTATTCGGTATTTGTAATGCTTCCGTCATCAATGCAGGTGGCCTGAACTGTGGCCGACAGGCCGTTCCATGACAAATCGCTGCTTTCTGTCGTGAATGTGATGGTTACGTTCTGATTGCCGTCACGGATTCCGTCGTCAATGGCTGAGGCGTAAAAGGCGAGACCGGAGTTCCAGTTTTGAAGGCCCAGAACGGCTGAATTCTGAAAAAGGCGGAGTTCGGACGGATCGCTCACAGCTGCACGAATGGTCACATTAGCCGATGGCTGCCCATTGATTTGGGCGAGAAATCGAGTGGAGGCTGACGATACATTTTCGTGTACTTCGGCGATTTGCGGTGTGATGGTGAGAGTTGGTGTGACAGCCGGCGGCTGCGGCGGAATGACGGGATCCGAATTGTCGTCATCACTGCAGGCCATGCATGAACAAATCAGAGAACATGCGGCAAATATTTGAAATTTACGCATCGAACCAACTCCTTTATTGAGGAATGACGACGTCACGAATGACGGGCATGTGCTGGAAGTTATTGCGAGTCTGGTTGTTGTCTACCTTGAGACATTCGTCGTACAAAATCGCGTCCGAAGGCTGTTTGCAGCACATCGGGGTTTCTTCGCAAAGCCATGAGTCTTCAGCCTTGACCGGCGAAATATCGGCAAGTTCATCGTGATAATCATAGACGCGCGAATCGAGAACGTGGCCATTGGGGTAGCAGTGCGTTCCGATTGCGATGGGCACTTCGTACGTGTCCATGGTCTTGTCAAAAATCAGGTAGTCGTAATAGTCGTCGCGTTCTCCGCTCGTCATGCCGTTGCCGTCCTGATCAACGGGATAATTCTTGTCGCTGTTGCATGTGAACACGCCTTTGGACGCACCGAACTCGTTGCACGCGCCGCCTCTTTTTTCCGTGTTAAAATCGCCGCCGAGTGCGACGTAATATTTCTTTGATGAATCGGCCTGGACTTTGTTCTTAATGTAGGTGTGAAGCTTGGACCATTCGCTGTTCGTTTTCTTGGTCGAAAGATGGACGCTGACGGCGAGCAGATCGTGATCGCCCGGAATGTCAATGACGGCCCATTCGTATTCGCGATCGGAGGTCGCCGATGAATCCCACGTACCGCTTTCAACAATGGGATAACGGGAAATAATGCCGTTCGGAATGCGTCCGGTGCCACGATAGTACGAAAAATCGGTCCCAAATGTCGAATCGACCATCGCTCTGAAATCGCTGCCCGTATCGTTTTTGTAATTGAATTCCTGAATCATGACGATGTCGGGTTTCATGGCCTGGAACATGCGCAGGCCTTTGCCATCGTCATAGTCCTGCCCGTTTCCGGATGTCGTGTTGGCCGCCATGAGGCGAAGTTTCAGGCCGGTTTTGCTGACGCCGCACGATACATTTTCTTTCGGGCAGGCCGGATCATCGGGATTTGCGTTGCAGTCGACTTCGTGCTGACATGCCGGATCGTTTGGCGTGACATTGCAGTCGACTTCGTGCTGACATGCCGGATCGTTTGGCGTGACATTGCAGTCGACTTCGTGCTGACATGCCGGATCGTTTGGCGTGACATTGCAGTC
>JAZRVP010000070.1:0-8392 GCA_045599245.1 Myxococcota bacterium
TTATTTATTAACGAGATCGTATGTCTGCTGGGCAATCGCGAGCTCTTCGTTGGTCGGAACAACCCAGACCTCGACTTTGGATTTATCCGTTGAAATCTTGCGTTCTTTGCCGTGGCAGTCGTTGGCATCGAGATCGATATCGACGCCGAGCAGGCCGAGCTTTTTGCAAACCTCTGCGCGGACAAACGGGCTGTTTTCGCCGATTCCGGCCGTGAAAATGATGGCATCGACATGGCCGAGAACCATCGCATAGGCACCAATGTACTTGACGATGCGGTAATTGAAGACATCCATGGCACGTTTGCAGGCCGGATCGCCGGCTGCAACGCCGTCTTCGAGAACGCGGCAGTCATTCGATTTTTCGGACAAACCGAGAAGACCGGACTGCTTGTTGATGAGGTTGTCGAGTTCATCGGCGTTCATGCCTTTTGTACGGCCGAGATAAGTCAGGACGGCGGGATCGATATCGCCGCAGCGCGTACCCATGCAGAGTCCTTCAAGCGGCGTCAGGCCCATCGACGTATCGATAGATTTGCCACCCTGAACGGCTGTAATTGAACTGCCGCTGCCGAGGTGACAGCTGATGATGTTGAGGTCTTCGACTTTTTTGCCGAGAAGCTGGGCAAGACGATTCGAGACAAACTGATGGCTCGTACCGTGCGCGCCATAACGACGAATGTGCTCTTCCGTATAGAGTTTGTAAGGAATCGCATAGAGATAGCCGTATTCGGGGATCGTCTGATGGAAGGACGTATCGAAAACGGTGACATTGGGAACGCCCGGGAAGAGCTTCTGGCAGACTTCGAGACCGGTCACGTGAGCAGGAACATGCAGGGGATCGAGCGGATATACGCGTTTGATTTCGTCAATGATGCTCTGATCGACGAGGCACGTTTTGGTGAGCTTTTCGCCGCCGTGAACGACGCGGTGGCCAATGGCCTTGATTTCATCGAGGGATTTGATTGTGCCGTCCAGAAGGAGGTCGATGACGCGTTTGAGACCGGCTTCGTGGGTCGGGAAGACTTCGTCGGTAATTTCGATTTTTTTGCCGTCGGCTGTTTTGTGTTTGAGGATGCCGACTTCTTCACCGATGCGTTCGACATTGCCTTTGGCAATGACATCGCCCTGGGGCATTTCGAGAAGCTGATATTTGACCGTTGATGAACCGCAGTTGATGACGAGTAGTTTCATGATTTGTCCTTATGATGATGCGGCGTAGCACGACTAAGCAGCACAACATGCGACGCCGTTACTATGAATATAATGGATGGATATTAGCCCTGAGCCTGGATGGCCGTAACGATGACGGTATTGACGATATCGGCAACGGTAGCACCGCGAGAGAGGTCATTGACAGGCTTGTTGAGACCCTGGAGCAGGGGGCCGATGGCGATGGCATTGGCACTTCTCTGAACGGCTTTGTAACCGATGTTGCCGGCATTGAGGTTCGGAAAAACGAAGACATTGGCTTTACCGGCGACGGGGCTGTCGGGAAGTTTCGTCTTGGCGACGGAAGGAACGACGGCAGCATCGTACTGAATCGGGCCTTCGACAGCGAGTTCCGGTGCAGCTTCGCGGACTTTTTCGGTGGCCTCGCGAACGGCATCGACATCGGGACCGCTGCCGGAGGTGCCTGTCGAGTAGGACAGCATGGCAACTTTAGGATCGATGCCGAAGGCTTTTGCCGTGGCTGCGGAAGCAATAGCAACGTCGCGAAGCTGATCGGTCGTGGCATTGGGAATGACGGCGCAGTCGCCATAAATGTAAACGCGATCGGCAAGGCTCATCAAAAAGACGCCCGAAACGGTCTTGATACCGGGTTTTGTCTTGATGAACTGGAGCGCCGGACGAATCGTGTCGGCTGTCGAAGTCGTGGCACCGGAAACCATACCGTCGGCGACACCTTTGTAAACCATCATCGTTCCGAAGAAGGTCTTGTCGCCCATGAGTTTGCGGGCTTTGTCCAGTTCCATGCCCTTGGCTTTGCGAAGTTCATAGAGCGTATTGGCATAATCTTCGATATCCGCAGAAGTGGCCGGATTGACAATCTTAATGGAGGCATCGAGTTCGACACCGATTTCGGCGGCTTTGGCCTTGATTTCAGCCTCATCGCCGAGAAGGACGACGTTGACGAGGTCGAGCGCGCGAAGTTCTGCAGCAGCTTTGATAATGCGATCGAGCGCGCCTTCCGGCAGAACGATGGTCTTCTTATTGGCACGGCATTTTTCGTGCAGACTGCGCATAAATTTAATCGGCGTCATAATGTCGCTGGATGCTTCAATCTTGCATGCACAGAGCTTGGCAGCGTCGGGGCGAACAACCGTAATCCCCTTGGCTTCGATCATCTTGACGGCTTCATCACTGCAGTTGGAGGCAACGACCTTCACCGTGATGCCGTCCTGAGCGAGCAGATTGACGTTGAGTTCGGCAGCTGCGGCAACCTTGTCGTCGGTTTTGTCTTTGGCGCAGATGGCGGGAATGACACAGGCATTGACGTTTTTAGCAAGCGCAATGTTCAGACCGTAAGCATCGCGAAGGGCACCTTCGTCAGAAATCGGTCGAATAATCACATAATCGGCATCTTTTCCGGCTTCTTCAACGCGGTCGACAAGGATAGAAATGAGCGCATCTTTTTTCCCTGCAGCAATCATCTTGAGGGCTTCACATTTGCAGAAAGAGTTTCCACAGGCGTCTTCTTTGCAGCCGGCAAGCGGCGAAAGAACAGCCACGCGTTTTCCCTGGCTTTCGAGACTGGCTTTAATGCCGTCCGCAAGTTTCGGTGAACACGAATCACAACACATCAACATGATGGATTTTGCCATTATCAATCTCCTGAAATATGCCGCCTATTGAGTCGAAAAAGAAAAGCGGCATGTGAAAATCAATGAAAATTCAAGGACCAAAACGTCCCAGAAATGCGCATGGCTTTTACCCCATTTTAACGGGAATTTGGGATTTATTTTTTAAGGGGCACGCCTATCGCGCATTCGCGCAATACGGCGCGCTTTGCGCGTGCTATCGGCCACAGCCGATACGCCCGCGCGTTTTATGGTGCTGAGAATGCGAACGCAGCTGTTTGACTCCGACACTGAAAAGCCGCACACATATCGCGCACCACCATAATACTGAATCCACCACCATCACGGGGTTCTCCCAAGGAAAGGTTTGAAGAAAGTACTTGTTTTTTCCGGGGCTCTGACCCGGCCCCCGCCAAAGGACTGAGTCCTTTGGAATCCTCAATTTTATTTGGAAACCTCAATATCAGTGTGATTAATATATAATTTTTACAAATTTTATACATAATTAATATAAACTCAAAATTGTGAAATTGCATTTCAATAAATCGCGTTGTTGCTTTATCCGGTGCGACCGCTATAATTCTTTGTTTTTGACGGCACAATGATGTGCCTTTCTCACGGGAGATGCCACATGGACAAGCATATTTCAGAAAAAGACGCACGGCAGGTTATTGCCATTATAGATAAAATCCTGGCTTCAAACGAAAGCATTATTGAAGTCTGCAATCGCTGCAGAAAACTGGCCGAAAAATTCTCATCAGAGAACAAAGTCGAATCGAGAACAGCCCAACTCATTATCATGCACTATTCAAATTTGTGTGCCGCCGGAGGCGGAATGAGCGCAACCGGCGGCCTCATTCCAGGAGTCGGAATCGTGCTCTCCCTGCTTGGAGCCGGTGCCCTTGACGCCTTTTTTGCCATGAAATTTGAACTCGAAATGAACCTCGCTCTCACCCATCTGGCGGGTTTTGACATTGCCAATCCTTACGAACGAAAACTTGCATTTCTCATGGCATGTTCCGCGCTCGAGGACGCCTATGCCTCTGACAAAGAACCGACAATGGCCAATGTCATCGACATCGCGATGGGCGAATATTCAACGCGGGAATTGAGCAAAACACTCACCAAAGCATTTGTTCGAGTCTTAATGATGATAGCAGCAAAAAAATGGGTGAAATTTTTCCCGATTGTCGGCATCGGCATTGAAGCCTCAGTCAACAAAGTTCTGAGCACCAGACTTGGACGCGAATGCTGGCGAGCGATCAAACTCAGAAGAGGCCTGAACACTGACAAAAAAGTGGATAAATAAGCGGATAAAATGCTTTACTCAAATTAAACATCACAATTTGAGTCTGTTTGAAAAACAGACTAAATATGCATTTTTGCTGTCAGTAAGTTGCCGGTGGAAGAGAGCACTTATTTCAAAAAAACAGTGAAAACCCCGTCTTTTTTTGAAGGAGTCGGTTATGAATTTCAGAATGAGATATGCAATATTTACGGTTGCCGCAATTCTCTGCAGCTGTGCATCCGACACATCGGATTCAGTACCGCTCATCGAATGTACGGATGGCGCAGTGCCATATTCCTGTCCTGTGAATTCAGCCTGCTGCGCCGGTCAATGCGCAGCCCCCGGAACCATCTGCTGCAACGGCGTCCTGACAGACCCAACCAAAAACGGGAACTGCGGCGGATGCGGTATCACCTGCAACGCCGGAGAAATATGTCAGCCGGGTGCTATCAATTACGCGTGCATTTGCCCCGCCACAGGCACCAAATGTCTCGGAACATGCTGCAACGACTCATGTGTTCTCGATCTATCCACCAATCAGACAAATTGCGGTATTTGCGGAAATGCCTGTCCAAATGGTCAGTACTGCAGCAACGGCGTGTGCAGCGTCACATGCCAGAGCAATTTAGAAAAATGCCTCATAGGCGGTATCGACACATGCGTCGACACGAACTCGTCACCGCTTCACTGCGGTGCCTGCGATCATGCCTGCCCTGACGTTCAGGTTGCATCCCTCCACATCGTGAGCAGCATCTGCAGCAACAAAGTCTGCTCTATCACTTGTGCCTCCGGCTGGATCGATGCTGACAACAATATTGTCAACGGCTGTGAACTTCATCATTCCGTCTGCGGGGACGGCATCATCGAAGACGATGAAAAATGCGACCTGACCGATCTCAACGGCTGGACCTGCGAAGATCAGGTCGGTGAAGGTTCAACCGGTACGCCTTCATGCAATTCAACCTGCACCGGATTTGAAAACGGAACCTGTACCCCCAGAAAAGTTTGCGGCAATAACATCCTCGATCCGGGCGAACTCTGCGATATGGACAATCTTGGTTCCAAAACATGCGCCGATTTGTTCGGCGCCGGTTCGACTGGCGTTCCGCAATGCAATGCCCATTGCAATGGCTTTGAATTCGGCACATGCACGCGATGCGGCGATGGAATTGTCAATGTCTCCACCGAAGAGTGCGACGGCAATGACATCGCAGCCGGACACACATGCGAAACCGAAGTCGGCAAGGGTTCAACCGGAACACTGACCTGCTACAACACATGCAGGATTAATACATCCGGGTGCAGCGAATCCATCAAGTGCGGCAACGGTACCCTCGACACAAGCGAACAATGCGACGGAACAGAATTCCAGTACGGCATGACCGAATGCACACGATATGACAGCAAATATATCGCCGGTGAACTGAAATGTTCTTCATGCAAAATCGATACATCGGATTGCGAAATAAAGTGCGGCAACGGAAAAATCGATGCCGATGAAGAATGCGATCTGAATAATTTTGGAAATAAAACCTGCGCCTCGGAAGTCGGCCAGGGTTCCACAGGAAATTTGTCGTGCACACCATCGTGCAAACTCGACAAAAGTCAATGCACGACGCCTCAGGGCTGCGGCGATAACAACACACTCGATATCAGCGAGGAATGTGATAATTCAGCAAAAGACCAGTTCGGAAATGTTGCCTTTATTCAGGGAAAAAACACTTGTGAAAAATGGAACCCGATCTACTCTGGCGGTAGTTTGAGCTGTAAAAACAACTGCACAGTTGACGAATCCCAATGCAAACTCCGATGCGGCAACGGCACGATCGAACCGGGTGAAGAATGTGACAGTAACAATTTCGGCGATCTGACCTGTGAAGACCGAATAGGCTTTGGTTCAACTGGAAAACTCAAATGCAATTCATCCTGCAAAATCGTTGATTCAGAATGTTCGGAAGCCAAAACCTGCGGCGATGGCACACTGCAATCCTTTGAAGCCTGCGAAAACAACATGTTTAAAGATGGCGTTACGCAGTGTGCACGATATGACAAAAAATACATCTCCGGCACATTGAAATGTACCTTTGAATGCACAATCGATGAGTCCGACTGCATCAAGAAATGCGGAAACGGCGTCATTGATGATGGTGAAATCTGTGACACGACGCAGTTCGCCGGAGAATCCTGTGCCAGCCGCATCGGCACTGGCTCAACGGGACCGCTCACCTGTGTCGCCTGCTCATACATTGACACATCCAGATGTTCACAGCCATCAGCATGCGGCAATGGAACCCTCGACAGCGGCGAGGAATGCGAACTCAATGGCCAGTATGCCAGCGGCAAATCGACATGCGCAAAAGTCAGTTCAGAATTTAGCGGCGGTACACTGAGCTGCAACAACAACTGTACGATCAATACTTCAAACTGCATCAAAAAATGCGGCAATGGCCTGAAAGACAGCGGCGAACTCTGCGATGGAACGGCATTCGGCACAGCAAGCTGCGCGAAAAAATACGGTGCCGGAGCAACCGGTCAGCTGATTTGCAGTGATGACTGCTCGACAATTGATTACGCAAACTGCATTTACTGCGGCGATGGAAAGAAAAATGGCGCCGAAGAGTGCGATGCTGAAGACTGGGGAACCATTTCCAGCTGCCATGCACTGGATGCAAAATTCGCCGAAGGTGACGGTTATCTCACTTGTGATCCGAGCACGTGCAAATTTAACCGAAACAATTGTGTTGAAGCCTGTGTTCAAGGTACCAAACGCTGCGCCGAAGATACAAAATCCATCGAAGTCTGCAACGCAAACGGCATCTGGGAAAAAGAAACTTCATGTGCCGGAACCACTCCGCTTTGCACGCTCGTTTCTTCAGCTCCAACCTGTGTCTGCACATCAACATCCTGCGGCACATCCGGCCAGTGCACCGATAATGTCTGCAAATCCAGCTGCACGGAAGGTGCCATGCAGTGTTCCACCAATGGCACTTCAGAAATCGTTCAGAAGTGTTCCGGCGGAAAATGGTCCACCAGCAAAATATGTTCAGGACCGACTGCCCATTGTGCCAACAACACCTGTGTTGCATGTACAAACGACACCCATTGTTCAAGCGGAAAAACATGCTCCAGCACAAATACCTGCGTCAGTTCCTGTGCCGAAGGTTCTTCTCGCTGTCTGGATGGCGTCATCCAGCGCTGCAGATCGGGTAAGTGGGAAGAATATGAAAATTGCAGAACCAGCACGCCGCCCCTGAATTACTGTTATTACGTGACAGATTCTGTCAATGGATGCGCAGAATGTCTCAATGACACGCACTGTGCTTCCGGTCAGTCCTGTATCAATTACGTCTGTTCCGATTGTACCGTTGAAGAAGCCATGCAGTGCGACAGCACGGGTAAAATCATTCAGGAATGCAGATCCGGAAAATGGATCAACTCCCTGGACTGTGCCGCAGAATCACCGTCAGCTCCCTTCTGCAAGGTGACTGCAGACAGCTATGACTGCGTTGCATGTCTGCATGATTCTGATTGCCCAGGCACTCAGAAATGTGAAGATAACACCTGTAAATCAGGCTCTTCATCGACGTTCAGCAAAACGTACTCGATCAATTTTGCACAGGAAACAACGGGACAAAACACCTACAAAACCAACGCATCACTCGAATCAACCCCAAAAGGTGCAACCATTAATGCTTATGCCAACTTTGGACACATTACGAGTGATTTGGATTACAAAGATTATATGGTCATGACCGGCAGTTCCAAAAACCAGAGCTACATCGGCGTTTCCGGTTTGAACGGCCTAGGTTCATTGGCCATTGATTTTATCTGCTACGCTGGGACTGCCGGCACTGCCAAGGTCGAACTTCTTCTCGATAGCAACACAACTCCGATTGAAACCAAAGAATGCACTGCATCCGGAACCACAGGAACCTGGACCTTTACGGTTGATAATGACGCGACAAAATCCTTCAAATTTGAACCCGTCAAAGGCAATACGGATAACAGCAGCAATCGAGTGGTCATAAAAACGATGACCTGGACAACCAATTAATCGAATGATGAACAAGGGGATGAATTTCATTCCCTTGTTTTTTATGATTTATATAATTATATTTTAATACGGAATATATATATATGAAATTATTACAGAACAGTCTGCTTGCCGTCATCGTCGCAGCCAGTTCTGGCTGCGCATCCAGCGTCGATTCTGTCAATGACAAGAAACTGTGTAGTGACGCAGGAGCCGAATATTACTGCCTTTTGGATGAAGTTTGCTGCATGGGGCAATGTGTCAAACTTTCAG
>JAZRVP010000071.1:0-1002 GCA_045599245.1 Myxococcota bacterium
TGGCGGGCACTTTGCGGGGCCTGTCCCTGCGATTTCGTTAATGGATGGCATTATGAGAAAATGTTTGCTGGTCTTGATATTGGCTATTGTCATTCACGAACCTTTGTATTCGGCACGTTTGAAATATTCTTTGCCGTCGAACTGTTTGTTGTCCGATGGCATTCAATCTTTTCCGGCTGATCGCTTGGAGATATATGCAATTCAAGATGAAACAGGGCAGGCGGCATTACCATTCCAGTTCGTGGGATATGGTGAAAGCGGTGAAATTAAATTCAACTTGCTTTACAAAAGTCGTCATGTCGAAATGCGCGCGCCTGTCTTATCATCCGATTCAGAGCGTGATGTTGTTCACCGTGAAGAAGTTCATAATGGTTTCAAAATCGAAGACCGTTATTTAAGGTTTTCTGTGAATATTGTAGACGGACAGTATCGGGCCGTCGTTAGAGATCTAGATGAGGATCGAGTACAGGCGAATTCTGAATCTGAGGCAGATCGTGTTCGTGCTATGTTGAGTACGAATTGGCCTCATATGGATGGGGAATATGTGTATCGTGGGTCGCGGGGGGAGGTGTGTCCGGTTTTGCGGTTGATGGGCGGAGAAAACGATCCAGATGGATGTTTGTATCGTAAGGGAGCGCTTTATCAGAAAGGGGATGAGTTTTTGATACGTTATGTAATTGCACATGAAACCGCTGGGAGAAAATGCGTTGCGCGCGCCGAGGGACATGCCGTCGGTAAATTTTCAGAAGGGGGAATTCAAGATTGTGTGGTCACACTCGATGCCGGAGATGATGTCTTCGGGGTTCATGTTAGATTGGAGTCTGTCATGACGGATCTGCCGCATTACGACGAACTTCTGCAAGAGTTGCGGAAACGAGGCGTTGAGAATCGCACTGTAAGGTTGCGGATTGACTACGGGGGACGAACGTTTAACCTTGATTTTGATGCAGAGGTCAAGTCCGTGAACAATCGTGGAAGATAATCAGCGGTTTCGAGGGTCGG
>JAZRVP010000072.1:0-7729 GCA_045599245.1 Myxococcota bacterium
AAATTGATAATTGATAATTGATAATTGATAAATATTCATTATTCATTGTTGATTGCTTTGCTGATATGCATATATATAAAAAACTGTATTTATTTTGGGCTATATTGATGTTATACTGAACAATTAGCCTTTCGCAGGCATGTGGGATATTGTGTGTTGGAGAGAAAAATGAAACTTAATAAGATATATTGGCTATTTTCATTTGTTTGTGTTCTGTCAGCTTATGGTTGCAGTGATGATTCGGATGACAAGAAACCGGAGGAAAAAACTGCGGCTTGTAAATCCAATCGTGATTGTGATTCGGGAAAGTGTCTTGATAACGGGGAATGTGCCGGTGTCGTTAAGCTTGGCGAAAAGTGCGACAGCGAACATATTTGTGAGAAGGCACTGGTCTGCATAGATGGAGAATGCCGGGAGAAAACGGAGGACAAGCCTGGAGATGATGTGGATAAGCCGAATGATGATGAGCCGGAGTGTTCAGTCGATAAAGACTGCAAAATGGGACAAGTGTGTGTGAAAGATGCCTGTACGGAAATTCAATATTTAGAAAAAGGTTCGACCTGCAAAACGACAGACAAAACACGGGGTTGTAAAGATGGACTCATCTGCTGGAGCGGAAAATGCTGGGATGAAAATGAGCTAATTTCTGAAGAAAAGTGCCAGTCCGATGCCGATTGTGCCAAAGAGGATGTATATAAAAACTGTATGTCTGACGGATCGTGCGGTTTGATACTTGGTCTGGGAGACGACTGTTCCGATGAACGGAGTGTATGCGCCGATGGAATGATATGTGATTTTTCCGTCTGTTCGAAGGTCATGGGCGAGGGGGAGTCGTGCGCAGACACGGATTTGACGGTTTGCGATGAAGGTTTGAGATGTATTGACGATATATTGGAATGCCACAAACCGGAAAATAATTTGTCCGTTGGAAATCCGTGCAATGACAAATGGCTGATATGTGAAAAATCATTGTCATGTATGGATGGAATCTGCAGTGTATTGGGAGATGAAGAGGCCGAATGCGATGAGAGCCGGGGGCTTTTTTGCAAAAATGGCCTTTTATGTGTCAATTCCCAGTGCACTCCGGTCGGTGACAGCTGCAGGTCGAGTGCGGATTGTCTTGAAAAGGATTCTTTTTGCTGTTTGAGTGACACGTGCGGTGTGAAGGGGAAGTGCGTCCCGTACGATGAGAGTACGAAATTTGATGAGACATGCGGTTATCGGACAAAAGCCGGTATTTTTGAGGCACAGGTTCAGTGCCGATGGACGGCGCCCAATGATGAATATAAAAGTTATAATAATGTTGAAATGACACCGCTTGTTGGCCATTTCGGCAATAAAGATAATTTGATGACAACGATTCTATTTTGGTCAAATGGTTCGCACAGTGTCATGCGAATCATCAATCCGGAAACCTGTGAGACGCTGGAAACCATCGAATACAAGACTGCCAGCGGGGAAACTGTTGGTTTTGGAGATCAGTATGACAATAACCCGGCGGCGGCAGATCTGGATGGCGATGGCCTGATGGAATTTGTTGCCGTGGCAGCAAATCATTATCTGGTTGCCTATAAATGGAACGAAGTTTTACACAAACATGAAGTTTTATGGACTTCATCGCATGAAGGCGGCGGTTTCCCGGCCATTGTTGATGTCAATGGCGACGGAAAAGCAGAAGTCGTCGGCGGCACCAATGTTTTTGACGGTGCGACGGGAAGACTGTTAAATACGAAAGCAGATAAATTTGATTCTTATAATGATTTGGCTATTGGAATTTGGGACAATGATGCAGGCGGACGTGTTTCGTTGATTGCGAATTATGGCAGTGTATATAAATGGAACGAGACGAATAACGGCTGGACAAAGAGTGGGTCTGTTGGGGGATCATATACAGGTTATGCCGATTTTGGGACGCCGGGGGCGACTGCGGGTGACTTTGATTTTACGAAGCTGGATGGAAGGGCAGAGCTCGTTTCCGGTGCCAGTATATATGCACAGACGTCCGATGGGAATGATACCTATAAAGTGCAGAAAGTATTCGAATCATCGGCGTTTGACAGTGGCGGTCCCGTAACCATCGGTGATTTTGATAACGATGGGCTGCCGGAGATCGGAATCGCATCGGAGGGCGCTTTCACGATCTATGATCCTCGGTGCAAAGGGTATGAAGCCGGAAAATGCGCAGACCAGGGCGTGCTTTGGAGACGCTGGAGTCAGGATGAGTCATCCGGACGGACGGGATCGACGCTGTTCGATTTCGATGGGGATGGACAGGCTGAGGCTGTCTATGGGGATGAGTGTTTCACCCGCGTCTATGACGGCAAAACTGGCCGTGTTTTGTTCAGTTCAAAACGTTCGTCTGGGACCTGGTCCGAATCAGCCATTGTTGCGGATGTCGATGGCGACGGCAGTGCAGAAATCGTCATGGGATCGACCAGTTCTCAAACCTGTTATGATGACAGCAATACGCGTGTTCGCGATGGCGTCGATCCGATTCATCAGGGCATTCGATGCGAAAATGACGCCGATTGTCCGTCCGGAAAGGGATGTGATTCTTCCCTCGGATTGTGCACATGTACGAGTGATGCTGAGTGCAACACATTGTACAGCGACGGTAAACTTGTCGAACAGTATGTCTGTACGGACCAGATCCATAAAGACATTGGCATGATGGAAAATCGCGACGGCACGGGGCTGAAAATTGTGAAGGAAATTGGAACCAGACCTGATGGGTGGACATCCGCATCGCCCAGGGTGTGTCGTGCGACGCGAAAAGCGAGCAATTTCGGTTCATCCGATCTCGTCATCTATCGCGATCGACTCGATCGATGGGTTTCATCTCGCAATATCTGGAGCAACCATGCCTATAACATCATTAATATTGAGGACGACGGAAAGGTTCCGACAGCGGCGCAGTGGCTTCTGAATTGGGCCGCCAAAAGCACGGGGCTGACGATACTTGATACAGGCATTCCGCGCCCGCGCTACAACAGCTATCGACTCAATCGACAGGGAGAGTTTGGGTCCGGAGCGGCACCTGATATCACGGGGCGGTTCATTGCGGGTTCGATTTGCGGTACGACAAATGACGGGCGTCACGTCATCAGTGGAAAACTGTGCAACCGTGGTACAAAGCCCGTTGCCATGCTCCTTCCTGCGACGTTCTTCTATTACGATGAAAACACGCTCGATCATCGCGGCGAGAAGATTTGTACGTCCTATACGAAGTCGAATGTTGGCGTCGGGGAGTGCGCGCAGGTCGGCTGTACTGTTTCGGTGGAGACGCTCAATGCCCTCAGGGACAGGAAAGTGCTCATGGTCACGAACCTTGATGAGCACGGAAATGCAAGCACGGTCGAGTGCAACGACCAGAACAACACGGATACGATTACGATTGAATCGTGTGAAGCAGAGGATATCGAGATCGTTAACTGATTTTTGGGGGCGTACCTATCGCGCATTCGCGCAATACGGCACGCTTTGGGCCGAGCTATCGACGATGTCGATACGCTCTGCCTTAATTTTATGTTGAAACATGACCCCAAATGGGCAAACCGGCGGACAAATGACTTCATACAGGAAAGACTGCAACTGAAACGGTGGAAACTTGATGTGAATTATCACTGTGATATTTGGTCTGAAATTCGTAAAAGAAGGCTTTTGCGAATGGGTCAGGAAACTGGTTCTTTCCTCTATTATGACAGGGGAAATGGGATAATTTGTTGGAGAGTTTATGATTAAAAAATTGCTTGTTTTGGCTATGGCCTTTTCGATGGTTGGGTTTGTGGGATGTTCTGATGACGAAGAAGACAACAATACGCCGTCAGTGCCGTCACAAAAAGAAACAACGTGTACTGTTTCGGCTAAATATCAATGCATCATGATCGATATATTGGGACAACAGGCAGTTGGTTCCAGAGAGGAGATCTGCAGCGTTGAAAATGGCCAAGTCAAATGGGAAAAAATGGAAAGATCGTGCGCCAGTGAAAAATGTGATGAATCCACAGGAAAGTGCGTAGATGTGCCAAGCTGCGATAACGGCAAGGCGTGCCCTGATGGTCTGAGCTGTTCTCCTCTGATGACATGTCTCAAACCCAAATGTTCCGAGGATTCTGAATGTGATGGCATGTACTGCGTGAATAATTTCTGTGTTCATTGCGATAGCACCGATCATCCTTGTGCAGACGGAAAGACCTGTGAAAAAGGTAAATGCGTCGATAAGACTTGATGCATTTGATTGCTCGGCGGCAACTGCACAGTGTCAGTGTCGTCGAGGTATTTTGGGATTGATCCAGAGAAACTTGCCGGGGCTCCCCCGGCTTTTCTTATTTGGTGCCTAGGGAAGGTCTGATTAAGGATTATACTTGTGTTTTTTTTCCGGGGCTCTTCCCCGGACCCCGTTTATGGGCTGAGCCCTTAAGAAACCGCAATATTTTAGGTAGTATAAGCCATTGGGGCTGCCTAACCCTTGTTTCCCGCCGTGGCCCCTCCTCAGTTCGCAATATGAAATCCGCCTTACCTCTTACGTCAGGCGGCGTTCCGGTTTGCGCATTTCATTTGCTCACTGGGCTCTGCGATGCCAGCCGTCCACTGGACGCCTGCCATCTCGGCCCCCCCAGCTTTCCTCATTTATTACTTTATTTTTGTTTTATTCAGACCTTACCAAAAGATGGTCTGATTAATTTTTGGGGGGGACCCAAAACATATCCAATATCTGAGCAATTTTTCCATTTCCATGGAAAATAAAACGGCAATATCATTAGTTTTCCCTTGAAATGATAGAATATGTAGTATCAAAAAAAAGATAATATAAACGAATATGAATATTGAGATGTAAGGTGGTGATTAAAATAATTAAGTATTGGCTATTTGTATTTATTGTATCATGTGTGTATCATGTTATTCGTTATTGATAGAATTTAATTATTCAAAGGTGATACAAAAGATTATTAAAGTAAAATTAAAATCTACTTATTTTGTGGCGCAAATAGAGACTCTGCTATATCATTGATTTTTGAGAAGAAAACTCAAAGCGGGGAAAACCCCTTGAGCGATTTATGTGTCAAGAATTCCTAATTCAAGCGTTGTAAACGAAGTTTCGACGTTAAGTTTGGTCATAGTTTTTGGTATTAGCAGGGCATTCTTGCTGATTTCAGAGTATTCAATTTTGCCACCAAGAAAGGAATGATGTGATGAGTAAGCGTTCGATGATGTATGTGAGTTCACTTCTAATGATTGCTGGTTCATTAATCATGAGCTGTGCAGACGATGATGAAGGGGGTGGCGCCAAAGTCAAAGAGGAGAAATGCGCCTTGGAATGCGGGCCGGATGCCTACTGCCTGAATGGCGTTTGTGAGAAAATGGCGACGACAGGCGGAACTTGCACACGAAATGAACAGTGTCCATCCAAAATTTGTTACGGTGGAGTTTGTGCCTGTGACAGTGTTTATACGTGTTCGGATGCAGAGTATTGCAGTGCCGAAAGCGGTAATATTTATAAGACATGTAAGGCAAAGAAAGAAATCGGAGAAGGGTGTAAGACGGCCAGTGAATGTCTGACGAACAGCTGTGTGAGCGAAAAATGTGGTTGTCGAACAAATGATGAGTGTGCAAATGGCTATGCTTGTGTGGCGAGTCAGTGCGTGCTCAAGTCAAAAGAAGTCGGCGAGAGTTGTTCGGTTAATAGTGAGTGCGAATCGCAGAAGTGTTCGAGCGGTGTATGTGTTTGTCAGCAGACATCGGATTGTGGCAGCGGAGAAATTTGCAAGAACAATCAATGTACAACGGAAGGTGTCGTGGACTGTCCGGATAAATCCGGCAAGAAGTGTTTATTGGCACTTGATGTAGTTCCAAACAGAAATTGGTATCACAGTGTGCGACTGTCAAATGTATATGGAGAGAATGATGTGTATAGTGGGGATATCGATGTCATTCTTCCGTCGGCGGAGTCAAATATCGAGTTCTGTGCAGCGGGGCTCGAGAATCTAGCTTATTGGAACTATAATGATGCGACCTTCCTGGATTTGATCAATATGCTTATGAGCCATACCGTCAATGCGGATGGGACAACGACAGAGACTGAAAGTCAGAACTATAATGCGTATTTTGCATCCATTCTTAAGGATTATCAAAGCGATTCGCTGCTCAAAACAGAGGAGGTCAGCAATAAGTCTGTTGATGAAACGGGCAAAGAAGCCGTGAGCGTGGGTCTTCGCAATGTCTTAAATTTTGATGCCCCCTTCCTAAAGTGTCTGAGCAATTCCAAAGTTCTGAACTGCAAAGTGTTGGAACTTACGGGAAAATGCAAAGAAACACTTATTGAGGAGATTGGTAAGGATGAGTGTATCAATGCCCTGAAAGATGCTTATCCGGATGAAGCAGGTCTATTTTCTGAAAATAGAGAAGAAAGGGTAGCCGCAGCAAGTAATATTTTTATCCCTGTCCTGGAAAAGTTTCCTGATTTTCCACTGGATTCCCGCATTAGATCGCGAAGCGTAATCGGGTGTATTGAAATCCCGATTAACGAAGAATTTACTTTCGATTTTAAATATAATGAAACGAGTGCTTTTAAGGGGCATGACACCGTCAATGTGTTTACTTTGAATGGCAGTGCATTAAACTCATCTCCTTATACCCTGAGCGTTACACAAGATTATAGTACGGATAAGTACGGGTCTGAGAACAGGATTCAGCCGGACAGTGAAAATGTGTCTTTTACGCTGACTTATAAGATGGCTCAAAAATTGAGCAGTGAAGATGCGTATAAGATTGCATTCAAATCAACTTCGCCTCATGCAATCAATTGCTCAGATTATTATATTTCCAAAGGCTATTGTCCAAAGGAGGCAACCGCATCGATTTCCGGCAATATGTGTGGATATGCATCTCAGAATGTTCCCAAGTGTGCGGCAGATGAAGGATGCAGTTGCAATGCGAAGGGAGATCCCATTCAAATTCTTAACATCAATGGCTGTAGCAGTGTCACTCCCGGCTTGGAAAAATACTATCCGCAGTGCAAGATTGTTACACCTGTGAATATCGTCAGCATGAAGGTTTATGTTGTTTTGGATTAATACTTCCTTGCTTGGGAAAACTCTGAACAAAACACAATTAAAAGACAGAAATTGAAGAGAACTGGGGGGCACTGGCGATGAACAAGGATTAGAGAGCCTCAAAAGCTTATACTACCTAAAATATTGAGGATTCCAAAGGGCTCAGCCCTTTGGTGGGGGGCCGGGGATTTTCGCCATCCTGTGAATGGCGAAAACCGCAGAGCCCAGTGAGCAAATGAAATGAATGAGTTGGAGAGCCGACAGGATCGGGAAACGAAATACATTTCATAATGCAAACTGAGGAAAGGGCAAAGCCCCACAAAATTAATTGATCAGTGGTTCCTTATGTTTCACGCTTTCTATAAAAAATCGCCATCGGAACGACGGCAAATGCTTGAAAATGCAGGCGTTGTCGATATCGAAATGCTTGCTGGTGCGTTGTGTGAAGAGACGCAAATCCTCGATCAAATGAGTGAAAATGTCATTGGTGCTTTTCGGCTGCCGATGGGAATTTTGACGGGGATTTTAGTCAATGGACATGAGCATCGCGTCGCAATGGCAACAGAAGAACCGAGTGTCGTCGCCGCCGTCAATCGTACCGCCAGAATGCTGAATGATGCGGGTGGGGTGCTGGTTAATGTTGATCCGCCGGTAACTTTTGCTCAAATCATGGTGGT
>JAZRVP010000073.1:0-31856 GCA_045599245.1 Myxococcota bacterium
CGTTAGTTTCCGTTTGTGATTTCTTTTACACCGTGTTCCGCATGAACACGGTGCGTTTTTTTTTCGGGAGCATTCTGCATGTTCGGACGTAGTCGTATCGGTGAAATTTTAATCAGTCGAGGTCTTATCAACACAAATCAGTTAGCAGAATGCCTCGGTACTCAGGAACAGTCCCCTGAAAAACGCATCGGCGAGATCCTTGTTGAAGCCAAATATGTCAAGGAAATGGATGTCGTTCGCGCTCTTGGTATTCAGTATGGGATCGAAGTATGGGAAAAGTTCGATCTGGAACAGGTCGATATGTCTCTGTCGCGCGAGTACAGCTATCCGGTTGCCATGAAACAGCTGATTATGCCGTTCCAGCTTCGTGGTGACTATGTTCTGACAGCCATCACCGATCCGCTCAATCTCGACGGCATCGACTTTATTCGCGTCCTGACAGGCCGCGAGCCAGTGCTCGTACTCGCTCCGTATGCCGCTGTTAAAGGTCTTATTACCGGAATCTTCGACAAACGCGGTGACCTGACCAATATGGTCGATGACCTCGAGGACAAAAAACCGGCGGAAGAAGAAGAGGCCGAAAAAATTGAGGATATTCTCAATCGCGCTGCGAGCGATGACGAGGGCCCCATTATTCAGCTCATGAACATGGTTTTCCAGCAGGCCATGCGCGAACATGCCTCCGATATTCATATCGAGGCTTCGGAAGAAAATGTCATCTTCCGTTTCCGCGTCGACGGCGTTCTCAAGGAAGTTGCACGTGCGCCCAAACGTTTTCACAGTGCCATCATCGTTCGCGTCAAGATTATGTCGAACCTGAATATCGCTGAAAAGCGAGTGCCTCAGGACGGTCGTATTCGATTTAAAATCGGCGGCCGCGATATCGATGTCCGTGTCGCGACGGCACCTGCCGTTCATGGCGAGCGTGTGACGATGCGACTCCTTGATCAGCAGGCTATTCTTCGCGATCTTAAGGATCTCGGCTTTAATGAACGGCATTATCGCATCATTACGCACGCGATTGCTCAGCCTCATGGCATCGTTCTCGTCACCGGACCGACGGGTTCCGGTAAATCCACGACGCTTTATGCCTGTCTCAATCGTATTAATACGCCCGATAAAAACATCCTTACGGTTGAAGACCCTGTTGAATATCAGCTTGCAGGAATCAGCCAAATGCCCGTCAATGCGAAGATTGGTTTGACGTTCGCAAGCGGCCTTAGAAGCTACCTTCGACATGACCCGGACGTCATCATGGTCGGTGAAATTCGTGACCAGGAGACGGCAGAAATCGCTATTCAGGCGGCACTTACAGGCCACCTCGTTTTCTCGACGCTTCATACGAACGATGCGGCCGGTGCTTTCACGCGACTCATTGATATGGGGGTTGAACCGTTCCTCGTCAGTTCGTCTCTCGAGCTTTCCATGGCGCAGCGACTCATTCGTCGACTTTGTCCATTCTGCAAATTGCCTTATGAGCCGACGCCGGAAGAACTGCGTGAGATTGGAATTGCACAACATCAGGTCGATGCAGTCGGAGGAATTCTGTATAAACCGTGCGGCTGCAAGGAATGCAACAATTCCGGCTACAAGGGGCGAACCGCCATTTATGAAATGATGGTGATTACGGATGCCATTCGCCGTCTCGTTATGCAGCGTGCTGATGCCGCAACGATCAAGAATGAAGCCGTAAAAAATGGTATGACAAATCTTCGCGAGGACGGTATTGCAAAGGTTCTTGCCGGAGATTCGAGTATTCCTGAGGTCCTTCGCGTGACGCAGGATTCTGCAGATTAATCATTAGATAAATAATATGCCACTTTACGAATACAAAGGTCTTACGACCCATGGAAAAGCTCAGAAGGGAACGAAAGAAGCTCCCAACAAGGCGGCACTTCGCGATGCACTGCTAAAAAATGGCATTTATCTGAGCGAAGCGGTCGAAAAAACGGGTGCTAAATCTGCTGACGGCAGTTCCGGACCGGCGCAGATAAAGATCGGCGGTCGTGTTACCAAACAGGACATCAAGGATTTTACGAGTTCTTTCTGTACACTCCAGAAAGCGGCCATTCCCCTTGTCGAATGCCTGAATGCCCTGGCCGATCAGGCCGAAAAAGAAACGCTCAAGGCAGCACTGACTGATATCAAGGCAAAAGTGAGCGAGGGTTCGAGCCTCGCAAATGCGATGGCAGACTATCCCAAGATGTTTGACACACTCTACATCAGCATGGTGAGAGCAGGCGAGTCATCGGGCGCACTCGACATCGTTCTTGAGCGTCTCACGGGGTTTCTCGAGAGCCAGCTTCGCTTAAAGTCCCGCGTTACCGGCGCCATGGTTTACCCGATCATTATGATCGTAATCGGCGTTGTCCTTCTCTCCGTTCTGCTCATTTTCATCGTTCCTCGCGTCACAAAACTCTTTGATCAGCAGCGAAAGGAACTTCCCGGCATCACCAAATTCCTGCTTGCTTCGTCCGATTTCATGATGCATTGGTGGTGGACGCTCATTATTGCTGGCATCGCGCTGGGATATGCCTTTAAAAAATGGACAGCAACGCCCGCTGGACGCCTTAAATGGGATACTTTTGTGCTCAAAATCCCCATCCTTGGCGGTGTCATTCGCATGATTTCCATTTCTCGATTTGCCAAGACGCTTTCTACCCTGCTCGCCAGCGGTGTTCCTCTTCTCAAGGCACTCGAAATTGTCAAAAGTATTCTCGGAAACAAGGTGCTTTCCAATGTCGTCGAGGATGCACACGACAGCATCAAAGCCGGTGAGTCTCTGGCGGCACCTCTCAAGCGTTCCAATGAATTTCCACCACTCATGATACACATGATCAGCGTTGGCGAAAAAGCAGGACGGCTTGAGGAAATGCTCAATTCAGTGGCCGATACGTACGAAGAACAGGTCAATGTCCGCGTTGATGCCATGACTACCATGCTTGAGCCTCTCATGATTGTCGTCATGGGCGGCACCATCGGGTTCGTCGTTTTCGCCATCATGCTCCCCATCATGCAGCTCAGTGACGGTTTCGGTTGATAATTCTAAGGATTAACGCCAGAATATAGGCTGTTTATATCATTACATCAGCGCGTATGCGCTTCACCATGGAGATATTTATGTTTCAACAGTTTATGAAAGGCCTTGCCGAGGCCAGAAAAAATCCGATGGCTCGCAAGGGTATGACGCTTATCGAAATCATGATCGTTGTAACCCTCATGGTCGCAATTATGGGACTTATTGGTTTCAACGTCATTGGACAGGCCGACAAAGCAAACGCCGGACTTGCCGAAACGCAGCTTAAACAGCTCAAAGACAGCTGCAATATGTACCGCATTCAGAATAAGAAATTCCCCGAAAAACTCGATGATCTCGTCGACAAAGGCGTCATCGAGGAAGTACCGATGGATCCCTGGGATAATGAGTACGTCTTTGAAAAGACAGGCAACAAGATCAAAATGTACTCGAACGGCGCCGATGGTCTTCCCAATACGGAAGATGATATCGTTGTAAATATTGGTTAATCGGGGAATTTTTTATGTTTTGGCGGGGGGATGCGTCCCCCCGAGCGGCTATTTCATACGCCGCTCCCCCCTCTGCGGTGAGTGCCCCGAAGCCCCCATGCCTTTTTTTAGATATTCTCACAGCCTTGAATTTGTTGTGTGATATAATTGTCTGTCGAATTTCGGGTCAAACTTCATAATGATCTGAACGACGCGCGATAGCTTGTTGAGCTGATAAAAAAAGGTGCAATCATGAAAATATCCAGATTGATGACTGCGGGGCTGGTTCAGTGTCTGACTCTCTTTTTACTGCCCGTAACGGCGTTTGCTGACGGATGCATGGATTTGGCTAAAAATGTGGCGTGGACAGCCAGCCTTGATCAGATCATTCAGATGAATGAAAGAGGGGAGTATGCCAAGGCCGTGGAAACCGCCAAAGGAATGTTTGAAATATGCGCCGATTCACCGGTTCTTTTGTACTATACGGGGGTTGCACTCAAGGGGGCAGGGGACGTGGAACGCGCGACGATCTATTTCCAGAAGGCCAGTGAAAATCTTTCTAAAATGGCTGTGGAACCCGGTTTGTCTCGAAAAATTTGGTATCAGCGCTATGAAGCTGAGCATCCCGAACGAACAGAACAGAGCGTCAATGAACTCGTCGCCAAAAACGACGCAATGTCAGAAGAAATTACCAGTCTTCGCCAGCAGCTAAGCGAATTTAACCTCAAGCAGAATACGAGTTTTTTGGATGTAGAAAACAAGGTTGTTCGCAATTATCGGGCGATCATGTGGACAGGAACAGGTGTGGGGATTGCCGGCTTGCTTGTGGCGGTTGGCGGTATTCTCATGGTGAATTTTGTGGATAACAGCGAGGATCGTGGAGCATCTTATCGCGTTGGAATGCCCTATCAGGCTGGGTGGGCCTTGTTCGGCGGAGGCATCGGTTTGACCGTTGCCGGGGCAATTACGGCCGGAATTGCAGGGTATCATTATACCCATTTTACACTCACTCAAGATGTCGGGATGTCGTTCAATGTGTCGCCGGTTTCGGCAGGTCTTGAGCTGACTTTTTGATATGATTTAACGTTAATTTTTGGAGAAATATACGATGAAAAAATCAACCCTGTTGACTGTTTCTGTTCTTTCTTTGATGGCATTGGTTGGCTGCAACGATGAAATAAAAGTCAAGGATCGCAGTTTTTCGGAATTGTGTGAAATTAGTGGCGGCGTTTTGGATCAGACGAAGACAAACGTTTGTCATTGCGGAAAAGATGTTAAACAATTAGATGGAGATGCGTTTGCCAAAACAGGATGTCCGGAAGGTATTGTCTGTGTGAGCAACGGTGAAATGTGTTCCAATATTTATAATATTGTCATGTCAGGTCCGTGTGCCGAAAATGAAGGGTCGAAATGTGGAAATGATGTCGATGGAACGGGCTATGTTTCCAAATGTGTAAATGGTGAATGGCAGGGGAATAAATGTAATACGAGCTGCTCGGAGAACGATTGTGGCCAGTGTTTGAATGGTGAAACTCAATGTGTGGATGGACGATATAAAACTTGTGTAAATGGAGAGTTTAATGAGGGAATCGAGTGCACGAGCGGACTTTGTGATGAGACCGGCTCTTATTGCATGAGTTGTGTTTTCGGAGAAACTCGTTGTGCTAACGGCAAAATATTTACATGTCAGGTTACGGGAGCCTGGGGCGAAGCTGTTGACTGCGAGAGCAGGACTTGTGATGAAACTGGAACGATTTGTTTGGGGTGTAAACATGGTGAGACAAGATGTGCCGATGGCAAACTTTCGACTTGTCAGACAAATGGAACATGGGGTGAGGCTGTTCAATGCACAAATTCAGATGTTTGTGTGAATGAGACTTTATGTGGGGATTGCAAAGCAGGAGCTTCTATTTGCTTTGACGGAAAATATAAAACTTGTGTGAATGGAAAATGGAGTGAGGAAAACGAATGCGCGACAAAATTTTGTAAAGATGATGGCGTAAACTGTGCTGCCTGTATTGATGGCGAAACAAAATGTGAGGGCGGTAACTTTAGTGTTTGTGAAACCGGAAGCTGGAAATCCACACCTTGTACCGACAATGTTTCCTGCCAAAATGAAAAGGAATGTGGCGTTTGCAAGTCAGGAAATAAACGTTGTGAGAATGGTATCATTTCAGTATGTGAAAATGGTTTCTGGAAAGACAGTGAAAAGTGTTTGGATGAAACCGGCGGTGCGGCATCCTGTGTAGATAATTCATGCGGTGAATGTTTGAATGACAGTGCAAAATGTTTTGATAGCAAAACAACGGCAGTTTGTGAAAGCGGAAAATGGGTTAAACGTGAGATTTGTCTTGATGATATGATATGCACTGCCGGAAAATGTATCCATAATGAATGCAATTCTGATGAAATGACTCAATGTATTTCTGATGGAACGACGAAAATCGGTCAATCTATGATCTGTGTGGATGGAAAATGGAAGACTACGGCTAAAACATGCGAAAAAGCAGGTGTCGGTGATGTTTCATGCAAAGGTGAGGAATGCGGCGATTGTTTAAATGGAATGAAAAAGTGCGAAATAAAAGAAGGACAAGCCGTTTTGAGTACATGCCTTGCTGGACAATTTGCTGAAACTAACTGCTCTTATCATGCCTGTTTGGAGGATGGCTCGGACTGTGTTGAATGTGAAGAAAATGAAGTGAAATGTGAAACAACGACGGTTAAAAATTTCGAAAATGAGGATGTTAAGAAATCTGTTTTAAAAGTATGTCATAAAGGAAAATTTGATGAACAGTCCTGCGATTTTGCCTGTATGGATAATACAACTTGTGGAGAATGTGATGATGGTGCGGTAAAATGTATGCTTGATGAAGAAACAAATAAATACGCCATGTTTGAATGTCGTTCAAATCGATATCAGGTGACAAAATATTGTGATTATATGTGTAATGCCACAATGGATGACTGCAGTGAGTGCAATGATGGAGACATCAAATGTGAGGATGACAGTGAATTGAAAAAAGGTATTCAATATGTCTGTAAAAACGGACATTTTATTGTGGATGAACAGTGCCCTGCGCTATGTGCAGCGAATGGAAAACAATGTGCAGTTTGCAATGACGGCGAAACCAGGTGTAAGGATCTTTCCAAAAAAGTCAGTGTTCTTATCTCTTGTGTCGATGGTGTTATGCCTTATGAAGATGTGACAATTGAGAATTATAAGACGAAATATATGGATTATGTAAAGACTTGTCAGGCATACTGCCGAGCTGATATGACGGATTGTATCAGCCTTTCTGGATATGATGTTTATACCAATGATGAAGATAATATATGCTTTAGAAGATATTGCACTAACGGTAACTGCACAATGCAGATTCATTCGACACCAGTTTCTTGTAACGCAAATGGAAATGGCTATGGCCAATGTATCAATGAATGGTATTTTTATGATACAAGTGAGAAAGTTAAGGAAATCGATGGAAAATGCACAATTCACAGTAATAAAAAATGTATAAATGGCGCATGGACTGACACAAAAGAAGAAATCAATTGTGATGGTTCGTGTGAAATTAAAGGTAATAATGCTCGCTGTAAAAAGTAAAATGTAGGCGCCTCTTTCGGGAGGCGCGTTATTTTGATGCAGTTGGTTATATCGAGGATGTTTCTGTCCAGATGCCGGGGATTTGACGACCGCAGTTCCGGCATTTGCCATGAATGAGACCCTCGATACTTGCGTTATATGCCATGCGTTCGATGATGTGGCAGCCGCAATCAGGGCATGTGGTTGGGACTGCTAATGGGACGTTTCCGAGGTAGACGAAATGAAGGCCGGCTGCTTTGGCTAGGTTAAGTGCCATGAGAAGCATGGCTTGCGGAGTGCGGGGAATGTCTTTGGCTTCACAGGCCGGATGAAATGCGCTCAAATGCAGGGGAACATCGGGGCCAAGATGCTCTGAAATCCATGAAAATTCGGCTTCAAGGTCGGCCGGATTGGTGTTGATTTCCGGAATGAGAAGTGTCGTGATTTCTAGCCAGAAGTTTGGAAGGTGATGGAGATATTCCAGTGTTTCAAGGATCGGTGACAGGCTCCCAGAGGCCCATGATTTATAAAAATCATCACTAAATCCCTTGAGATCGACATTGGCTGCATCGACGTTTTGAAACAAGGTTTCCCGGGCTTTGCCGGTGACATAACCTGCGGTTACGACGACATTTTTAATGCTGGATTCTCGGGCTTTTTGAGCTGTTTCCTGAACAAATTCAGTCCAGACAATCGGTTCATTATAGGTATAGGCAATGGATGGACATTGATGTTGGATGGCTTCCTGGACAATTCGTTCTGGTGAGAGTTTAAAACCATCGGCCTGACGGATATTGACACGCGAGAGGGAGTCATTCTGGCATCCTCTGCACTTTAGGTTGCAGCCAAATGAACCGATGGAAAGGGCGTTCGTCGATGGAAGAAAATGATAGAGCGGCTTTTTTTCGATGGGATCGATGTGAATGGCAGATAACAGACCGTGATCGGCATGAACAAACTGGCCATTTTTTATCGTTCTCGCGCTGCAGGCGCCTAGTTGTCCTTCGGATAGCAGGCAGTGGTTCGGACAGATGGGACAGGCTTTTTTTTCCATTGTAATTTCCCGATTAAATAAGTGTCAGTGGAATAAGCGGTTCCCCATGATACCAGCTTTCCATGATGGATTCGCACTCGTTTTCCGTGAGCAGATGTTGGATGGCACAGCCAATTTCCGGGGGCACCAGCGCGAGAATTGAACCCGGAAAATTGAGGGATTTCGGGGCTGTGAAGCGGATAACTGCCAGATGTTTTGTGCAAAGGGAATAGCTCCAAGTCTTCATCCATTCGGAAACATCATTCTCGTGGCTGCATTCGACTTCCAGAGAGGAAAGGTCAAAATGCTGGAAGCGCAGCAGGCCTTCGATGAGATGGACAAATTCCCAGTACGTGTCATTTGGCTTGAGAAAGGCTGTGTGGTGATAGATATCCGGATGATAACGGTTCGGTTTCTGGTCGGCATTGAATTGGTTCATGACAATGCGATAGGCATCGTCCATGATTTTATCGACGGCTTTGTCCTTATCCTGTTTTGTCGTGCCGTGAATCATTTCCCGGATGGTTTCGTCCTGCTGCTGCCATGTTTTGCCATTTCCGCCGATTGTAAATGCAGTCCAGAACAACTGGTTGGCCAGGAGTTCATTGGCTGTGATGAGATTTTGGTCATAGAGCTGGAAATTGATGACGCATGATCGAATCGTGTGAAAGGCTGCGTAAAAATCCTGATCCGTGAGATAGGCGCAGAGCTTGACTGACTCGATGAGCGGTTTCATTTTGTCGTGAACAGGCGTCATGTTTCCGGGCGAATTGCACCAGATATGATTGAGAACCCGGTTGCTGAAGTAGTGGGCAAACGGCGTGTTGTGAAAGTAAACCAGGTGTTCATCGATCTGCATGGGATCGGCAAGAATGCGTTCACAGAGGCGATCGTGTAATTCAAAGTATTCCCATAGCTCATTGCCGGCGCACTGGGAAAAGAGTTCATTGCCGCAATGGGCGACGTTGGCCGGCCATTGAATGGTTTTGAGCTGCTGACAGTATTGGAAGAGGTGATTGGGCAGGGTCGTGATGGGGGTTGGAAGACGGACTTCTTCGAGTCCGCAGTGTTCAAATGCGGCTTCGCCGATAGATTCAACCGTGTCGGGGATGTCTATTTTTTTGAGGTTGTGACAGCCGCTGAAGGCTTGAATTCCAATGGTTTTGAGGCCTTCGTTGAGGTAAATTTCCTGGAGATGAATGCAGGCATGAAAGGCTCGTTCATCAATGGAAACAAGCGTGTCCGGACAGTGAATGATTTTGGGTGAGTTGGCGGCATAAAAGACGTGTTTGGCGATATGGGTTACGCCGTCGGGGATGAAGAGTTCGTCGTCTTTTCCCGAATAACGTCCGAGGATGCCGTCTCGAATAAAACAATGATTGTCTTCGATGACTTCGGGATGGCTTTCGGGATCGAATTGCGCGCGAGCGGCGTGTCGCTCGAGGGTTTCTGAAATAATGTCCTGGAGCTGTTTGGCAACATGTGCGCGAATATTGGGAAGGCCTGAAACAGGATCATAAATCGATGTTTCCAGGGACGAGGATTTTGACATTTGAGATATTTTGTCGGTGATTTTTTGTATTTTTTCACCGAGTGTTTTTTGTGGGGGCTTGCAGGCGTCTTTATTGATATCGCACTTGTCGTCATCACCTGCGCGATCGAGCTTTTTATCATGACTCGTTTCTTCGATATGGTTCTTGTCTTCGATTTGGTTTTCGGTTAATTCATCTTTCGCGTTTGACTCAATGCGGCGATTTTCTTGATTTTCATTAAAAAAGTCATGAGTTTCAATCGGTTTGATGTCTTTGGAGGAATCGAGTGAAACGTCACTTGAAACAATATCTTCTGATGAATCAATGCGTTGGGGGGATGCCGCGTCATCGTAATCTGTGACTTCATCTGCCTGAATGGTGATTTCAGCACTGAATGAACTGTCGTCGGATTTGGGTTCGTCAGTTGTTTGCTCGCTGTTTCGTTTGTCTTTTGAGTGGATTTCGTATTTGAACGTTGTAACGCCGTTTTCATCGGTTTCTTTTTTGAGCTCGCTATTTTCAAGGGCATTGATGAGAGATTTTGCGATGCCTTTGAGAGCTGATTGAAGGATGGAAGAAAAGGGCGAGTTTTTATCGTTTGGCATGAGTATCAGGGGGGAAAGAAAAAAGAAAAGAACGAGACGGATGTATTGGCGTCTGGTGCATGGCGGCATCTGGGGAAAAGAGGGAAATGTAACGCCAAAAGAAAACGAAGAAAAGTCCGCCAATAGTCCGTCTCAAAGCCGTGTATGGCAAAGCCATAGCGGCGACTTGCAGAGGCGTATGGGCTTTCAGGCCCATAGCTTCTGCCACGAAAAAGACTATTCGACACATTTTCCTGACTGGCATGAACAGGGTTTGTCGAAGCCCCAGGTGCCGTTTAGACAGGTCTGCTGGGTCGATTCATTCTTGCATCGGGTCGTTTCATCGAGGCATGTGCCGCAGGAACTTTCGTCGGAAACGGTGATGGTGCATGAAAGGGGGGAGGCAGCAGAACAGGGTTCGTCTGTATCGCGCAGGTAGCCGATGAGTTTGTCGTCAACTTTTTGATTATAGCAGTCGAAATCATCGTACCAGTCGTTCTGACAGACGAGAAAAACGCCTTTGATCATGGTGTCGGACGGGAACATTCCGAGCCACATGGAGCAGGTGTTTTCGGTATAGGTGCCGTTCAGACAGGTGTAGAAACTTTCAGTGCTGCTTCCCTGTTTGAAGGAATAATTGACGCAGTTTCCGCAGGCCGTGGGTTCCGAGGCGGCATCTGGCTTTTTGCAGGAGTAGTCATTGGGGCAGAGGGAACCTTTCATCCACTGACCGTTGATGCAGTTGTATCGCTGACAGGTTTTGTCGGGGAGATCTTCGTATTTGGTGTCGCCGTTGATGCATTTGCCGCAGGTTTTGTTGTCTTCGCTGCAGGCTGCGTCGGCACAGGCGGATTTTTTCATCCATTTACCGGCCTGACAAAGGTAGATGAAACCGGCTTTTCCGTCTTTTTCTTCTTCGCATTTGATGTCGCCGTCTTTGCATTCGCCGCACTGGAAAAGACCCTGACATGAATTCTTGTTTTCGCAGAAGTCGTACGAAACCCAGGCATTTTCATCATTGCAGGTGATGAGCTGACCGCCGGTCATGAGTGTGTGAAGGTTGGTACAGCCGACGGCGCCGGTCGTGCAGGGGCAGCTTGGGTCTGTGAGGTCTTTGCAAAGGCAGTAATCGTCCGCGCCGGGGTCACAGGGGCCGTTGCAGAAGTAATCGGTATCTGAAATCCAGGTTCCGTTTTTACAGACTTGTCTCTGACACCTGTACAGTTCAGAGTTGTAATACTGATATTCGCCTTCCTTACAGATGCCGCAGGCTGTTTTTGTTTCGTTGCAGGGGACTTTTGTGTCCAGTGAATTGATGCATTCGAAGGCGTTGGTCCATTTGCCTGCGACGCAGATTTGCATGATGCCGCCATTGGTGTCGTCATAACACCGTTGTGTTCCGTTGAGGCAGTCGCCGCATTTGGCCGTGCCATTGGTGTAGAAGGCACAGGAAACGGATTCATCGTCCTGATTGAGACATGGGGTGTCATTGGTCTGCCAGTTTCCATCCTTGCAAACGAGGGAGAGACAGACACTCGTGTCCAGATTGGCATCGTAGGCGTTTTCGAATTTGGTTTCGTTATTTCGGCACAAGCCGCAGGCATGACGGGACGGGGCACAGGAATAGTCGCAGTCGTCCGATTTTTCCCAGGTTCCGTTGTTGCAGGTCTGAAGGTAGCTATTTTCATGGCTGTCGGTGAAGCAGAGCACCGTGTTGTGAATATATTCATCGCCTTCATTTGTGCAGGATTTTTCCTTGTCGGAACAGGCGGTTTGTGTGGCACTGCAGCCGTTTGGACAATCGGAGGTAATGTTCCAGGTTCCGTCCTGACAGGTCTGGATATGGGAGCCATTGTTGTCAGAAACGCATCGAACGGTGCCGTGATCGAACAGAATGCTGTTCAGGGCACAGGATTTTTCCTTGTCGGAACAGGCACTATGGGCAGAGTTGCATCCATAGGGGCAGTTTGTTGTGATTTCCCAGGCGCCGTTTCGACAGATTTGGACATTGGCCTGAGACGCATCCGTCATGCAGAGGGTGCTGTTGTTTTCGTATTCGATTTCGTTATAGGTACACGACTTTTTGAGGTCTGAACAGGCGGTTTGCGGGGTATTGCATCCATTGGGGCATTTATCTTCGAGGACCCAGGTGCCATTGCTGCAGGTCCGGACGACGGCTTCGCCTTGCTGGATTGAGCAATGTATTGAGCCGTGTTCATAACTTTTGTCGTTTTCTATGCAGGAAAGTTTTTTGTCGGAGCAGGCGGACTGGGCATCATTGCATCCGACGGGGCAGGGGGTCTGATTTATCCAGTTTCCGTCACTACAGGTCTGGAGAAAGCTAGCGTCGCTGGTCACAAAACATTTCGTCGTATTGTGTTCATACATTTCGTCGTCGAACGCGCATTTTTGTTTCTTTCCGCCCTGGGCATCCTTCTGATTGGTGCAGTAGAAGTTGTCTCCAATGACATGGCAGTAGGGGTAGAGTTTAGGGCAAATGCCATGGGTAAAGTTGGATGTGACATTGATTGGTGTACTGGAACCGGGGGGGGTAATCTGAGTACACGATGAGGCCAAACAGTCTGTTGTGCCGATAAATATTAGGGATCCGGACTGTCCAATGGGGGGACAGCGATCGCCGTCAGGATCGACATCGTTGAGCTGACATCCCAGGATGGGACAAAATATGAGGGACAAAAAGAAGTATTTTTTCATGACGGTATTATGAGTGAATGAGTGAGAAAAGGAGGGAATGTGGAAACATCCAGCGCCAAATCGTTCAAACCGTGTCATGACATGGTCGTTTTCATCATTTTCACCGTTTATTCTTGTTTTGGTTCACAGACGCCTTCGCCTGTGCAAGTGCAATTTTGGTCAAATCCCCATTGACCATTGAGGCATGTCTGCTGCATTTGAGGTGTTCGACATCGCGTTTTTCCGTCCTGGCATACGCCGCATTCGCTTGTTCCTGTTGTCGTCATCATGCATGAAACCTCAGACGAACATTTTTTGGTACTACCATGCCAATCCCGTTTGTATCCTATGGTAACACCATTTTCTGTTTGATTATAGCAATACATTTTATCAACTAATTTATCTTCATCTAATTTACATACACGATACTCGCCTTTTGGTTCAGTTTCGGAAGGTACAGATTTGCCCCAAAAATTTGTTTTCGTACACATATATTTAACATAATGTCCATTGATACAGGCAGATAAGTATTCAGGGCTGTTTTCATCGACTATGAATGTATAATTGACACATTCGCCGCATCCTTGAGGTGTTTCATTGATAACTTCTATGTCATTTGCTTTATAACAAGAAAACTTGTTTTCACAAGTGTGATTTTCTTTCCACTGACCATCTGTACAAATAAAGTTTTTACATGTTCTGTCGGATTGATCTTCAAATTTATCTTTACCAATTTGGCATTCACCACATGTTTTGTTATCGGCATTGCAACTTGCATTATTATTACACGAATTTTGAAATATCCATTTGCCCGATTCACAGTAATATTGGAGGCCTACATTTTGGTCATTATTAACACATTTTGATGTTCCGTTTTGGCAGTTGCCGCATTCCGAGGGTGATTGACAAGATGAATCATTTTCGCACTTTACGGATTTGTGCCAGACTTTGTCATGACACGTTTGTGTGTAGCCGATTTCGACTTCGTTATTATGGTCTGTTTTGTCGGTACAAATGGTTGAATTCTCTTCACACGAACAATTATCCCCCTCTTTACAGCTACAATTGTCTTCGGCATTATCGTTACATGGACCAATGCAATTATATCCATCCACTTTTTTTAAGTTGCCATCTGCATCTTTCCATTTTCCTGATTGACATGCGTATTTTTGACAAATGAGATTGTCAGCATTTGTTGAATCTTGTTCATTATAATAAATAAACTGGTCATCATTGCATTCTTTACATGTCGTGTCATCCAGACATCCCAACGAAATATTGTTATATGAACACTGTTTTTTTTCTTTCCAGTTACCATTTACACAAATTTCGATAATACCTTTGCCATTGTCATCTCTGCATCGTGATGATCCATTGACGCATTCACCACATGTTGCTTTTCCATCATCATCGAAGATACAAGAGGCATCGTGACAGGAGGGGGTTTCATCGACTACCCATGAGCCATTAGCACAGGTAAATGATTGACAGATTTCATGGTTTTCGTCATTATCTCCTTTTACCATTCGATTTTCGTAATTTTTATCACCATTTTTACACTGGCCACAGGCTGTGTTTTGTTCATTGCATGACAGGTTGGGGCATTCGATTTGTTCTTTCCACTCGCTGTTGTCGCAAGTTTTGATATAGGAGTTTCCGTTCGAATCTGTAAAGCAGTGAGAATCTGTGTTGGGGTACTTATTTCCGGCTTCATCAATACATGCATTGAGCATATCCGTGCAGTCTGTTTTTTTAATATTACAGCCATCGCTGCAATTTTCAATATTTTCCCAAACTCCATTATTGCAGGCTTTTATAATGCCAGTGTCTTCACTAAAACATCGTAATGAACCATGAGTGACAGTATTATCTTCAAATTCACAACCTAATTTTTCATCGGAACAGGCCGTATTGTCTGTGTTACAGACGTTGGAACAATCTGATTTGTTTTCCCAGATGCCATTGTTGCATTTTTGTAAAAATGACTTGTTACCATCGGTAAAGCAGTGGGTCAAATTGTGCTCAAAAATCTGGTCTTTGTATGAACAATTTTGAAAGTTATTGGGTTTGTTGTCTTGTGAACAAAAATAATTGTTTTGCAGGTCGAGTACATTGCAGTGAGGAAATCGATGTGGACATTGTTTTTTGGCAAAACTGTTGGCAAAAATGCGTTGGTCTTCTTCCGACGCGAGTGAGCATTTTTCAGCGGTACAGTCCGGTGATTCGATATAGAGCAATTTTCCGTTTTCGTCGGGAGGACATTTGTCGCCGTCTTCTTTGACGTCATTTAAAGAACAACCAGAAATTATGCCACCCAAAAGTAATATCGTTGTACATCTAATATTTTTCATCGTTTTCATCGTTTATTCCTGTTCTAGTTCACAGACGCCTTCGCCTGTGCAGTTACATGTTTGGTCAAATCCCCACTGGCCATTGAGGCATGTCTGCTGCATTTGAGGTGTTCGACATCGCGTTTTTCCGTCCTGGCATACGCCGCATTCGCTTGCGCCAACCCCTGTAATGGTACAGGAGACATCGTCGCCACAATTTTTGTCTATTTTATTTTTTTGTGTAAGTTGATAGCCAATGTTTACACCATTTTCTATTTTATTAATACATTCGAGATTGTCATAATTATGTGTTATATTTATTCCTTGATCGCAAACTAAAAATGAACCTATTTCTTCGACTTTGTGACGTATTAATATGTTAATGCAATTGTGTTGCTCATATTTTCCATTTAAACACATATAGAAGTCATTTCCAGTCTCGCCATTTTTAAAGGTGTAATTGATACAATCACCGCATGCAGTAGGTAGGTCATTATTGCTGTCTTTAAGACATGATGTTTGATTTAGACATGGTTTATCTGTTAACCATTCACCACTTTGACAAATATATTGTTGACAAGTTTTATCAGGAAGATCTTCATATTTTTTTGCATTATTTTGACATTTGCCACACTCTTTTTCTGAGTGGCAACTACTTAAATTAGCACAATCACTTGTTTTAATCCAAACTCCGTTTTGACAAGTTTCGATATGGCCTGATTTCTCATCGTCAATACATCTGGTATTTCCATTTTTACAAACGCCACAATCGGTACCATTGGAATGACATGAATTACTATCATTACATTTTTCAAATTCTTCCCATTTTCCTGTTTGACACTTTAAACGGACGCCACCTGATGTTTTGTTTGAACAAATAGTGCTACCTTCCTCACAGGAACAATCACTTTCACCATCTTTACAACTACAATATTCATCATCAATAACGTTATTGCATGGTCCTAAACAATGATAATCAGAATAAATATTATAATCTCCATCAGTGTTTGACCATGAACCATTTTGACATATAATCTTATTACAAGTGTTATTTATGTTCAAATAATTGTAATTGTTTGTTAAACATTCGCCACATCCTGAGTTGTCTGAATTGCATGATAATGGTTTCTTTGAATCACTAAGACAATCAAAGGCTTTTTTATATTCACCATTTTCACAAACTTCGATGATGCCTATATTATTGTATTCTTGGCATCTTGATGTGCCATTGATGCAGGTACCACAGTCGGCTTTCCCGCCTTCATCAAATAAACATGAGGAAGCTTCGGGACAGGAAGAATTTGGGGCGACTGCCCATGTGCCATTGATGCAGGTTAGTGAGTGACAGATTTCTTTGGCATTACCATCGTCATCCATAACCATGATATTTTCATGCTTTGTTTTACCATTAAAACACTGCCCGCAGGCGACGTTTTGGGCGTTGCAGGATAGGTCTATACAAATTTCATCATCTTTCCATTCACCATTACTGCATGTTCTGACAGTGGACGTTTCACCTTCTGTAAAACAGTGATAAATTGTGTCGGCATACGTTTTATTATCATCGCCAATACAGGGATTCAATTTGTCGGAGCAGTCGGTTTGTTTAGCATTACAGCCACCTTCACATTCATCAATATTATCCCATTTACCGTCGTTACAGAGTTTAATAATTCCAGTCCCTTCACTAAAGCATCGAAATGAACCATGGGGCGTGATGGAACCATCCTCATAAGGACATGATTCCATGTCACTTTTTTTTATACATTGTTTGTCTACGCATGTTGGATAGGCTTTTGGGCACTTTTTATATTTAAAATTTCGGCTGTAATCGTATTTTTCTTCGCCGATTAGACAACTTTTTTCAGTACAATCATATCCATTGATTTTATTTAAATTGGGACAATCATTGCCAAATGCCAAATTTTCTTCATTCACAGAAAATTCGTCAAAATCACAGGCCGGTGTGATGAATGAAAGGAGGGCGAGTGTTAACCAGGATTGTTTTTTCATCTTGTCCTCCGGGTCAGAATGTCATGCTGAGTGTGGCTGATGTTGGGCTGGCCTGGAATGAAACGGTCACGTCTTTGGTCAGATGTGTGTAATAGTAGCCGCCAAAACCGGCCATGAGGGTGCCGGTCAGGGTCAGAGCCAGGCCGGCGCCGAATGTCGCCAGACCTGCCGTGTATTTGGGGCGAATATGATAAAGTCTTTGGGGATTTTCATCATTCTCCGTCACATCTTCGTATTTTTCTTTGTCCGAAAGGGTAAAGGCCAGAACGGCGCCCGCGATGGTTGCACCGATGCCGGCAATGCCAATGCTGGTTCCCGTCCACATGATCGTCTTGTAGTGATGAATATTGGTCTGATTGTCGAAGACTAGCGTCTGCGCCTTTTCATTCAAGTCTCTGACGGTTTGAATTTCGGCGTCTTTACTCGTCGTCATCGTCTTGTATTCTTCGAGTTGTTTTTCCTGCAGAGCGAGTTTTTGTTTGAGATTTGAAAATGCAATGTCGGAACGTTCGGGATTTTCGGCTTCGTATCGGGCGTACCAAATCAAGCGAGCCATTTCGGGTTCGACGGCAAAATCAAAGGTATATTCACTGGCTTTTTGAAAATAGAGTGTGGCTTTGGTCGGGTCACCGGCGCCTTGTTCTGCAATTCCGATGTAGTAGTTCAATGCCGGTGATTTGGAGCAGATGTTGTACAGGACTTTGGCCGTGTTCAGGGCTTCGAGGTATTGACCTGAAGAAATTTCGTTCTGCATCTGAGAAAAATTGGCATTCCAGTCGCTGTTGGATTGCAGATTTTTGCAGTTTTCAGCCAGGGCAGTGGATGAATTGAGGACTGTGAAGGAAATGATTGCAGTCAGAAAGAGGGCTGTGGGCAGAAATTTCTTTAACATGGCAATTCCAGAGTTCAAAACGCGGATCTTTGCATGGAACGCGTGCATTCCATTCCCCTCTCTTTTATACCATATCGAAAAGCCGTCTGCCACGTTTGAGGCCAGACAAATTCGTTGTGAGGTTACAACTGTGACAAGGGCGAAAAGTGATGCTGTTGGCGTTTTAGGGGGCAAGGGGGGGAATAATAGAAAAGGCCGGTGTATCGCGATTTCGCGATAGCCGGCCTTTGGGCCGGGCGTATGTCAATAGCCCGGGCTGCCTGTGCGTACGAAGAAGCACAGGCCGTTCAGTAGGAAAAATTAGCTGATTCGTGCCTGTTCACAGTCCTGGTTGAGCTGACGGACGAGTTCGTCGCGGGAACGGAAGGTCATTTCATCGCGGATAAAACGTTTGAAACGGACGCTGATGGTATGGCCGTAGATATCGCGTGATTCATCGAGCAGATGGGTTTCGACGACGGTTTCGACCTGTTCAAACGTCGGAGTTTGGGTGATGGCTGTGACGGCTGGGTACCAGGGGCCGTCGGCGTCAACCTGTGCTTCGGTTGCGTACACGCCGAGCTTTGGCATGACCTGATCGGGGCAGTGGATGTTGGCGGTTGCAAAACCAAGGATGTGGCCTCGTCCGGCACCGTGTTCGATGGTTCCGTACAGAGTGTATGGCGTCGAAAGCATGGCGGCAGCTTCTTCGACGCTGCCTGTCTGAATGGCCTGACGAATTCGTGAAGAACTGATGGGCGCGCCTTTGTAGGGGGTCATGGTCAGGGAGTGAAGGGCAATCCCCTGATGCTCGCACAGATCGCGAAGAAGACTGATGTCGCCCGATTTGTTGCAGCCAAAATTGAAATTTGCGCCCAGAACGATCGCGGCCGGGGACAAGGGAAGCAGGATCGTCTGGAAAAATGCCTCCGGCGTCAGAGTGTGTATCTTGTCAAACGGAAGATACAGGACATCGTCGAGACCGAGACTTTCAAGGATGACTTCACGGATGTGTTCAGGATGGATGAAAAAGTGAGCCATCGGGTGGAAATACTGTCGCGGATGAGGGGTAAATGTCAGGGCAATTGCTCGCGCGTCCCAGCATTTGGCCAGTTCAATCGTCGTCGATATGAGTTGTCTGTGGCCGAGATGAAGGCCGTCAAAATTGCCAATCGTGAGAATACTTGTCATAAGTTTGAAAAATCAAATCGGATGGAAAGCTGAAAATCGAGATAGGCGTCCGGCTGAACGAGGGACGTAAATATATTGCCGCCTGTCTGGGTTTCGTGATTGATGCGGACCTGGCTGTCCTGCGGGACCTGCGTGACCAGGAAGAGAAGTTTGACGTCGAATTCGATCCAAATCAGATCGGAGAGACGGAACAGAAAGCCGACCATGGCGTCGATATGGCCGCCAAACCAGGTGTCTTTTTCGAGCATGGTCGCGATGGTCAGACCAAGATGGGCACCGGCAAACAGATTCCAGTCTTTGTTCTTAAAAAAACTGTATCGTGCTCCTCCGGAAATGTGGAAAAACCACAGACTTGCGCGTTCGTCGCCGGATATGTCCTGGCTGGCTTCATAGGCATTTCGATTGACGCACTGGTCATCCACTTTTTTGAGGGGAATGTACTTGGTGCCTGCATCGTTATAGGAACCGTTTACGACATCCACGGGAACACATGAGACGTGCGTCACAACGCTTTTGTTCCAGCGCATGCGAGCCATGTCAAAACGGATTTCGGCATCGACCGGAAGTTCGAGATCGAGCAGCAGACTCGCGTTGAGGTGGAGTGAACCGAGGGAATTTTCCATCGTTTCGAGGACGGGATAATAACCGGGCTCCGGGGTGACTCGATATTCGCGATCGGTTTCGTCCGTGATGTAATCCATGAGAGGTAGGCCGAGGCCGAAACCGACACCGAGAGACTGGGCATACGATATCGCAGGCATCGTGAATGCGATGAGAAATATCGCCAGTCTGAGGCATCGGATGATGCTGCTTCGTCGGTTCATGGAATAGGCAAACGGGAAAAGTGCAAAAAAAAAGGCGGTCCGAAAAAGACCGCCTTTGAAAGAAGTAGCTAGGAGTGGACTCGGACCACCGACCTGACGGGTATGAGCCGTCTGCTCTAACCAACTGAGCTACCTAGCCATGTCTCAAAACAACCTCACGGATGCCTTGAACGAAGCGGCCTTATACGCGTCCATACGGGGGTTGTCAAAATAAAAATATAAAAAAATAACACTGCCCACTAACCACTAACCACTAATCACTAACCACTACTACACTTTTATCCCTTTATTCGCTATAACCGCCCAGTTTATTATCGAAGGAGTTTTCCTATGCGTATTCATTTCAATTTCTGGCTGGTTTTGGCCTGTATTTCAGCGACCGGACTCGTATCAAATGCCTGTTTTGATATCGATGATTACGTCAAACGTACCCATGAAAAAGAGCCTGAACCCGAAAAACCGTATGTTCCTGAGAAGGTCCCCGAGGATATCACGGATCCCGTGGACGAACCCAAGAAGCCTGACGGGAGCAGCGGGGTCATTTCCGGTGAGGATCAGGACGCTGGCTCGGAGACAACTGGCGGAGAGACTGGCGGCGGTGAAGTCGTAATCCCAGAGGAGTTGACACTGACGAGTGTAACGCCATCCACAGGGGATATCGCCGGCGGCTATGAGGTGCGCATTTACGGCACAAAACTCTCCAACGAAGGTTCTGCAAATTTCGGCATGATCGCGTCACCAAAGCTCATGCCCGTGAATGAAAAAGTCGTCAGAGCCGTTGTCCCCGCAGGAAAAAAAGGCTGTGTCGATTTGTCCTGGTCTCAGGACGGCGAAAAAGTCGTCCTTCCCGATGCCTTTTGCTATGTGCAGAACGTTGCTTTTGAAGGCATTGAGCCTCAGGTTGCCGTTGCCGGAACGGCTGTTGATGTCGTCATTCACGGTTCCGGTTTCGATGAAAATACACGCGTCTTTTTTATGGACGGTGAAAACAGTCTTCCCCTTGTCGATCCTCACGTTGAGTCTGAAAATGTCGTGACCGGCCTGCTGCCCGTGCTCAAGTCCGGCAAAATATCGGTTTCCATTGTCAATGATGCTGGACACGCTTCTGCCTCCGACGTTCTCACGCTCATCCCGGATTTTGAGGTCTCTTGCGTAACGCCGGACGTCATTGAGGAAGGTTCGTCACAGACAGTTGTCGTTTCGGGAAATGGTTTTGACAATAATACAAAGGTGCGCATTGGAAGCAGTCAGGTCGTCGTTTCCAAAATGACTGAAAAGGAAATTCAGTTCCGTTCACCGATGCTTTCTGCCGGTCATTACGATCTCTTCATTTGGGATGATTACCGCCAGCTTCGCCGTGACAAGGCCGTTCATTATTACAAGCCCGATGGTTCGGTTCAGCTTTTGTCGGTCGATCCCGCCGTCGGCTCTGAAAAAGGCGGCACGCTTGTTTCCGTTCGCGGCGTCAATCTTCCCGCTGCCGGCGATCTCAAATTCGATACGAAAACGGCCGCAGTCCAGTCGCGAACGGCGAATGAATGGAAAGTCAAGACGCCGGCTCATGGCATTGGTGTCGTCGATATTGCACTCGGCACGGCCGCACTTCCAAAGGCTTTTGAATACATTGCGGCCGCATCGGCACTGTCGCTCAAGTCTGTTGAACCGGCTCATGCGGTGGTTCGTGACGACACAACGGTCATTCTCAAAGGCACCGGTTTTGACAAAAATATGAGCGTGTTTTTCGGGCCGTGGGCAGCTGAAAATGTCACCGTCAGGAGTGCTGACGAGGCCGAAGTCGTCGTCCCGCCGGGAGCCGGAAATGTCAGTGTCACCGTTCAAAATGGCCCGCATTCGGCCAGTTCATCGTTTACTTATGATGAAGCCGTCTCCATTCTGGGCATCAATCCGGCTGAGTCTGTTCTGACCGGAAAAACAACCATCCATCTTTACGGCACCGGTTTTGACAAAAATATGTCTGTTCAGATTGCCGGCGAAAAAATAGAGGCTTCGTTTGTCGATGCAGGACATCTCACATTCCAGGCTCCGGCACATGAAGTCGGGCAGGATACTGTCAGGCTCCTTTGCAGTGACAAGCCCTGTGCCGAAACAACCATGCAGTGGTTCAATCCGACCGGCATCAATACAAGTGCCGCAGGCGGCCGCCTCAATGGCTCACTTCATGTCACCGTTCTGACCGTTGACACGGCGGTTCCCATCGAAAATGCAACGGTCTATGTCGGCAGTGATCTCGATACCGCGCTCAAAGGCAAAACCGATGAAAATGGTCGTGTTTCCTTCTTTGATGACTCTCTTGACGAGGCCCAGATCGTTATCGCCTGCGCTCCCGAACATTCCTGCAACACGATTCAGCCCGTCAATGCCTCTTATGTCACACTTCTTCTCGAGGATTGGCACGCCGATGATCCGCCTTCGGAGCAGGAAGATATCGAGCCTCCGCCTCCTCCGCCTCCCTCCGAGGGCGAAATCAATCCCATCGAAATCACCGTTCCCTACGCTCCTAAACAGCCTTATTTCGAGGGAACAGTCGGTGGTTTTGGCAAAGTCGATCTCGAAACATCTCCAAACCTTGTCCGCGCCGGACTCGTCATGCAGTCCACGCTCTCGCCCTATATGATGTCATACGATCCCGAAGACATCTATCTCATCAAGGAAGAAGGCGGCGAATACAGGCTCAAGGCGGCTCGAAAAGGCGATGTCGCACTCGCTCTCGTCTGCGGTCTCTTCGATGAATCAACCAATGCCTTTATTCCTAAATATATCGGCGTAAAACGCCATCTGTTCGTCACGGACGGCGCCATCATTAAAAATCATCTCGAGTGCCCGCTTCCTCTCAATCAGACACAGAGCATCAAACTTCTCGATGCTCCGCTTCATTCCGGACCAAACGTCGTTTCGGCCGAAGCCTATATCTTCGTCGGTGACGAGGGGTATCTCGGCGGATTCATGAGAGGCGTTTCCGAAACCGATTACGTCGTCATCACTAAAATGCCTCCGCTTCGGGATGAACTTGCCGAGTCTTCTTTTGAAATCACGGCCGGTGCCTACACAAACATGAATTATCCCGCCTCCGTGTTCAACGAATATAACGTCAAACCGACACCCGAGACGATTGAAGTCGGGCCGGCGGCTCCCATCCCTGTTTTCCTCAATACCACCAACAACGATATCATGAAGGAAGGCGTCCTGAGCTGGAAAGTCGAGTACCCCGAAAACGTCGATTTCTACGCCCTTACCATTCGCGGTTATAATCCCAGGGGAACGCGCCTTATTTGGCAGTTTTACTTGCCCGGAAATGCAACTTCCGCCGAATTTCCGCCTGTTTATGAGTGGCCGACCGAATATCAGGAAACGCTCTATATTCAGCTCACGGCATACAAGTCGGTTCGCGAAAACTTCGATTTCGACAAGTTTTCAACGGGCGATACGCGTTACAATTACATCCATTCATCGGCGACATCCTCGATGGCGATTTACAATCCCAATCCGGTTGTCCCGTCTTATTAATTTGTCGTCTTGTTGGCCGCCTATCGGCCCTTCGGGCCAATACGGCAGGCCGTTGGGCCGGGCTATTGGCAGGCCAATACGCCCGGCCTGCTTTTTGGGGGGCGCAGATCGCACGCGAGCTGCGCCGCTCTTCCGGAGTCACTCGCCGTGAATCACTCAAAACTTGCTGCAAATATCGAACTTCAGCCCGTCGATGAACAGCTCATCGTCCTCGATTTGAATCATAACGCTTATTATTCTCTCAATGGCACGGCGCGTTTCTTTGTCGAGAAAATCGCACAGGGACTCGATGACAGTGAAATCGTTCAGGCCGCTCTCGTTGCTTTTGACGGCGTCGATGTGGCGACGCTCGATCGCGATCTCGCTTCTCTCAAATCTGAACTTCTTTCACTCGGCATCTTACAATAACTGCCCGAGAAGACAGGCTGCACTTTCCCTGATTTCTTTTAATCCCCGACAGTTGATGTTCATCCGATAACAAGGCGTCCCCTGAATGCCCGTCATGAGCTGCCGAAACTGACTGCGCGTAAATTCAGGCACGGGATGCGATATCGCCATTTGATGCCGCAAAAAATCAGGTATCACATCGGCTTTTTCAACCGGCTGGAGTGAGACTGTTTCTCCCGTTTTCAAAAAGACGAATGCACAAATGGGAGAGGCGCCGCGAGCACATTTCGTGTCCCTTACCGTCAAAAGCTGCTTGTAGCCGTTCGATGCTGTTGACGAAACAAACGGCGCCTCGTTGAACAAATCATGTCGCATGGCCAGCTGACTCGATGACGGTATGCAGATGGCGCCGCCTGTTTTGAGTTCAAATATCGGCAGGATGTCGTCCGAAAAGAGATGACAGGCCTTGTGTTCAAGAAGGCCGCCTGTGAGTGTCGATTTTCCCGTTCCGCTTGTGGCCATGAGAACGATGACGCCCGACGCCGTCTGAACGGCCCCCGCATGCAGCAGAATGCTGCCCGAAAATAGACGCAAAAATGGCTGTACAAGGCGTTCAATCACATAGATTTGGGGCATCGAGCCTTTTTCATACAGAACAAATTCACCTGTTTTCGGAAAAAGTTTCGCTCTCCAGCCTTCATAGCGCAGTTCAAAAATATCCGCCGACTCGCAGAACACTTCCAGACGGCCAAACGTTTCGTCGTAATGTACCACACCCGGCAAAAACGACTCACACGTCGAAAGCCGCAATTCACTCATGATTTGAGTTAAAAATATATCGTGCATCATCGAAATGCCTTTCCCGACAAATTGCGTTTGTCGTGTGAACTGTCTATAAGGAGCGCCCTTGGGTTGGTCGCTTGCCTTTTATCATCATATCAGTCAAATGAGGTCTGTGATGAAATTTGTTCGTCTTTTGTCGTGTCTTTGTGCCGTTTTCTTGCTGGTATCCTGCTCTGATGATGAGACGAAATCAAACGATTCCGGCCAGAAGCAGACCGAACCGTGTCAGGGCTGCACGGGAACGTGTACAAACGGCGTCTGCATCCCGAATCAGCCGGTCGATCCGTGTCTGGGCTGTACGGGAACGTGCACGGGCGGCGTCTGCATCCCGAATCAGCCGGTCGATCCGTGTGAGGGGTGCACGGGAACGTGCACAAACGGTGTCTGCATCCCGAATCAGCCGGTCGATCCGTGTGAGGGGTGCACGGGAACGTGCACAAACGGTGTCTGCGTTCCGAAAACAATACCGGATACGTCTGATGACGATCCCTGCAAAGGGGTCAGTTGCACTTCCGGAACGTGTCTGGAAGGCGTTTGTGTGACGCCTGAAATGAAAAACATCAAAGAGGATGCGATTTGCGACCCTGAAACATTCGTCGAATTTTGTGATGGCAACCGCGTCGTTTATTGCGATCAGGGTGCGGTTGTGATTGGGCAGTGCGATGAAAGATGTGTCGTTTACGAAGAGACTTATTTCGGGATTGTTCGACAGCAGGCCGGGTGTGTGGATGGCGGTGAATGCACCGAGTTGAATGCGGTGACTCGAACGTGTTCCGTCGTTCAGGGAAATGGACAGGTTCTCGTCACGGCATGTCAGAAAACGACGCGCAACAAACTGCAGTGGGTGAGTGTCGATGGCTATTACTGTCGCGGGCTTTGTGACGGCAACTCGGAAAAGTGCGCTCTTCTTGATGGTGAATGTGATCCGCTCGATCGATCCAACTATTCGTGTGACCGCAAATCGTTGACGAAATGCCAGCTCGATTCTAATTTGATGGGCATGATACGAAACGAATACTGTGATGATAAATGTATTCAGGTCAATGGCATTTCGATGTGTGGATATGCCTGTGATACGGAAGGGGCACAGCAGACGAAATGCGTCAATGCCGATTCCGAAGACATTCGCGATTCCGGTAAATACGTGTGTGTAAAGGCGGATAACAATGCGCTTTACAGTGTTTGGAATGGCGATTATTCGATTTGTTTTTCTTCATGCAATGAAGCGACGGGGAGCTGCAATGAATAATCTTCCGAGAGTTGCTGTCATACCGGTGGCCGGTCGGGGAACGCGTTGGATGCCGGTTTCGAGAAGTGTTCCCAAGGAACTTTTGCCGGTCTGGCGCCGGACAAGTGCGAGTTATGCCTTTGAAGAGGCTCTCAAGGCCGGCTGTGATGAAGTCATTTTCGTGATTTCTCCGGACAAACACGATGTTTTGGAACATTTTCTCAAGTTTGATGCGAGTGATCTCGGACCGGAATACGAGGGTATGTCATTGGACAGACTCCATGAACGCGTTTGTATTCATGCCTGTGTTCAGGAGGAAGCCAGAGGGCTCGGACATGCCGTTTTGTGTGCTGAAAAACATGTGGCCGGACGTCCTTTTGCCGTCCTTCTTCCCGACGAAGTTCTCATGCAGAATGGCCTCTCTCTTTTGATACAGCAGACTCCCGCTGTCCTTCTTATGGATGTTCCGTTTGAACAGCGTTCGTGTTACGGCATTGTCAAAGCGCATGAAGATAACGGGCGTTTGATCATTACGGATCTCGTCGAAAAACCAAAACCGGCTCTGGCACCGTCATCCCTCGCGGTTACGGGGCGTTATACTTTTACGCCGGAAATCTTTGATTTTCTTCGCATGGTTCAGCCCGGAGTCGGGGGTGAAATTCAGCTCACGGATGCCATGTGTCTCTATGCCAAAAAATATCCGCTCACTGGCGTGATTTATCGCGGTGTTCGACATGACGTGGGACAGCCCTTCGGGCTTCTTACCGCTTCACTCGATCTAGCTCTGCACGATCCTCAAAAAGGTGCGGAAATACGTGAGCTCGTTCGTCAAATGCTCGCCGAGTGATTCTATTTTCTCTCGTTACTACTCAGCCTGGCTTAATTCTCAAATCTTTTGAAATATGAGCAGAGATTGGTGAAAGACGGATTATTTCGCAATTATAAGGCAGAAAATGATGAGAGCCGGGGGCGGTGCCCCGGCGGAGGAACAAGAGGCAGGCAGCCCTCAAAGCTTATATCAACCTAAAATATTGTGGATTCTTAAGGGTTCAGCCCTTAAGCGGGGTCCGGGGCAGAGCCCCGCCTGAATAGTAACTTTCTCTCTTTTTTGGGAGTACTATGATTAATTTACAGGATGTCTCTTTTCAGTATTACGCACACGGAAACTTTGTTCTCAGAAATATCAATCTTGCTCTCGAACCCGGCCATATTTATGGTCTTCTCGGAAAAAATGGCGTCGGCAAAAGTACGATGTTCCGACTGATGACAGGGTTGAATAAGATTACATCGGGAACCATTCGTATTGCAGAGGCTGATCCCTGGAAGCATTTGCCGTCCATGCTGACGGATATCTTCCTTTTTCCCGAAGAAGTTCATTTCCCGAAAATGTCGGTGATGAAATACGCTTCGCTATACGGCGCATTTTATCCGAATTTCTCGATGGATTATCTCAAATCCATTCTTTCCCAGCTCGAAGTCGATCCGGAGCAGAAAATGTCGACGATGAGCCAGGGACAGAGAAAAAAGGCTTACATGGCTTATGCACTTGCATGCAATACAAGAATTCTCCTCATGGATGAACCGACCAATGGACTCGATATTCCGAGCAAGACGAAACTTCGCAATATTCTTTCTGAACATAAAAGTCCGGAACGCTGCATCGTGATTTCAACGCATCAGGTGCGTGATTTGGAATGTTTGATCGATGGTGTCATCATCCTTGATGAAGCTCAGCTGGCCCTTTTAGCGACGGCCGATGAATTGTTTAATCGATTGGTTTTTGGTCTGATTGAGGATGAAAGCAGAGCGATTTATTCCGAAAAAACAGTGGCGGGCCTTGCAGGGATTTCGCTTCGAAAGCCTGGTGAAGCACCGCAAACGATCGATGCTTTGAACCTTGAAACGCTGTTTAATGCCGTTATTTCCAATCGCGAAAGCATTCAGAACGTTTTGGAGGCAAAATGAACGATGTATTTGATATCAAACGCGTTGGAAAGCTCATAAAAGTTCAGCTTTGGACGCATATTATGCCGATTGGCGTTGTCCTGCTCATCATGTTGGCAGGCTGTGCCGTTTTGAATATTCTGAATATCAGTATCACGAGTGAAATGGTGACAAGAGGTGCGGGAATGACGGTCGTGTTGATCGTCACTTTCATTGCAGCATTTTTCACCATGGCGCTTATGACGTGTCGTGCTTTTCGCGAATATCACGTCAGGACATCGGCCTCAGTTCTCATGACGCTTCCTTGTTCCAGACTTGAGCAGTTTGTGACGCTCTTTTTCTGGTACATCATTGTTCTGCCCATTGTGATGACCATCGGGGTGAGTGGAGTCGAGCTGGGCTTTTTATCGCACTTTCTTTCAACCTTTGAAGGCGCGACGCTTCACGATGTGTTTGAAAATGTTGAAATTGAAAACATCGGAATAAATACATTTTTCGGTGTTTGGCTTTCAACCGCAAGTACGATGTCGCTTTTCCTGGCAGGATCGATGTTTTTCCATGGCCATGAATTTCTGAAGACACTTGCGGTTTCGATTGGATTTCTGGCCATTCTGGCCATTTTGAGCGCGGTGTTACCCGATGTCGTTGATCCCATTAAGTCGGCGGTTTCATTGGAAACATTGAAGAGTGAGGATCCGCAGATTGGTTCAATTCTTGGTAATATCGGTTTTTTAGCCGTTATGACGGGACTTGCATGGATAAAATTCTCGCGGCATACGCTTGAATAAGATGCTGGAGAGTAAAGAAAAAACCGCGCAAATGCGCGTTTTTTTTGTGTCAGAAGGCGTCGAGAAACCTCGCGATGATGGTTCGTATGCCGGAACTGTTGAATTTGACGGTAGCCTTGAAATCGCGGCCGTTTTTTTCGAGTTGAGTGACAATGCCGCGTCCGTGGATGGCGTGAGAAACGCGGGAACCGACGGAAATCGGGCGTCCATTTTTTGATATGGCACAAACGGATTCGACGGCGTTTTGGGGCGGAACAAAAGGTTCCGGTTCGGCATGACGCTTTGCAGCATGATCGGCGTGGATGTCAATGGATGGCTCTTCAAAGTACTGGTCTGAGACAAAATCGTCGCTGATCTGGCGTTTTTTTGAATTCATTGGACGAATGATGCCTTCGCCGACTTCGTCGCTGAAATCGTTTTGTTTTTTGGGTTTTGGCGAAGCGGGTTGATGGCTCCAGGCAAGTTTTGGGGCAAAACGGGAGAACGAAGCGGGCTCGTCGCTGTTCATTTCCTTAAAATCGAGGACATCTCGATCTTCCGGTCGTTCCATTTCTTCAATGAAACGGCTCGGTGTCTGGCACATCGTCTGTCCATAGAGATGGCTTTGGAGCGGGTAGGAAATGGTGAGAACGGTTTTGGCGCGTGTCATGGCGACGTACATGAGACGTCTTTCTTCTTCGACATCGCAGGTGCCGCCTCGTTCGAGGGGAAGGATGCCGTCGGCGGCGCCGACGATGTACACGAGATCGAATTCGAGGCCTTTGGCACTGTGTATCGTCATGAGATTGACGGCGTGACGGGCATCATCGGCTTCCGGACGAATTAACGTCATATCTTCGAGAAAACCTCGCAAATCGTTGGGACTTTTTTGCTGATGAGCATCGAGTTCCTGGAGCAGACTTTGAATTCTATCCTCGGCTTCGGAGAATTCCTGGCCCTTTTTGGACGTCAGTTTTTTGAGGTAATCCATGTAGTGGATTTCGTCCATGATATCGAGCAGGGTCGTGCGAGGCGACTGATTTTCCCAGTTTTCGACGCGTTCAAAGAGTGCGAGAAGGGCCTGTGCACCGACAATGGTATTCTTTCCGGCTCTTGGAATTTTAACGCGCTCAGCGGCGATATCCTGCAAAAGACTGAGGATGCATTCTGTTGGTTGAAGGCCGAATTTGGCTTTTTGTTCGACGAGTTCAATGATCTTTTCACAGGTTTTATCACCGATTCCCCGCGCCGGTTTGTTGAGGATGCGACGAAGTGCCACGGTGTCAGCCGGATTAGCCAGAATGCGAAGATAGGCGATGAGATCGACGATTTCTTCACGTTCATAAAAACCTGTGGCGCCGATGACCTGGTAGGGAACAGCCTGATGGGTACATTCGCGTTCGAGGCTCACAGACTGGCTGTTTTTTCGATACAAAATGGCGATTTTTTCCCACGGTGTGCGGAGCTTTTGGTGTCTGGCGATGAGTTGTCGAACGGTTGCTGTGGCTTCGTCCCAGTCGGAGCTGAAGGCCTGAACATGGACGGGTTCGCCGCCGGCTTTGTCGGTCCAGAGGCGTTTTTCGGTTCTTTTTTCGTTGCAGGCAATGAGATTTCCTGCACAGGTCAGGATGGGTTGTGTCGAACGGTAATTTTGTTCGAGTTTGAAGACGTCGCAGGCACCGAAACGTTGAGAGAACTCGAGAATGGCTCCGGGGTCGGCACCGCGCCAGGTGTAAATCGACTGATCGTCATCGCCTACAACCGTCAGACGTGTTTCCGGACCGCTTAATTCCTTGATGAGCTGAAGCTGGACGGCATTTGTGTCCTGAAATTCATCGACAAGAATGTGGCGATATCGCGCCTGAACACGTGCTCGAACGTTTTCATATTTTTGCAAAATGGCGAGAGGTTTGAGCAATAGGTCGGCAAAATCGGCGGCATTATTGGCCAACAGTTGTTTTTCGTATTCGGCATAGACCGTCGCCATGTTTTGAGCTTCTTTGGATTTGGCTTCGCTTTGAGCTTCAAAAATGCTTTTACCGGCTTCTTTCCAGGCCATGATATTGAACATGGTTTCGTTGACGGCTGTTTTGGCTTTTCCGGCATCGGATTCGGAAGCATTGGAACCGATGAGTCCGATGTTTGTCATGATTTGCTTGATGAGTGTTTTCTGACTGGTTTCGTCGTAGATCGAAAAAGACGAATCGAGTCCGCCATAGACGGCATATTGTTTGAGAAAACGAGCGCCAAAGGCGTGAAAAGTGGAGAGTGTGAGGCCGGAATGATCGCCGCAATCGACGAGAGCCAGGGCGCGTTCCTTCATTTCTTTTGCGGCTTTGTTCGTAAAAGTAATGGCGAGAATGGAGGAAGGTGCGACACCTTGAGAGATGAGCCATGCGATGCGGTGTGTGAGGACGCGAGTTTTTCCGCTTCCTGCACCGGCGAGGATGAGACAATGTTTGTTTCCATCGTATGTTACGGCGTCTCGTTGTGGTGGATTGAGGGAATCGAGTGAAAAAGTCATCCTGAGCACCATACAAAAAAAGCCGCATAACGCGGCTGATTTATGAATTAAACTAAATACCGGGGGCGGGACTCGAACCCGCACGTCCTTGCGGACAGAAGATTTTAAGTCTCCTGCGTCTACCTTTTCGCCACCCCGGCGGTTTGAGAAATCGAAATTCCCAAAACACGCGCCTTTTATGCCAGGTACATGAGCTTGTCAAGAATGGAGTATGAAAATAATTACGCCCGTGGCTACTACTCACCGGGGCTCTGCCCCGAACCCCGCTGGGGCTTTGCCCCGGTCCTCAGTTCGCAATATGAAATGCACTTCGTTTCCCGAGCCTGTCGGCTCTCCACCTCGTTCATTTCATTTGCTCACTGGGCTCTGCGATGCCAGCCGTCCACCGGACGCCTGCCTTCTCGGCCCCCCCCGGCTCTCATCAATTTCTGCCTAAAAAATGCGAAATAGGCCATATTCAATAGATATATGAATTAACC
>JAZRVP010000074.1:0-16826 GCA_045599245.1 Myxococcota bacterium
TCATCAAGCGCATGACAAGCCGCTTTGGTGAAATCATTTCGAGCGAAACGCGGCAAAAGTCTGGCCGAATCAATCTGCGATAATTTCATAGCCATACACCTCCACGGTGAAATTGCCGTGCTGCCATTTCTCAACACTGACGTAATTGTCTGACGAATCATCACAACGGATGTATTCAGAACAAACGCCGTTTTCATCTGGCGTCTGGCATAGTCTGGCTAACTCGGAAACGCTGAAACATTGACCAAGTTTACTGTTCAACTGCTCAACATAGGCGTCTATGTCTTTTTGTACTTTAACCTTGCCAGAAATAGCATGTTTTGATCTGAGTCCGACGTACACACCAATTTCATAACCAACGGGTGTTGGATCAATAAGTGAAACAGTATCACAAACGGGTTTCCAGTCAGGTTCATTCAAGTGCGCAGTAATGGCGTTTTTAACCGCTGTCTTGGATGCCGAAGGCAAATCGGGGTCTAAAAGCACATATATTTTGGCGATACCTTCCTCGAATACAGAATCATTGTATCGTGCGCAGTAAGCATCCAATACCTCTGAATTTGTCTCTTTGGTGCGCATTTCATAAGCGGGTGCAGGCCCTCCCGTCGATACACCAGACCGTTTTTGGACAATGTATTGTCGATAAGCATTGTCACCTTCATCGGTATCAGGAAACGAATCTTTTGCGCCAACAGGAACCGTGGTATTGCACACCGATAAGACCCCAGCCACTGGCGTCAATATCGTTGTAATACTACCAACATCGAGATTGTTTTCGGCCAAAACATTGGCCTTTTCCTCTACACCGATGAATGTAAGCGTCTGCGAAGTGCTTAAATTTGCAATCGAAATGTTGGCCAGGTTAGTGAACTTCACACCTGAGTTATCAGAAATATAGAACGTTCCTGCCGGTGCCGAAATAGCATAGCCGCGCCCGCTCGATGCCGTTATCGTGACCTGGCACACAGCGTGTGTCGGTTCAGGCCGTTCAATGTCGAATGTCTCTCCAAGGGCATTCAGATACTCGCCAGTCGCCGTTGCCAAATAGCGTTGCCGCGCCTGTGCATTGAATTTCTGTATCAGAACGCCGCAGACATAGGCCATCATGGATGCCATCGCGAACTCGTCAGAACCAATCTGAATCTCTTTGCCTTGTTCTTCTCGATAATACTGTTTAATCAGATCGAACACGCTCTCTGTCGATAGGTCGTTGATAAAGTCCATCATTCCACGCCCCTCACTTTGACGCTGTATTCATCGCCTTTTTGTGTAATTTCGACTGACCGAACGTTTGGATACCACTTCGCCACTTCCTGAGTGAGCTGCGACTTTCGCAACTTGCCAACCTGATCGGCCACGTGTCCCAATCCAAACGACCGAAACAATACATGCTCGCCTTGTCGGCAATTCAACATGTTCACGATGTCTTGACCTGTGTTCATATCCACCTCGCTTTGCATAAAAACAAACGCCATCCAATTCATAACTGGATGGCGCTTAAACGTGGTGAATTGTGCCCGATAATTGGATCAAAATAGTTCAACTTTGACACTTTGTTTCGATGACTTTTCTTGTTTTTGGTATGCTTCAACGACCTCAATTCCAACCTGCGCAGACGAAATGATGTCGATGCCGTCCAATGCCAACGAAATTTGCACCGAACGAATCAGGAACTTGCCCAAATTTTGGCTATTCCAATACAAATCACCGGCCTTCCCCGCGATTTCCTCATATTTCGCGATCTCGTTAAAGATATTCTCGACCTGTGAATGATTGAACGCAATGGTGATTGAGCCCGTGCGTGCCGTCGATGTTTTGCGCCATGCGATAGACTGCGCAGTTTTCGAGTAATCGTGCGCAAACCGCGTTGACGTTTCAATGCCACTTCCCATCGACAGTTGACCGGCGCCCGTAAATGCAAATTCATCTTCCGAAAAGACAAAACCATTTTTCATTATTTGAATATCCTTTTGTGGCGCGTGCTATCTCGCTTTGCTCAATACGCCCGCGCGCTCGGCTATGCGCAACGCGCATACGCCTCGCAATGCCTATTGTGGTGCTTGCGTATTGCCGGTAGCTGTTCCCGTTTGTGCCGTTGGCGACCCCGTTGTGGAAACGGATAACGTCGCTGGATGCGTATGTGTTTTGAGCGAGATCGTTCCCGCTTTCACGTCACCGCTTGAGCTGGAAATGTCTTTCGACGCCTCAATCGCATCGCTCCCCGTGATTTTTTTCGCCACATCCAGCTTGTCATTGAGTGCCGTTTCGCCATCGACCGTCAGCTTCTTTTTGACCTGAATGTCGGCGTCGTAGAAATACCCGAAGTCGGCATCACCGACGCCCATCATGGCGCAACCAACGCCTGAAACTTCATCCAATATCCCCCAAACAGTTGAATCTGCATCAATATTGGACTGTCCCTGCCGAATGTGAGGTGGCAGCCACATCACACCGATGATGTTCTCATTCATCTGCGATTTGACTTTAGCCTGGACTTTGAAACCCGCCGCGTCATCATCGCCAATCAGCTCAATCACCGTAAAATAACCAATCATCTTATCTCCCTGCATTCGAGCGACATTTGGCCAGCCAACCAGTCAAACGTCGGGTAATCCACCAATAAGGCCAATGTGACATCATCTTTTGGCACTGCAATCTGTGAATGCGTGCCGATCGAGTCAACGATCGACCCAGTCACAGCCACTCGCGCCGCCTGATACCGCAAATACGCCAAAACATGCGAGGCGAAGCCATCCCCAGCGTCTGTCTTGAACACAGAATCGACTTTGGGCACCTCGCCGGAAACTTCACCGACCATGATTTCGTGTATTCCGTCACGCCAAACGAGGCCGTTCACATCCTCGCTGCGCGTGTCGTCTTCGACACTCAACTCATCGAGCGTGAGTTGCGGATCGATGCTGTCAGGCACCCAAACAAACGTCAGCTTATTGCCCTGAATCGACACCAAGAAGCCGGCAGACCGTTGCAGGTCTTCGATCGCTTGAATAGGTGAGCACTGCATGAGGTAGTAATCGACATGGCCATCGACTTTGATGTCGGCATCCACGCCGATAACGTTGCAAATGTCGGTCAAAATGTCGGCCAAATCGCAGTCCATATAGGTCTTTGTGATCATCTGTGAGGCGGCTTCTGGCAAGATCGAACCAGTCAGGTAAAGCACAGAATCCATGGTCATGGCCTGAATCACGTTGTAAACCACCGTTCCTTGCGGAAGTTCACACGTCACCGTGGCATATTCCGAAATGAGATCGTTCAAAAAGCTATCTCGTTCTGGTGTGCGGTTATCCTGGCCAATCATCACTTCAAGCTGAAGCTCTTTTGGCGTTGTCACGAACGCAGATACTGCCGCCGAATCCTGAATCACGAAGTCTTTGCCTTTGCATGAGATCGTCGTTTTGGGCAACTGAATGATGGTGTCCTCGTACCCAATCACCAACGCGCGTTCGCGCGAAACTTCTTTGACGCAACTCACGCCAGACAACGTGATGTCGGCTTCCATAACCGTTATTTCGTCCGTCGCCAGGTCTGTTTGATACGTGCGATTGATGTTCGTAAGCGCAAAATTGAGTTCGGGATAAATGGGATAACCGCCGACAGTCACCGTGCCCTGCGCATTGTCTTTGGATGCGTCGAATGATTCGATCAATTCCACATAACGGCCAAATTCGAGCCCGTAGGCCATCGCCACGCCACGATTCAGCGTTACCCTTACAGATATTTCACTTGCCTCAAAACCTCGCGCAGACGCGAAATTTCGCGCATGATTGACGGTTCTGGCGCGCTTGGCATACGAAAAGCCCGTAACCAGGCACAAAGGGATCTCGACATCTGCCCAAGCGAGGTATTGCATAATCATTCACTCCATGGGGCTTTGATGAGCGTCGATTGCTTGGCAACAATATCTGGAATGACGACCTTTTCGCCACCTTCAAACATGACCACGCCTTCGTGTTTGCGGCTGTTCGCCGCACAAATCTTGTCACACAGGAATTCGTCGCCCACGGTCTTGTAGGCGATGCTGTCCCATGTATCCCCATGAACTGCGATATAGGTTTTCATGTGTCCGTCCTTATGAAAGTCCCCTTGCTCCAACGGGGAAAGGGGATTTAGGGGTTAGGGGCTAGAACGCTCCGCATCTTCGGGTAAAGAATTGGTTGTCGGTCATTGCCCGCGTGAAATCACGCGAACGCACGGCTTGTGCAAGACTTAAAGCCGTCGTTTGGTTGCCGCCCATGTTGAATGTCTGGTTGACGGTGTTTGCGATGTTTTCCGCTCGCTGCGCCCGCGAATAGTCCAGTGGAATGATAGCCTCCGGCCCGCGCTCGCCGACAATCGACGGCATAAACGCAAGCCCGCCAGCGGCATTTTGCGGTATAGCGTTGTTGTTTTGGTTGTCCTCATCCCCAAACCAATCCACAACGACATTAATCAGTTTTTGGAATCCAGGAAGGATCGTTTGACTCATAAAACCGAGGAACGCATCCAACGCTCTAAACACGGGGTCAAGTAATGGAATAACAGTCTCAAATAGTGCCATAAGCCCTTTGACGATGCTCTCACCTTTGGAATCCATTAGATGAGCTATTCCCTCGACAACAGGCAGGACTGCAGGAATCAGTTTCATCAGCAGCTGGTTCTTTTTGTCTTCGATTTCGCGCATCTTCATGGCCATCGTTTCTGCCTTGCTCATTTCCGGAGTTGTATTTTCCTCTGGTTTGTTCAATGCCGAACCGATTTCAGACCAATTCATCTGCTGAAGCGTGTTTTGCGCCTGTAGACGGTTACGTTCTCCCGAAATATGTCCGACCCAGTTGTAATTCTGTGCCGCCTCAAACACGTTTTGGCTGGAATCCCGCTGTTTTCGCACGAAGGTTCGGAACGCTTTATCCAGTTCTTCCTGACTGTCGAATGCGCCGCTGTTTTGAAGCCCAAGATACACCGTCTGTAATTCGGTAATGCTTGCGCTTCCGAAGTCGCCTGGCTTCATGTTAGCCATCACTTGTGTTGATTCCTGAATCTGCTCATCACTTGCCCCCGTGGCGTGTTGCATGGCTTTCATTCGGTTGGCGTATCGCTGGAATTGTGCCGGGTCTGCCTTGCTCGTACTCGATGCAAATGCCTGAGACATGCCGGGATAACGAAGTTCTATGGCCACTGCGGATATCAGTTCATTCTTGCTAAGAGATTTGCCCAAAATACTTTGAACGCGTCCTATAGCGTCCACAATCGTCGAGTAATCCGCACCCGTGCGCACGTAGATTTGACGTAGGATATCCACACGTTCATCAGGATTATCATAGCCTTTGATGCGATTGGCCTGTCGTTCGCGCTCGACTTCCTCATTTGCGCCTTTGGAAACCTCGGATATGCCCGCACCAATCTGTTTGGCTATTCCAATGCCTGCACCAACAACGGATTTAGCGGTGCGTGCCGCGCCACTCGCCATTCCTGTTATGTTGTATGCGTATTGTGTCACCTTGCCAATTCTATTGGCATGTTTCAGCACAAATTCCCATGCTTTTTCTAATTTTCCCGTTTGTTCCGTTGTCTTCTTGGTTATCTTTTCAGCCTGTTCTATGGATTTAATGTATGCCTTCTGCTGTTTGATCTTCTCGTCCAGGCTTTTCTTTTCGGATTTGTCCGTCGCCGCCTTGCGCTTGGCATAAAGTTCTTCGAGCTTTTTATATTTGGCATTTGCACGTTCCATCATAGCCGACTGATTTGCGGCTTTCAGATTGGCGCGAATCTGACGGTTTTGTTGAACTTGTGCCTTGAGCTGTTCCAAGTTCGAAGCTCTCTGCTCTTTCTCAAGAAATGAGATCTTATCATAAATCGCATAACGCTCTTTGAGTGACAAATCCTGATTTTCAAGCAGTTTATTGTAGCTCCTGAGTGCTTCGACGTTTTCATCATGCATTTTCTGAGATGCATCAAGCTGGTCTTTCACCACTGCATATTGTTTTTCGAGTTCAGCAATGGCATTCCCTGCATTTTTTGAATACGCTTTGGCGATTGCCTGAAAATTCAGATCTGAATCACTGGCCATTTCGTGAAACCTGTTGATGATAGATTGCGCTGCGGCTTGAGAAGCCTCAAGATTCTTGGTCAGGTCATCCCCAGACACGTCACGTTTGACGGTTTCACCAACGTTCTTCAATCCCTTTTCGAGTTCCCTAAGGGCGTCTTTGCTCTTGTCATCCTGAATCTGTAGTTCCAGCGTGTATTCAGATGTTCGACTCATTTTGTCTCCATGCCACGTATCACCAATATAAAGTGGTAGTAGAGTGCCGTGATGGGCATCTCAAGCAATCTCACGATATCCGTATGGTATTGAATAGCTAATTGACCAATGACACCATGCAGACGCACGATGTCAGAGTTTTGCCTCAATCCACATCCAGCCAAAAAAAACTGGCTGTTCGTGCGATATTCATTGCATCAGACATTTGCAATCGAGTGAAATCGTCGATCCGTAGTCCATCAGTTCCCTTGACTGCGGCCAAAAAACCTGACGCAAGCTGAAATTCAAACGACAGGTTCTTTGGCGTTGCCATGCTTTCGGCATCCACGAGTTTGTTGTCTGAAATCTGTGATTCCAGTTGTCTGATTTGCCGGAAGTCAGCAACCGACAGCTCCTCAAACTGGAGCGACAGCTCCGTGATTTCACGGTTGTCATTGAGCTTGAACGGTTTAGTGAGCGTGATTGTTTCCATGGTTTTCTCCATTTGACTTCGAATAGAATTGTGACTATCTATGTTAGTGCATGATATTGAACAGGAGGTGTCAGATGTATGTATTTCATTATGAACCGCCAGAACGTCCAAAAAGCAGAGTTGGTATGGCATTGGGCATTTTTTTCGGTCTATTCCAAATTGCCATCACTTTGGGGTTATTTACCGTGTTAGGCTATTTTGCTTACGTCCTCATTAGTTGTTTTGTTTAGCCGCTCATTCGAGCGGCTTTTTTCGTATCTTAGAGTAGCTTATCGACCTCAGATCGATAGTCCACGCCGTCGATAATCAGAACGCCGTTGCCACGGTCGATGTTGTGCAGCTCTTTACCGTCCACGACAAGGCGGTATTTAACCACCGAGACGTTGTAATCCGCCGTGCCTTCGGCACCAGGATTGACGGCTGACGCAGGAACTTGCGTGACATAACCGCCGATATAGCAGACGCCTTGAACGACGCGAATCGCACCGCTCGGTTCGGTGACTTCCTGCGCCCAGCGTGCTTCGTAGCCCATCAGCCCTTTGCCAGAGAGTTTCACCGAAAGCGGCGACACGGGAACGGTAATCGACAAGCTCATATCGGCGATGCGGCTTTGATCGGGAACGGTCAACGAGCCCATCATCTGCACGGTGCCCGTTTCAAAACTGACGACAGGCGGCGTAATGGTGCAGTCGATGGCGGCTGGATTGGATGCCGGTTTACCATCGGGGGCAGGATAGATTGTGCAGCCCTTAATTTGTCCGTAAATAGGTATTCTGTTCATGTCTCCCTCCTATCAGGCTTCGTAATAGACCGAATATCCAGCGCTGGTGAATCCGACGTTGAGCTGTGCGTATTTCATCGGCGGCGTGACCGTTGCGGCAATCGACCAGACGAATTGACCGAGTGCCACGTTGTCCTGCGGATTGTCCTCGGCGAGGAACTGGCAGGAAGCATCGCCAATGATGGCACCAATGGACTTTAGGTAGGCCAAATAGTCGTTTTCTTCCTGAATCACGCTGTTGCGCATGGTCAACGTCATTGGCGAATCAATATCGAATCGATATTTCTGCTGGAATCGATTGGTGATTGTCTGAAGAACGCGAATGTTACTGTCAAAGCGTGCGCGTTCATCTGTGACGGAACCGTTGGCCATCGCAGATGTATGGTCGCCCCAGGTCACGTAGATGCCACCACCGACGTTCAGGAAGGTGACAATGCCGTTTTCCTGAATCTGTGTCGCGTCAGATTCCTCCATCGAGACAATTACGCCGTCCGAGCGAAGGCACGCGCCAAGAATGCTCACGTTGGTGTTGCCGATCGAACGCACGGGAATGTTATTTCGAGCGGCATCATTGGCCGCATAGAGTGCACAGACAACCGCCGCACCGGAAATGACGTTGCCGGAAGTCGATTTGACCGACGGCCAAACAGCAATACCGTTCTCAAACTTGTTGTCATTCGTGACCTGTGCAGGTTGAACAATGCCATTTACGACCTGGGTGTTGGCTTGAGCAACATCAAACACGGCCATCCCGTCCCAATGACCGTTACACTTTGAAGCCACTGTTTTGAGGGCAGTCACAATAGACGCTGATGTTTTGCCAGGGCAGCAAATCAGATTGGGCACAGCCCCATAGAGTGGCCACAATTTCTGCACGGCATAAATGCCAGTCTGAGCCCCAGCCGATCCAAGAAATGCAGTATCCGCCGAAAGGTCTTCGTCATCATCATCCGGGTCATGGACGTTGATAAAGTAAGCTCCGGAAATTCCGACGACTGAAAAGGCTGCTTCTGCCGCCTCGCTCAGATTAAATCCTTCAGACGGCGAACCGCCGCCGAGTTTCTTTTCAAAGTCTGATAAAGACGAGATGTAAATGGGACGATTGATCAGGTCCATATCTTCCCAACCATCGACATTCTCAATTTCAGCCGCGCCGATGAAAACAATGTTTGTGCTGGTATCCACAGGCGTGTTAGCAAGACTCGGTACCAGTTGCGCATATACGCCATATTTTTCAGGCATTTTCTATCTCCTTGAATGTTATGAGGGGGGAGCTGCGTATTGAGCTCGCGAAATAGCCGCGAGGGGGGACACTTCCACCCTCCCAAAAATTACAAAAGATCATCCTCAATAAAACGACTCAGCATTGGAACAGATGCAACGACCTGACACTGGCAATGCGGGAAATCATCCATCGTTTTCGGCGGAATAAGCGCAATATCGTTAACGCCAGATACACCGCGAAGCGCGTTCAGTGTTTCCTCGCCGAGCAGCAGACAGTCGGCAAACAGTGCCTCGACGACGCCCTCATCCGTATAGCCCTCGTCGGTGAGGAAATGATGGACGCCGTCCACCTCGACGGTCTTTTCACGTTCAAGGATGGCGCTGTTCACGACCACGCAATGACAAACGATGTCCAGCGCGATTCGGTCTGTGGTTTCGACCTCAGCACCGCGAAGTTCGATCGTCACGGACGGACAAATCGTCGGCCAGTTGTTTTGATTCTTTTGGCTCAATGGTTTCAAAGTCATTGTGCGCCCACGGATTTGTTGGATTCTTGTTTGACGACAGTTTGAACTTCTCAGCGTCTTCAGGCGTTTCGGGAACGATTGGTTTCATCTTTTGAACAGTTAACGCAAATTGCGTCCATTGAACTGTTTGATTCATGAGACACTTGTTGTAAAATTGAGTTAGCACAGAACGAGTGTGTTTGATACTCAGCCCTGTGCGGAAGAGAATCGGAGCATCTCTCAGTCTATTTGAGTGCGTATCTTTCCGTGCATTACTTAAAATAAGAGCTAAAATATGAAAGAAGTAAAAACAATAGAAACAAAGGATGATATCATAGAATTATTAGAAGATTATCTGAAAGAACAATATATTACTGAATATCAAGAAATACAAGAAACTAGTAGAACACACAGATCAGGTTTGAATGATGGTATCGTGTTTAATAAATTTCGCAGTAAACATAAACAAACAATTGAGACTTTGAACTGGTGTGTTTCGGAAGATGCATTTCGTAATGAAATAGTTCAAGTATACAAACGCAAAGATAGTGCAAAAGAAACTTTTAAAGATTATATAAATTCGAATACGAATGAGAAGGATATATCTCAAATCACTATGGATGATTGGATTAAAACGTTCTATAATCCTTATGTGCGGAATAATATTGATAAGGGCTGTCTGTCAGATTCGAAATATAGAATCCTTTTATATCTATATCATGCTTTTGATAATTACCTCTACTCGGATAAATACAAAAATAGAATATTAGGATTACAAGAAAAGTTTATGGGATTACAAACACAGTATGGGGAAGAACAATTCTATGAACATAACCTTATTGCTGTAGATGATACTCGTTCTCTGCTTACTGTTAGTCCAACACGATTATATGACAAACGTCTGAACAGAACATTCTTGATGAAAAATATCTCGTTACCTCTATGCAGGATTCTAACGGGTACAGAGGGAATAAATAAGCTTTCTGTGCGTCTTCTTGATAGTGTGGGGGTAGAAGGAAAATTGACAAAAAGCAGAATAGATGAAGAACTTGAAAGAGGATATTATTTTAATTTTGATGATTTAGGTCGTTTTCCTGTAACCAAATTATATTCAGTAGAACTTTATTATAATTGTTTATATATAACAGTTAAGGATAAAGGTATCACTTATAAAGAGATCACTTTTGAAGAATTATACGATTCACCAGAGTCTGATTATAATAATGAAATTATTACCCAGGTTGTGCACTGTTTATATGTAAAATATAATAATGAGTATTATATAACACATTTGGATCATGAGTATATTTTTTACACAGAGGAAGAATACAAAGAGCGAAAGAAAGACGACAAAAAGAAGGGGCACAGAAAAATGAAAAATTTCAAGATAGATGATTCTAAAATTAAACTTACCCCACAATTTCTATACAAAATCTTAGCGTGTATCTTTAGACATATAGAGTTAATAAAAGAGTATTTTCAAAAATGCATTGAACCATCAGCACTTCAAGACTGATTTATCTTTACGTACAATTTGCATTATAGGTGTTTCATTTGCTTCGCCTATGTCGCTGCGCTCCATACGGCTCGCTTTTTCGGGCTAATTCGCTGTCGCTCATTACGCCCTCTCTGCGTGCCTATTTCACTTAGTGAAATACGGCACGCAACGCTTCGCTTGTTTATGATATTCTTTTAGAAATATATCGTAGATATTCCAAAATCTTTTGACATTCGAGTTGCTTCATATAGGATTCCATATAATCCCAGTCTGGAGTTCCGTCTGAAAGCGCTGGAAGAAGAATCGTTTGTTTTTGCAATCGTCCAGTTCCCATTTTATAACCATAACCATATTTGTCTTTTTGACTACTTATGGAAAGCGATAAAAATTGAGATGTATATTTATTGCGATATTTAGGACGCAATTTTCGAGTGTCATTACCAAATAATGCTTTATAAGGATGATAAAAACAATAGCCTACAGAACCATTCCTATTAACAGATAAGCAGTCTTCCTCTAACGTTTCATTAGAATTTGATACAAAATATCCAATACCATTATTTAAGGCTGTGGCAGTGATATATGGCGTATTGCCCTCAATTCTCTCTTTTTCATATATATCTTTGCCAGAAAGAATATCTGCTATATCTTTGATCAAATATTCTTTCCAACAAACCTCTTGACTGATACTTATTCCATATTTATCGTTCCGTTCCGTTCCGTTCCGTTCCGTTCCGTTCCGTTCCGTTCCGTTCCGTTCCGTTCCGTTCCGTTCCGTTCCGTTCCGTTCCGTCATCAAAGTATTTTAGCGTTGCCTTGAGTATATCTTCTTCAATATCACGCATAAATGATGACATAAATGCATAATCAGGTTCTCCTGTAGACGTCACAGGTAAAAGTATAACCTGTCTTTGCATTCTTTTTTCATTAAATTTATATCCATAAGCATATTTTTCTTTTTGCTTAAGTATTATGGACTTCATAAACAGCATTACATAACCGACATCTTTAACATTAGCCTTGAGATGCAAGCGTTTGACATCATCAGAAAATATGCATTCATAGGGATGATAAAATGTTTCAACGACACTCCCATTATAATTTACGCCCAAAACATTTTTATCATTACTTTCATTAGAGTTACTCACCCAAGCGGTTATACCGTTATTACTATCAGTCGCTCCAATAAAAGGTTTATTTCCTTCTATCATATCAGCTTTGGTTAATCGTTTTCCTGATTCTATTGTAAAAATATCCGAAATACAAAACTCCTTCCATTCAACATTAATTAACTTTGATTTTTGAATTTTATTCGGGGGGGTAATAGATTGTTGTTTATTATTCTCCAGCATAGTTTCTCCACCGCAGGTTTAAGAATATTTTGCTCTTTTTGACGCATATATTCTTCCATGTACTGCCAATCAGGCGCACCGTCTGGCGTTACAGGAAGAAGAAATTTTTCTCTTTTGATTCGCTCATCATTAATTTCTCGATTAAAACTATATTTCTCTGATAATCTATTAATTATAGGTAGCATAAAAAGATATGCGTACTGATTAAGATTAGTTTTTTGAGTTTTGTTACATGATCGCTGGCTATGAATTTATATTTATGAAAAAATGCACTTCCTACACTTCCGCTATTAGCTAGTGTAATACAATTATCAAACATTCTTACATTGTCTTTGTTTCCAACAAATCCATCTACACCATTATTTAGTGCTGTTGAAGATACATATGGAATATTACCATTATTATGATCTGCCTTTTTCAGTCTTTTACCTCGTTTAATATCTGTAAAGATATCAACAAAGAAAAATTCTCTCCATTCGCGTACATCGTCCATTACACACTTTCCTTTTCAAAAAGGTAACCGCGTCCGTGCGTAATCATATTAAACTCGAACGTGAGATAATCTGCCATAGTGCGTTCAAAATCTGCCTCGGTTGGAATTTCGTCATTGAAATAGTAGAATGCGTGCAACCATTCGTCATCTGGCTCAATCGTCGTTCTGACACAGAATTTTGAGGGAGCTTCTGCACCGCGCCAGACATCTAATAAGTGCTGTCTTTTGTCTTTTGCTGCCTCGGTCTCCAATAAACCTATATGTTTTGAAACTTCGAAACCGTCATCTTCAAAGTTAATAAATTGGCAAACATGATCTTTTGGATGTGGTTCACCTGCAGTAAACACTGCAATGCAGGGATTGACGCCAATCTGATAAAACGTGTTCTTGTTAAGTGTAATCACACCTTCAAGTGTATGATGCTTTAAAATGCTCTCTTTTATGTGTTGTTCTTCTTTGGTCTTACCTGTAAACGATGATTGTGGCACAATCACAGCCACACGCCCGCCCTCAACCATGCAGTCAAGCAGATGTTCTGTAAAACTAATCTCATATTGTGACGGATCGGCTTTTGTTCCCTGGCTATATGGGGGATTCATCATACCCACCGTGCATTGTTTCTGTTGCACCTCTGCTGGATTCTGTTTGAGAAAATCACAAGGATTAAGATTGCTCTTGCCATCTCCGCGTAGAATCATATTCGTTGTGGCAATCGTAAACATATAGGATTGAATTTCGAAACCAAACAACTGGTCACGTCTAATTTTTTTACTCTTTGCGCTGTCATTTGTCTGTTTTAGCATGTGATGCATCGCAGCAATCAAAAAACCAGCCGTTCCACAACAGGGATCGAGTACACGATCATTTGGTTGCAGGTCGAGCAATTCACAAAATAGTGTCGTAATGTGTTTTGGCGTCAATACAATGCCGAGGCTTTGTCCGTCACCGCCGCTATATGACATAAATTCGCTGTAAAAAAGCCCGATATAATCTTCTGCAGACTGATGAAACTTTACACTTTTAAAAATGTGTTCATACAAAAATTCTGTATAGTGGCGCACAGGTGTTTTTTGTAGTGATGGTTCAATTTCATTAATTTTTGCTGTATCTCGAATAACTGCGAACTGATTAAGGATCTTATCTCGTTTGGTTTCTGGCGTGACATTGGCTCGTTTTATATTGCTTTCAATAGCTCGGTAAATTTTCTCACCATCTGTATTGTTTGGATCGCCACTCAATGTATCTATTGAAAAACTCTTATGTTCAATTTCTCTCAAAGCGAGCATGATACCACTTACAATAAGCGGCTTGTCCTGATCTTTAATACTACCATAAGTACGCAAGTCTTCATGGAGCTGTCTTGCATCTCTGATAATTTCTGCTGTCTGTTTTTCTGAATTTGTTGATTCCTTTAATACATTTCGCAAATAGTATTCATTAATATTATTAGGACTAAATGAAATTAGAGTTTCCACGTCTGGAAGTTCAGTTTTATTGCCTCGATCGTCCACAAAAATGGGCGTAATACGATGGTGTTTTTCGTCGCCCGAAATTCCGAAAGCAAAAACCTTGTGATAGGATGTGTTCGATGCCAAATGAAGGGCATAGTGATAGGCACCATTCACGGCATAAGCTTTGGCATACCTAGGTTCAAGGTCAATCAGTCCCTTATCATTGCGGTAGATGTGGTCACTCAAACTGGCTTTGTCTTCAATAACAATTAGAAAATCGCCAACAACTCCACAATACTCTGGGAATCCCGTATTCCCCTTGCCCGATTTGGAAGCCGTTTTTAAGGCTTCATTAATTTCCTTCACCTTTGACCCCTGCGGATCAAGTTTCAGTCCTGCCTCTTTGAGCAGTTCGTAAACCCACAGGTCTGTGCTGGCTTCTTTCTTGGGCATAATGACTCACGATGAACAGGCACCTTGCAAAGCGATTCCCCATGAATCGCGCTTTCAAGGCACAGTTAACGCGCCATTATTGACCAATGCGGCACGACGACCAAATTTGTAAGGTAGCCTCTCGCTTAGGAGCTCTATGAATTTCTCGCACAATCGATTGTGTGCAGACAACGGAGCTGATTCCATTATCAAACAATTGTGCAGTTAAGTTTGGTTTTCGAGAAAATCTCGCAAGCTGAATTTTACTGTTTTTGACTTTCGAGAAAAACTCGCAATCTAACTTTTGTCGTTTTAGGATTTCGAGAAAATCTCGAAAGCTGACTTTTGCCGTTTTGGGCTTTCGAGAACAGTTTGAGATGAAATTGACGACTAATGACGATTCTAATACATTTGTATGAGCTTTTTGAGCGTTTCAAAATGAGGTTGGGCGTAAACAAGCGAATGAAAATGGTTTTCATTCGTATCCCCCCAATTCACGAGCTAGGAGTAAACACCATGAAAAAAATCAACGTGATTGTCCGTGTTACGGAGGCCGACAACCTTTCGAATGCCATTGCCCGGCTGTTCAAAGCCGAGGTAGATGCTAACACCGGTGTAAGCGACGACGCCTACTTGAAGGATACGTTTTCGGAGGTCGAGGCGCTTTCGGCTTCCCTCACCACAGCCATCAAAGCCGATAAGGCGTCGAGCAATCTGGATGTTGCAGACTCCAGACGCGACGAAATCATTCGCCATCTGAATGCAGCTCTGACAGGCTATGCAAATTTGCCGATTCCCGCTTTTCAGGCGGCGGCAACGCCACTGCTCGCAATCATGGCGAAATATAAGGGGATTACTACCGAAAGCTATGCCCGCGAATCGTCGCTGATCAAAAGTCTGCTCGAAGATTTGAGAGCTACTGACGCGAAGAATGCCATTTCTGCGTTACAGGGAATTGACGAACTTGTGCATGCACTAATGGTTGCTCAAGATGAATTCGACCATGCAAATGACGCATTCAATACGGCAACCGCACAGAAAGCAGCGAGTGCGTCGAGCCTCAAAAAGCCTTTACTCGCACTCATTAATGATCGCATTGTACCGTACTTGAATGCAATGAAACTCGCGAAACCTGGGATTTACGGCGAGTTTGTTTCTAAAGTTGAAAATGAAATCAATCGAGCAAATCAGGCGGTTGCAAAACGTCGAAACAAGGGAGAAGCAGAAGCTGTGGTTGAAAATACAGCAACCGATGAATCCGTATAAGCGCGGTAGCGCCGCGTGCCGTATGCGCGCAGACCGCAGGTCGAGCACATAGGCACGCGCAAGAGAGCGTATTTGCAAAGAAAGGGACGTGCTTAACCGCACGTCCCTTTCTTTGCAAATAGCCCAACAAAAGCGAGCCGTATTGAGCAAAGCGAAGTAGGCGAGCGACAAAATTCCACCGTCTTTGAGTTCATCTTTCCAACGGTCAAGCTCATCACAACACAGGAACTTGGCTGGCGTCGAACACAGGTCGCTCGCGCTCGATGACGAACCGATCATAAGGTTTGCCCCCGTTGCCAGGCTGATATTGCATACCTCTTTTGACGCGTCTGGATTGCGGTATTTCGTGCCCGCCTGTCCAGTCGTATTGATACCGCAGGTGTCACGAAGGAACGGTCTGAGGCGATTCTTTGACATCTTTTGCCCCGTTTTGAGGCGGTCAAAGATAAGCAGCGTGTTTGCTCGGTCATACGTCGCGATCCAGCCGAGGAAATTTTCGATGGCCGTGGTTTTGCCGACCTGCGCTGGTGTACACAGAATGATGCGGCTTGTGCCCGCCAAATCCGACAAATACCGCGTCGGTTCTCGAAAAAATGGCGTTTGCAAAAAGCTGAAAAGCGTATGTGTGGACGGCATGAACCGATTGAGTTCAGCCCATGTGGAACAATCCACACGCTTTGGACGCTGTAATATCGGTATCAAATAGCCGTCTGTTCTCACTTGCCCGTTTCCTTCTTGCGTTTTGATGTACGAGAAATTTTCTCGTTTTTTGCCGCAGTCGCCGCTTGTTGTTGTGCCGTGTTGCTTTCGATGGTCAGGTGCAAACGGTGTGCAGCCAATCGCTGAAGCTGTGTGTCGATTAAGTCCTGAACCGCTTTGTATTGCGTCGGTGTCGTCTGAGGAATGACGGTTTGAATGGCGTCTGGCAATGAATCGAGAAAACCGACAAACTCACGCAGAAATCCGTCAAACGCATTCAGCGCCGTTTCGATGCGACACAGCTCACCGCGTTTGTTGTCGAGCTCGAACTGGTCACGCCGAACTTTGATTTCAAGCGCTTCGCAGTTCGCAAGCCGCGTGCGGTAATCA
>JAZRVP010000075.1:0-1230 GCA_045599245.1 Myxococcota bacterium
TGCTTGCCATAGCCGGAAATGCAACTGATTTAGAGACTCTTGAAGAGGCAGGAATTTCGCAGGCAGATGCATTTGTTGCGGCGACCGGCGATGATGCAATTAATCTTATGGCATGCTGGATTGCAAAACGATATGAAATAACATCTCTTTTCGCTGTGGTAAATCAGAAAGAGCATGAATCTCTTTTCCACGAGGCAGGCATCAAGGTTTGTGAGAATCGTGATGATATTGCAGCACGCAGTCTCCTTCTGAAACTGGAAAATCCTGACGCGCAGATTCTTGCGTCGATTGAAGGCGGATGTCTCTATGAAATCACGGTTGCCGAGGGTTCAAAAGGCGATGGTAAAACGATTCGTGAGGTTTCCGGAGGCAAGGATGATTTATATGTGGCTGTCAGAAGAAACGGGGAACTCATTATCCCGAATGGCGATGTGATGTTTAAACCTGAAGATAGAATTCTTGTCTTTACGAAAAAGACGGATGAGGCAAAATCAGTCGAACGAATGAAGGGTCTTTTTGGGAATAATTAAAGAGACGCATATCAATAAAGCCGGATTAAACAAGGGTGTAACAATTCAGCCCCTTGTTTGAAAATAAAGGACTGAATAGGTATCACGTATTTTTTAATACTTGCATGACTGACACTATAGTTAATGTTACCACTCTCTGAAAACATCAGCGCTGTTCCGCCGTCTGCTACTATGGCGATGAACAATAAATCAAAAGAAATGATTGCCGCAGGAATCGACGTCATCAGTCTTGCTGTAGGTGAGCCGGATTTTGCAACCCCGAAACATATCAGCGAAGCGGCAGTTGCAGCCCTTTCCCGCGGAGAAACTCACTATGCCCCTTCGCGCGGCATTCCGGAGCTTACAAAAGCCATTTCCGAAAAACTGAACCGCGAAAATAATCTTGCATATACCCAGAAGCAGATTCTGGTAACCTCCGGCGCAAAAGATGCCATTCGGATTACTATGATGTCCGTTTTAAATCCGGGCGATGAAGTAATCATTCTTGACCCTGCGTGGGTGTCGTATGACCCGTCTGTCAGAATTGCCAGAGGAACGCCGGTGCATCACCGCTTAAATGAAAAGTTCCAGGTTGATGAAAGTCTCTTTGAAGCGGTTACGCCGAAAACAAAGATGATTGTCGTAAACTCCCCCTCAAACCCGACCGGCTCAGTTCTCGAACGCTCATCCCTGCGGCTGATTGCAGACCTCTGCATTGACC
>JAZRVP010000076.1:0-22100 GCA_045599245.1 Myxococcota bacterium
TTGGGGCTCTGCCCTGTCCTCAGTTTGCAATATGAAATGTACTTCGTTTCCCGAGCCTGTCGGCTCTCCAACTCGTTCATTTCATTTGCTCACTGGGCTCTGTGGTTTTCGCCATTCACAGGATGGCGAAAATCCTCGGCCCCCCCAGCTCTCATCATTTCTGCCTTAAAATTGTGTTTTATTCAGAGGTTCCATAGCGGTTGAGCAGTGAGAATGTATTTGCATAAATAGCATTATTTGGTTTGTAAAATATAATTTTATACAAATTATTTATAAAATATTGCATTTGGTGTGGCTGGAAATCAGAAGAAGAAAGGGGCGGATGTATTGGCGTGAGCCAATAGTCCGCCCAGGCCGCAGCGTATCGGACGACAGGCCGATAGCGCGGCCAGGCGGCGCGTATTCGCGGCGTCTGACGCTGCGGATAGCGTCGCCGAAAAAAAAGCGCGTTTAGGTCTCAAAAAGCATATAAAACTATGCTATGAAAGAGTGTTTGCGCATTTTTAGGAAATGCTTTTCGCAATTGTGACTGTATGAACAGCACTGGAACATATTGAGGAGGATTGTAATGAATCGTCAGAAAATGCTTTGGACTGCATGCCTGTTGAGTGTTTGTGGCCTCTATGGGTGCAGCGACGACGGCATGGCCGTGAATGGAATCTGCGGAGACGGCACCGTCAATATCGGTGAAATCTGTGATGACGGCAATATTTCGGATGGAGACGGGTGCAGCTCGAATTGCACGGCCATTGAAAGCGGTTATACATGCCCCAGCATGGGCGGCAAATGTGTGAAAGAAGGTGAGAAGGTTTGCGGTGACGGCATCCTTCAGGCCGGAGAAAAATGCGATGACGGCAATGATGTCGCAGGCGACGGCTGCAGTGCAGACTGTATGTTGGTTGAAAGCGGTTTTGTTTGCAAAGACCCCGGTCATTTTTGTGAGCCGAAAGGCGGCTTCGTTGAAGGTGATTGCGGCAACGGCGTTCTGAACCTGTATGAAGTTTGTGATGACGGCAACACGATTGGCGGTGATGGCTGCACGGCCGACTGTCGTGGCGTTGAATTTGGTTATGTCTGCAATGTTTTGGGACAGCCGTGTAAGAAAGCGACCGATCCGGGCAAGACGGATGACGATCCCAATAAGAACCCGACAGGCCAGTCTGTTTGCGGCAACGGCATAGTTGAAGGCAGCGAGGCTTGTGATGATATGAATACAATCGCTGGTGACGGCTGTTCATCCGATTGTATGACGGTAGAAGCGGGCTGGACCTGCTTGAGATTAGGTGGAGCGGGATCGTGTACGCTGGTTGATCCCGGGCATAACCAGAACACCCCGGAATGCGGCAATGGCATTGTCGAAGCAGGCGAGGCATGTGATTTTGACTTGTATGACGAGCTTTCGGATGGCGACGGCTGTGACTTGAACTGCCAGATTGAAGATGGCTGGACGTGTTCAATAGAAACCGGCATTTGTACAGAGATTGAACTTCCCGGATGCGGCAACGGTATTGTCGAAAACGGTGAAGACTGCGATTCTCTGATGCCGGTGGAGTACAGCGACAAGAAAGGCGTTGTGAAAGAGTGTACGTCCACTTGCCGTACCGCACCGTATTGCGGTGATGGTGTCGTCAACGGGCCTGAAACCTGCGACGATGGCGTCAATAATGTCGCAAATGACAACGCAGCTTATGGCAAAAATGATGATGGTTCCCTTCGCTGCAAATCCGACTGCACGTATGGTATTTCGTGGAGAGATGGATTTTCGGAAGAAGAAATGTCGCAATATCTCGAGAATCCGGCCATTCTCTACTGTGGTGACGGCATCTTTACGCGTTCACTTCCGGGATCGTCAGAAATACTTGAAGACTGCGATCCTCTGAGCCCGAAAGCAAATGGCGGTTGTACGGACGATTGCAGGGAAAAAGACGGATGGAGCTGTAGTGCCGTTGATGGAACGTGCATTGAAAATGCGGTGGTTAACCCCGATGACCCGAAACCGCCCGTGTATGTTCCGGCCTGCGGCAACGGGACGATCGATACCACGGAAGAGTGCGATGATCCGGCCAATCCCGGATGTTCGAGCGATTGTATGACGGTTGATGGATATAAGTGCCAAAACAGCCCGAAACATTGCGGTGTCGAATGCGTTTCAACGCAGTGTGTTCAGATAAAATATGGCAACGGCGTTCTGGATGCCGATGGCTATGAACAGTGCGATGATGGCAATACGGTCAATGGCGATGGCTGCTCGTCAAAGGGGATTATTGAACCGGGCTATCGTTGTCCGACACCGGGTAAGGCATGCGTTGCAGCTGCCTGTGGCGACGGCATTCGTGCATACGGCGAAGAATGTGATGATGGCAATACCAAAAATGGTGATGGCTGTAATGCTCGATGCCGCATCGAGGATGGTGCGATTTGCAGCAGCAATTCGATCGGCAGCAAATCGAAATGCAGTTCCGGTAGCTGCGGTGACGGCAAGGTCGGCAAAAATGAGCAGTGCGATAACGGAAGCAAGACCAAAAATGGAACGGATACGGCGTGTTATCCCAACTGCAAACTCATCAATCGCAATCTCGGAAGCTGCGGCAATGGCACTCTTGAGACCAGCAAAGGTGAAGAATGCGATGACGGCAATAAGGTCGGCGGCGATGGCTGCAGTCCCTCGTGCAAAATCGAAGCGGCTTTTGAATGCTTTGACAACGGCAAGAAAAACGTTTGTACGGCAGTCTGCGGCGATGGCATTACGATGTGGATGCTCAACGGCGATGCGGCTGAACAATGCGATGACGGCAACAATATATCAGGTGACGGCTGCAGTGCCGATTGTAAAATCGAACAGGGCTATACCTGTACAGACTTTAAAAATAATCTGTATCCCGAAACGATCAGTTTGCCGGTGACCTACCGCGACTTTAGACGTTCAGACACAACGGGCAGCGGTAATGGCTTTATGACGTCTGACATTATCAAGAAATGGACTGACAAGGATAGCAATTGCGGACGTACACCGGATAAAACGAACAGCAGCACAAACCGTTCTCCTGCAAAAGGAGGTTACGGTCATCCTGATTTCCAGAATTTTGCCGGCAACCTTTGCAAGGGCCTCGTCAAGAATGATCTGAGCTGGGATGGTAAACCTGTTTTTTCCGGTAATTTGGCAGCCCAGTGTACCGAATATAAACAGGAAGCCAACAAAGTAATGGGGAACCATCTTCTCTGTGGGCCATCTTTCGACACTTGGTACCGTACTGACAGCAAAATCAATTATGAAGTATCAGGAACGATTCCGATGACGCGTACGGATGCCTCAAAGGGCATTTACGTTTTCGATTCTCAGGAGCCGCCTTTGGGTACGCAGTATGCCAAGACCCCGGCCTACTTTAACCCCCTCTATAACCAGGGCTTTAAAGATCACGGTCAAATTCCCTACAATAATACTTATGGTGTTTACTGCTACGATGCATCCGGAAAGGCAAAAGACTGCAAGGCCGATGCAAGTTACTATCAGAAATACTTCACGAATCAGGGGATTACTCTTTCGAATTATAGCAATGTTGGTAATAAACCAAGCCCGGCTTATCAGGTAAACGGCGGTTTCACGACCGAAGTCGCCACGTATTTCCAGTACAAACCTTCAAGAGCCGGTGACAAATCGACCCTCAACTTTACGGGTGATGACGACGTTTGGGTTTACATCAACGGCAAACTGTTCGTCGATCTCGGCGGTATGCACGCTCGCATTTCAGGTGAAAATTCATTGGTTGCGGCTAGCTGCACCGGTGGAAAATTGTGCGACAACAATTACGAAGTCTATGAAGGCGGCGTCTATGAAATGCGCATTTTCAATGCCGAACGTGAATACAGCGGTTCCAACTTCAAGCTGACGCTGACGGGATTTATCAATTCCGGCAAATCGACTTGTGGTGACACTTGCGGCGATAAAATGGTTTCAGCCAGAGAAGAATGCGACGAAGGCCGCAATGCAGCCGAAGCCGAATTCAAAGGTTGTACGACGAGCTGCAAGAAGAAAGCTAAATGCGGCAACGGCCTTGTTGAAGAAGGTGAACAGTGTGATAACGGCTGGCTTTGCCAGCAGTCGGCGAATGCTTCGTATTGCCGCGATCTCGGTACGTCTTACAACAAGTCGGCCAAATGCAATGACCAGTGCAAGTTTACCGGCAGTACATGCGGCAACGGCGTCAGAGAAGGCGATGAGGAGTGTGACGGCAAAGATACGGCTCCAGGCACCATTTGTCTGTTGAATACATGCCGTTATTCCGTTTGCGGTGATGGCTATGTCGATCCCAACAACCATGAAGAATGCGACAATGGCAAGTCCAATGGCTATGGCCAGTGTTCAAAGGGCTGCACATTCTCGCGATGCGGTGATGGCGTTATCGATGAGTTCAACGGCGAAGTCTGTGATGATGGCATCAACGACGGTGCGTATGGACACTGCGGCATCGGTTGCACCTATATGGCGCCGTTCTGCGGTGATGGTGTTGTTCAGACGGAACACGGCGAGAAGTGCGACAACGGAAAGAATAACAACAACGGCGCCTACGGCGGATGTAATCCGGACTGCACGCGGGCAAGCTATTGCGGCGACGGCCTTGTCGATGAAGCCAACGGTGAACAGTGTGATGGCGGTAAAGCTTTGAACTGGGGCGATTGCGAGAAAAATTGCCGCAACAAGGTTAACTAATTCAGTTCAGTAGCTGCTGTTTCTTTCCATCCCTCTCCTGTTATGGGAGAGGGATTTTTTGTGCACTCGTGGTGTTACTATTCAACTGGGGCTCTGCCCCAGACCCCGCCAAAGGACTGAGTCCTTTGGAATTCTCAATATTTTTAGGTGGAATAAGCCTTTTGGGCTGCCTAACCATTATTACCTCGCCGGGGCCTTTCCTCAGTTCGCAATATGAAATGAACTTCATTTCCCGAGCCTGTCGGTTCTCCAACTCGTTCATTTCATTTGCTCACTGGGCTCTGTGGTTTTCGCCATTCACTGGATGGCGAAAATCCTCGGCCCCCCGGCTCTCGTCAATTTCTGCCTAAAAATTGTGAAATACTCTGCCATATTCCGTAGATATGTGAATTACCCTGGCTGAATAGTAACCTCGTGGCTGAATTAAATTATTATTGCATTGCGTGATGATTGAAAAAAATACGATAAATTCACATAAAAGAAGAGTTTATGGCTATATTTTCGGCATTTTGTCGGGGGTGGCGTATGGAACGAATCCTCTTTTCGGACTGCCGTTATTGAATGATTATCAGATGCCGGTCGATTCCGTGTTGTTTTATCGATATGGTTCGGCAACTGTATGCATGTTTGTCTGGATGCTTTTGACAAAAAAAGGACAGCGCGTGAGCTTTTCCCAGGGATGGGTTTTGCTGCTGCTCGGGGTTTTCTTTTCGATGAGCAGTCTTTTGCTTTTTACGTCCTATCATTACATTCCGTCCGGGATTGCGACGACCATTATTTATCTCGAGCCGGTTCTCATTGCCCTCATCATGGTGTTTCTGAAAAGATATCCGTCGTGGCAGAAATGGCTTGCGATATTGATATCATTTATTGGCGTCATTTTTTTGTGTCAGCCCGATACATCGGCCGAATACCATTGGCAGGGATTTGTTCTGGCGTTTCTTTCGGCTCTTTCATACGCATTTTATCTCGTCATTGTGAATTGCAGCCGTCGGATTAAGAAGATATCGGGAACACTGCTTGGGTTTATTACCTTGCTGATTGGGACGATTATGTTTTTTGTTCATTCTCTGCCGGCAGGCATCATGCCTGTTCCCGATTTGAAATCCTTTGGACTGATTTTGGGACTTGGGCTGGTGCCGACCATAGGGTCGCTCATCACGATGACGTATGCCACGAGGACGGTTGGCGCGACGACGACGGCCATTCTCGGTGTGATGGAGCCCTTTACAGCCATGTGTATCGGTGTCGCGATCTTTGGCGAACCCATGACAGCTTTCATCTTGATCGGATTTGTCATTACGGTTGGAGCCATAATATTTATGACTTTGACGGATCGAAACAACAAAGAAGTGGATGAAGTTCCGGTTGAATATTGCTCAGCCAGGGCTCTTCCCCGGACCTCGTCAAAGGGCTGAGCCCTTTGGAAAGCTCAATATTTTAAAGTGCGCGGGCGTATTGGCGCAGCCGATAGCCCGCGCCAGGCATTGCGTATTGGCCGCAGGCCGATAGCGATGCCCCCAAAAAAGATTAATAAATCTTATACGAGAAGCGGAGCTGAACGAACTGATCGAGCTGAACTTTTGAGATCATGCTGATGTCGTAATTCAGGCGCAGGGTATAGGAAAGGCTTGCGATCGAGGAAAGTCGGATAGCGGCATCGACGTCGAGATCGACGACGGGATTGAGCCAGTCGTCAAAGGGTTCAATGATGGACGTGTCAATTTTGAGAGTAAACCACTGGATGGGGGTCAAATCGATGGTTGCTGCGGCTTCAAATCCGAAAGTATTTGAGCTTTTGATGGGTTTAAGGGAAACGATTTTATTTGTATCGTCTGATTTGCTGACGAGGTAGAGGTTGTTTGCGTAGACGTAACGATAGGCGATGCCGAGCCGGGCGGCAAATTTGAGCCATGTACCGGCAGTGAGGTCGAAGCGTCCGCCGGCGCCGGCATTAAGTTCGATCGGGGAGAATGAGGGGGAGAGTTTGATTTCGGCTTTATTGCTCGTGCTTTGGATGGTTCCGTCGGAATTGAGTATGTTGACGGTGTATTCCGAGGAGAGTTCCTGCCAGGTAGGAGCCATATTGGATTCGAAAGAGAACCGGGCATAAGGTCCGAACCAGTTCACGAAACGATATGAATAGAGCAGTTCGAAATTGAGTTCGTCAATGGTCGTGACGAAGGGGCGGTCTTCAAAGCGGATGGTTCCGCCGATTTCGGCATTGAGCCGTGTGTAAAGGAAATGGTTGTTGAGGCTGAGTGTGTAATAGGATTCGAGAAAGGCACTGATGTCGAGAAGCTGTCCTGTAGCTTTTCCGACGACGTTGTCGGTTCGGTTGAAGCGGATGGAACCGCCGATGAGAACGCCGGCCCACCACCATCTTTGCTGGGTATCTTCGACGAGATCTTCGATTTCGCCGCCGCCGAGGATGTCACCGGTTTCTTCGTCCAGAACGAGTGTGACACGTGAGAGTTCGCCGGGTTCGAGGTCAACCGTGATAAAGTTTTTACGAGCCTGATAGCCTTCGCCGGCCGAAATGATCATGTACTGGCCCGGCCAGAGAAGCCAGGTGCTGAGTCGTTCGCCTTCGGTAATTAGGGCACCGGTTCCGAGGCCGACATAGCTTCGATCGGGAAGGCTGACGATTTCGTAGTTGCCCCGGATTGTGGAGGCTCTGTCGTTGACGACTTTGACGATGAGGCCGGACCATTCGGCGGGGACCGTGGTGATGGCGCCCTCGACGACGTGTACATCGAACTCCGGCCGTTCGCGGGACACGAATGAGCCGACTGTAACGGTGTAATCGCCTGCGGGGACGTATGCGGCCGTTCCTGTATAGCCTTCTTTGATGACTTTTCCGTTGAGGTCCCTGACCTGAAATTTGGGTTCATTGATGCCGGAAGACATGGCTGGAACAAAGATGCCGCCGGTTGTCACGTTCTGGAGCTGGACGTCGTGAGCGAGCTGGTGCTCGGGTTCGGCATTGAGCCATGTTTTGCTGCCCCGATGCGGATCACCCGGGATGTCTTCATCGTCAGAACGGGCGGGAGATTCCTGGGTTTTGAATGACAGTTCTTTGCCGCTGGCATGACTCGATTCATCGACAGAGATGAGAGCCCATCTCGATGTATCGAGTGACTTGGCATCGTCGTCTTCAGCCCGTGCAGATAGCGGCGTGATGACAGCGCCGATGGCTGCAATGAAAAAGACGAGTTTGTGGCTGAAATCAAAATGCATTCAAACAAATCCAATGGGGAACCGGTTATTCGGGCTTGTTCTTGAGCGTGGCTCGCGGCTGATCGGTCAAATCCTCTTCGGGAGCCTGTTCAGGTTCAGAAAAATCAATCGTTTCCTGCTGGACCGGTGCGGTGGATTTTGCCGTCGAACCGCCGAGTTTTCTGTCCATATCTTCAAAGGCTTTGACGAGTTCTGCATCGAGAAGTTCGCTCATGGCCTTGACCACATACACGGGCTGGTTGTCGGCAACGGCGCGACGGGCATCGAAATCGTATGTCCAGACATTGGCACTGTCACTGACGCGCTGGAGTGTGAAGTGAAGAGCGAGATGTGCGTACCATTCCTTGTCCGAGACATCGAGTTCCTCGATCGATGAAATTTCGACATCAAGCATATAGTCGGGCATTCGGTCTTCGATCGTCGTCGTGACGGACTTGAACATATTGGTGTATCGCAGGTGGCCTGCGATCAGCTCGCGGAGCATTTTTCTCGGTTTTGAGGCCCAGAGTCGATACCAGTAATACTGAAATTCATAGGGATTGGCGCGATAGACGATTTCCTGTCGATCGTAGGCCAGGGCAGAGGTTACGTTCTGAAGAACGACGGTTTTGTTGTATTTTTGGGAAGCATGTTTTGGCTGTGTATTGAGCGTATAGTCAATGCTGAAGTAAGTTCGTTCAGGTGTTTTTGTTCCAAAACAGCCGCAAAACAGGACACTGCACATGAGGAAAAAGAGCAGTGCGAAAAGAAGATGAAAATGTTTCGTACAGGGGTGTGGATGGCGGATAAAAATCATTTCAGCTGACGCTCCTTTTCTGTTCGTCCGCTGATGAGAACAGACGGATTTTCCACGAGTATTTGCGTAAATTCATTGATATTTTCAATGCTAGTTTCGAGTTCTTTCATGACGCGCTGCAGGTCGGAACGGAGTCTCAAAACTGTGACATTGGTATCGGCCACGAGGTGGTTGACGGATTGGATGGTTTCGCCAAGTTCGTTGTCACTTGTACGAGTTGTGACATTGTTCATAACGCCGTTGACGGAATCCAGGACATTTGTGACTGCTTTTAGATTATGTGGGGTTGCGATGCCGTTGATGGCGCGATTGGTATCACTCAGAACGTTGTCGATTTTGTCCAGACTCTGATTGGCTTTTTCGACCGTTGTTTTGGCATCGGCGATGACGGTTCTGGCATCTGCAACAAGACCACTGATGTTATCTCGATTGTCATCGATGAGGCCGTTGATGTTTTTTGTAATGCCTTCGACATCGGCAATGACGCTTGAGACCTTGTCCATATTGGTAGTGTTGGTGACGGCGACGAGATTGGCGAGGAGATCCTCGAGTTTGTCGGCGATATTGACGACTTTTGTGGTGATCATGCTCAGGTCGGAAGTCGAAGACTGGATTGTGTCACCGGGATTGAGGCGTTTGGAATCCTTGGTACCGCCGTGCATGGAGAGCATTTTTGTGCCCGTGATGTTTGCCATTTCGGGGATGGCGATGGTGTCTTCCGTGACGGGGGTACCGTGTTCGAGTGAGAGGTTGACGATAACCTGACCCGGATCATCTGGATCGAGACGAACGTGTTCGACGCGTCCGACGACGATGTCATTAAATCGGACCTGGCTTCCGACTTCGAGTCCGGCCGAACCGCCCTGCAGAACGACGACATAGGGGTCGCGGACCTCAAGCAGACTGGCGCCGACGAGATAGATGAGGGTTGCTATCACGAGGACGGTTGTCACGACGAGAAATATTCCAAGGCGCATCTTTTGTGATCGAGTTGCTGCCATAACTTATCCTTTTAACTCCTGCCACAATGATGTGATACCTGCATGACCTTCGCTTGGTGCGCGATCGAAGAAGTTTTTAACAAGAGGTTCCTGACATTTAAGGGCTTCGCTCAATGGGCCGTCGAATTTGACGAATCCTTTTTCGAGCATAACGATTCGGTCGGCAATTCGTTTGATACTGTCGAGATCGTGGGTGACGACGATGAGTGAGATGCCGAGTTCATTTTTAAGTCGGATCATCAAATCGTCGAGGTCAGCAGCGGTGACGGGATCGAGTCCGGCCGAGGGTTCGTCGCTCAGGACGAGTTCCGGTTCGAGAATGATGGCTCTGGCAAAACCGGCGCGTTTGAGCATGCCGCCCGAGAGTTCACCGGGAAGGAGATGAACGGCATGGGTGAGCTGAACCTGAGCGAGTTTGTGATAGACGAGTTCTTCGATGACTTTTTCACTCAGATTTGTGTGTGCTTTGAGTGGAATTTTTAAATTTTCGAGGATGGATAGCGAGTTGATGAGGCCGCCATTTTGGTACATGAAACCGACACGGCTAAGGAACTGCGAACGTTTGTCGCCTTCAAGCGTATTGACATTTTCACCGAGAACGCGAGCCTCGCCGCCTTTATGTGGAACGAGACCGAGTGTTGCCCTGAGAAAGGTTGATTTGCCGCATCCCGAACCGCCGCAGATACAGGTCACGCTGCCGCGTCGAATCTGCACATTGATATCGTGCAAAATCGTTCTCTCTCCGTATCCTACGGCAAAATGTTCCGCCTCGACGACGTATTTTTCCGGATCTGGTGTCATGAATGCGGTTACTCGCTAATGTTGTTCATATTTATGAGGGTTAGAAATAAAAAATGATGCTGAAGAGTGCATCGGCGACGATGCATGAGAAGATGCTTTTGACGACGCTTGAAGTCGTGACCCGTCCGACAGCTTCGGAGCCGCCGTATGCGCTGAAACCTTCATGAGCGGCGACCCAGACGATAATCCAGGCAAAGAATACGCTTTTAAGAAGCGTGACGAGCAGGTCTTTTGTAAAGATTGCAGTCCCTAATTCAAACATAAAGGCTGCCGGACTAAGCCCCATATAGAGAACGCCGATGAGGAAGCCGCCGAGGATGCCGGCGACAATAGAGCAGACCGTGAGTCCTGGCATGGTGAGGGTAATTGCCCGGAATTTAGGGACGACGATGTATTTGACGGGTTCGAGTCCCATGGTGCGTATGCCGGCAACTTCTTCGTTGATGCTCATTGTGGCGATTTCTGCGGCAATGGCGGCGCCGCTTCGGCCTGCGATAAGAATTGCCGTCAAGAGCGGCGAAAGTTCTCGAACCATTGAGATACCAATCATGTCGGCGACAAGAATGTCAGCACCGAACATTTTGAGCAGAGTGGCTGTCTGAAGGGCAACAACCGCACCGACGAGGAACGTCAGGAGTGAAATGATGCCGAGTGCGTCGATGCCGATTTTGTTCGCTTCTTCCCAGACGGCGCCTTTTCTGACGCGTTGTGTTCGGCGTTCGCCGCCGAGGCTCCAGATGACCGTGTCTGCGACGAGCTGCAGAAAATCCAAGACGGATGTTTTGCATTCAAGAAGCCACTCGCCTTTTGATACAAACCAGTCACCGATGGTTTTCTTTGGTTTGACGGAGGAGGCCAGCCATAAAAAACGATCGAGGATTCGACTGACATCCGGTTTTGCACCAAGAAGCTCAATGCGAGCATTATTTTCTTCAGCACGGCGCTTGAGCATCGAAATCAGTCCGCATCCGACTGTGTCGATTTTTGTCACGCCGCTCAAGTCGATTTCAAGTGTTTCGCCGCGTCCGAGCTTGAGTACGGCTGTTTCGAGCGACTTGGTATGTTCTTCGACTGCATGCAGAGTTAATTCCCCCGAAAGACTTGCATGCGTTCGATTGTCAATGATCACTGAAAACATAAAATCGCCCTGTAAACACACATAGACATACATTCGCCAAGTATAGGATTTTTACACTCTTTGCCGCATGATTGCAATGGATTAAGGCATTTGTGTGTGTGGCATGGTTATCGTCCTTTGGACGATACACCATGTGTGCGGAGCCTATTGCCTGGCAGCAATACGGCTCGCTTTGGGCCGCGCTATCGGCTTTGCCGATACGCACGGCCGGCTCTATCAGCCTTGAATTTTTCCATTTCATTGATGAACTCGTCGAGTTCCATGCCGAGTTTTTTCGAAGCATATTCAGGTGTAATCATTCCATCCTCAAGCTGAGAAAAAAGAATTTCGAATCGGCCTTGTTCCCTGCCTTCTTCCCTGCCTTGTTCCCTGCCTTCTTCCCATGACATATTTCTGATTTTGGCTTCATCATATTCTTGCATTAACATGCCTTTAACCTCTGCTCTGTGAGCTCTTAAAAAACGAGATAGAATGAAACTTTCTGGGGTATCTGTGATCGCATTGTCGATGGCTTCAAGCGTTGCCATGCCCTGGGATTCGTTATGCCTGATTTTTTCGATAAACCATGCGTATTCACGAAGTGGACTGCACGCATCCATCAGTGCTTTGTTTTTACCATAATTGATATTTAACATGCGAACTTTAACTTCGATGTCCGAATCTGCATTTTCAGGAAATGAATTGCTAAGTTTTAGAAGCATTTCATCTGGCTTTTCATCCTGACCGTTGTAGAAAACGACAAGTTTTGGAACAGGAAGCATCACGATTTTTTTGCCATAAATATACAAATCATTTTTGACGATATACTGCTCATAAAGATGCCCGACATACTGAAGGAGACGGACCGGCATGTTGGGATTGAAGGTCGACTGATGCTCAAACAGATTCATCTGGTCTGAAATAATAAAGGAAATGTCGTTGCGCATTCCCAGGTATAAAATGTCACCAATTGTTGTGATTTGAATTGCCTGCGCATCCGTGTGATGTGACTGATTGATTGCATTGTAGAGACTTAGTGTGAATTCCCGATTTTCCTCACTGCCAAAAATAAAGACAAAAAGCCTGTCTTTATGTTCCTTATTAGCTGCCATAATCACTCCTTTGAAATCTACGTAAAACAAAGTTGATTTTAAAAATACTGCACTGATAAGCAGTTTAAATTCTATCGCTCGCTAAATGATAAAAGTAAATACTGAACATTTGGGGCGTATCTTTTATTGGATAAGCATTTCTCCTTTTTATGAAGATAAAATGCAATTTGACGTTCTTCGTCTTTATGGCAAGAGAAAATGAAGGCAATAATTCATTTACTGGGCTTTGCGATGACAGCCAGCTACCGGATGCCATCTTATTTCCCCACGGATTTCCTCTGCTTCTGCTAATCGTTTTCTCTGAGCATCTATAGGTTCAATAATGATGCTATATCAAATTGACGAAGAAGGCGATGATGAGAACGGTGATGATGCCAGAAACAACGAGTGCGAGGCTGCTCATGGCACCCTGAATTTCGCCCATGCTCATGGCTCTGGTTGTGCCCGAGGCATGTGAACACGAGCCAATGGCGATGCCCTGGGCAACGGGATCTTTGATGCGGAATATTTTGCATGCTGCCTCGGCAAATGTATTGCCAAGAACACCCGTTACGCAGATGGCGGCAATGGAAATTGTTACAATTCCTTCGTGAAGGCGCGAAAGCTCCATGCCGATTGGGGTTGTCACTGATTTGGGAAGAAGTGTCACATACATCGTGTGGTCGAGCCCAAAGAGGAGGCTCAGGCCGAAAATGCTCAATAAACTAGCGAGTACGCCGCACGTGATCGAGATGAGAATCGCAAATAGATGTTTTTTGAGAAGCGTAATCTGCCGGTAGAGGGGAATGGCGAGACAGACGGTTGCCGGAGTAAGAAAGTAGCTGAGGTATTTTGCACTGGCGTTATAGGTGTCGTAGTCGATGTCAAATATCAGAAGGACGATAATGGAAACAAAGATCGAGACAAACGGGGCGTTGAAGATGCTTAGTCCAAACTTTTTTTTCAGGAAACGACCGAGCTGAAAAGCGACGATCGTGAGGACAAGCCCAAAGTAGGCAAAATGAACAGCCAGTTCCTGGATCATAGGGCGGATTCTCCCTTTTTGGCAGGAGCATCAGGGGCTTGTTCAGCGGCCTTTGAGGCGGTTAAATCTTCGTGAGGATGACGCCAGTGATGAGGGAGAATTTTGGACAGATGAGGTTCATGTTTGAGGACAAACTGAGCGATATGACCGGTAACAAAGAGGACGATGAACGTCGTGAGGACGACGATGAGGAGGAGCTGAGGCCAGATGTCATGCAGAACGTCCCAACGAGTGATGAGTCCGACGGCTGGCGGCGTGAACATGAGTGGCATGATAGCGATGAGAAAATCAGCGGTTTGTTCGACCTGTGGAAGTTTAATGATCCTGAGACACAGGGCGACAAACATGAGAACAAGGCCATAAAGAGCACCGGGAATGGGGAGAGGGATTTGCCAGGCACACAGTTCACCCAAACAGGAAATAAAGAGAATGATGGCCAGCTGATTGAGATATTTCATAATAAAGTTAGAACTTTAGTTCGCCTCCCGCCGCGCTCCAATACTCCTGTAGAGCGAGGAATAAAAGCATAAAGGTGCATAGAGTCAGGAAAAGGGGACGGATAAGGTCTGAAAGAATTCCGGCCGGTGAAAGTCAGGCTCTGGCGTGTCGATGGGAAAAGCCATGAGATAGTGAGGGGTTGGAGCACCTGATGCGCATTTATACAGATTTCCGATGACGGGATCAGTATCATTTAAGCCGAGGATTGGGCGAGGAATCGAGATTAGAATGCGCCAGTGAATGCGATCGTTTTCACAAGTTGGAGGGAGGATGACGGTTCGTTGAAACAGACAGTATTCATCGGGAGAAAAAGCGCGTCTGGGGGTTCGGGATTTGCCGAATTCGGCCAGACAGAAGCCATTGGCGTTTGTTTCAAAGTTGTAATAACCGCCAAGTTTGGTGGAGTGAATAAAGATTTCGACGCAGCTGTCCTTCCAGCATGGCTGTCCATTATGAGTGCATTGACAGCGGAAACAATCTTTTGGATCGGAGACGTCAAAAAGGAATGAGAGGGTATCGTCGGATGGTGTAAAATCGACAGAAACCGTGGGAATGGAAGATGATTTGGGCCATGTATTGGAGGCAAATAACTTAAAGATTGACATGATATCGTATGAGGAAAGAGAAAAGCCGCGCCTTTTTTTGAGGCAAAAGTGAAAGGATTATATCAAAAGCCAGTCACAAGGGAGATTTTCTGGTATAAGGCGCGGCCCAAAGCGTTTGCCGGGCCGTATGCCCCGTGTGGCATAGGCACGGCGGCGAACCGTATGGCGGCAGAATGCCGTCATAGGGGCGCCTCCTACAACCATATTTTTTGAGAGGAACAGAGAGATGATTATTGCAGTCGATGGTCCGAGCGGGGCCGGTAAAAGTTCGGTGTGCAAAGATGTTGCGAAAAGATTGAACTGGAGTCTTCTCGATACAGGGGCGATATATCGATGTGTTGCGCTTGTCGCGATGGAACGAGGCGTTGATACCGATCCGGCAGCGTGCGGAGAAATCGCCAGAACAATTGATATTCGTTTTGTGGCCGATGCCAAAGGACAGCGCGTCATGATTGGAGATCGCGATGTTACGACGGCAATTCGCACATTTGAAATGACACAGTGTGTTAATCATGTTTCACCGATGGCCGAAGTTCGTGCAGAACTTTTGGGAATACAGCGGCGGCTTGGACATTCGACGAATTCGATTGTCGAGGGGCGGGATATCGGGTCAGTGGTGTTTCCGGATGCCGATTTGAAGGTGTATTATACGGCAACAGCCGAGGCGCGGGCGCGAAGACGCATGAAAGAGTTTGAGGCACGAGGCGAACATTTCAATTTTGATGAAGTTGTCAAGCAGATCGAGATGCGCGATGAGACGGAATTTCATCGCGAGTGTTCGCCGCTTATCAAGTGTGAAGATGCCGTAGTTCTCGATACATCCGAACTGTCGTATGAGGAGTCGTGTCAGGCTCTGATGGCGCTCATTTTGAAAATAAGTAAATAATGGTCAATAATATATATAAATATATATTGACAGTTTAGTTGAAATATAAAGGAAAAAATATGAAAGACAATGTGTTCTGCAGTCTGTTTCATCTCGATGATCGTGCGTCAATGGCTAAGAAACCGCGCGATCGGATGGAGGCGCTGCTGGAGTGTCAGGATACTTCGGCGGCCGTTCAGGCGCTCGATCCCATTGAGTTTTATGATTTGTACCATGCAGTTGGGCCGGGCGATGCGATGATGCTTCTGGAATATGCAAGCGGCGAACAGTTTCAGATGTGCCTTGACCTCGATATATGGCGCGGGGATGAGCTTCGTGACGATGAATTGACGCCCTGGGTTGAGGCGATGCTTGCGTGTCCCGATGAAAAGTTTCAGGAGTTCTGGAGTGAAATCGATCCGGAAGTTCTCGGACTTTATCTTCATCGAAATGTTCATTTATATGTCTCTGAAGACAAGAATGACGAAGTAGATATTCCGGATGAAGAGTCAAAAAATGTCGCGCAGTCGCCGGATTTTACGTATTGGATAGCTTATCAGGAGGATTCGGACAAGGCGGAAATGCTGCGGCAGCTTATCGACCGGATGTATGCCGTGCTGGGCATTGACAAAGCCTGGTCTGCCCTTGAAAATATGCATTTTGAAATGGAGACGGACCTTGAGGAAACGGCTTATCATTTCAGGACGGAACGTATTCGTGAATATGGCTTTATGCCAAAAGATGAAGCGGCAGCACTCTTTTTCAATGTCGATGTCCAGGCGGAATCGAAAAGAATGCGCAATGAAGTTTCTGGTGAGTTGTATGTAAAAGCGTTTCATGCAACGTCGAAACTCGATAGTGCACTTGCTGCGATCGACGAATCTCCTGCGGCAGACTGCTATTTTGGCAAGATACTCACAAGGGTTCAGGATCTGGAGGCGATTCGTTATCAGCTTCTTTCGATGGCCCAGCAGATTGCAACGGTTGACGGCTTCCAACCGCATGAAGATCAGGGGTTTGAAGAGAGCATGCTTCTTGCGGTTTCATACGTGAGCATGGGACTGGAATATGCGTCGGAGCATGATGACGATTTGGCCGAAAGGCTTCTGCGGCATATTGCACTTCGACGGCTATTTTCATTGGGTTACAGCCTGACTGAAGAGCTCCATCGCAAGGCAAAGATTCTGATTTCTCGCGGTCATTTGTCGATTATTGAAGACCAGAAGATGAGTCTGTTGACGACGGCTCAGCGCGATGCAGTCGAAGGGATGCTTCTGGATCGTCCGAGACCGGCGGCCTCGTCATTGACGCCGTTTGTTTCGCTTCGCGATATTCAGTCTTGTGCGGCGGTGATTGCCGATGTTGCAACGCGAGAGCTCGTCTTTGGCGAGGCACTTCATAAGAATCGCGACGACATCTCGCTGCTGGCATATACAAATGAGATCGTTGTCGGCGTAGAGAATGTCAATTTTGACAATGTTGCGGTGACGTTTTTAACGCGTCGAGCGATTGGGCTTGACCCGGCCTGGGGCGTGTTTGATGTCGATAATATCCCGACGCGTGAGACGGTTTTGGAGGCCGTTTCTCTGGATAACATTCGTACGCTCTTTAAGTCATCGAGCAATGATGCGGTTGTGACGGCTTTGGCAAGATATGCGCATCAGCTTCGTACATTTGTAGAAGAACAGTGGCCTGTGAATGTAAAGAAACCGGATCCACGACTTATGGGGGCATTGTTGATTGTCTCTGATGATGAATGATTCTGTTTTTTTAGAAGATATTTGATATCTTTGTAAGGGGGCAGAGCCCCCTTCGGCGCTATTTGCAACGCAAATACGCGCCTACCCCCAGTGCGGGGATACCCCGCAACGCCCCAGCCCTCGCACACTTTGTGCTTTCAATTCTATTTAGTTCAGTGCTTCATCGATTTTGATGTAATAAAGTAATTAGAAATTAAATCCGAAGCCAAAAAACTTTTTATCTTCGCTGAATTCGATAACAGGATGAAGGTTTGAGATAGCATTTTGAGAAGATTCTCGATATTTTTTATCGGTCAATTCATACCCGAGAATGGCGCCAACGATTCCAAACACGAGGCTGGAAATTGTAGTGGAAAAGATACCGGCAATATCATTGAAGAGAAAGGCCACTGCGCCGATACCGGCGCCGGCAACCGAGCCAATGACAGAGCCAGCGTAAGTCCAGCCGATACTTCCATGTCCTCCCATGATTCTGTCAGAGGTTCTCACTGCGAATGCAGGCATGATCGTGGTTGATAATAATATGATGCTTCCGAGCGATAATAATGCGTCTTCCGTGGAACTGTGGTTATATGTGGAATCTTCTAATTCATTTTTATAACTGGAAGAAATTCCATAAGAAATTCCAGAAATGATGGGAATGATTCCGGTGGTAAAAGTCACACCATCATAAAGAGCCCAAAACGCGAGATCAATCCAAACGCGATCTACGACAGCCGGTTCGGATGTATTTATATTATCAATGAATTCTGAGTTTGTATTTTCAGTACCATTACTGCTTTGAGCTGATGCAAGAGAAGGAACGAGAAGGAGAAAAAGTGAAAGAAGAACGATGAACAAATTGTTTGAAGAAAACATGAACACTCCTAAATAGAAACAGAATAAGAATGAAATTCTATCAAAATTTCATGAGCATGAGATAAGAGCGAATTTTGTGCCACCTCTATGAAAGGAGTAAAAGTGGCTTTAAATCTAGTGTTTGAGATGAAGTGTTTGAACAAACAAGGAGCATGTATTATCTAAAAAGTAAGAGAAAAGTAATAATTGGATGAATTATACACCTATTTTAGGGAACCTCTGAATAAAACGATATTTTAAGGAAACAAATGAGAAAGCTGGGGGGCGGCTGGGAAGCATGGTTAGTCAGCCCCAAAGGCTTATGCCATCTAAAAAAATGAGGATTCCACCGGACGCCTGCCTTCTTGGCCACCCCCAGCTCTCGTCAATTTCTGCCTAAAAAATGCGAAATACTCTGCCATATTCAGTAGATATGTGAATTAACCCTGGCTGAATAGTAACGTAACTCAGAAATAAAGAGTATTTGTATGTGGACATGTAAAGAAAAACGATATAAGTTTAATAAAGCGGGGGAATAATACGGAGAAATATATGGCGACAGGATTTAATCAACTCAATAGTACACTAAAATATATCATTCCGTCATTTCGAGGACGATTGGCGTACGATGATTTTAATTTAGCTTCCCTTTGGACAGCTTGTGTTTTTTTAATTGTATATATATTTATAGCACTTGGTATCATGAGATGCGTTTTTGCGGGAGATGGAGGCGTTGGCGCAGGAACCGTGATTTTGTTTGTTGTTTCATTTGCAGCAATAATAGTTGGTTCAGTCTCAATGATTTCATTATTTGCAAGACGGCTTCATGATACGGGGAGATCCGGTCACTGGCTTTGGCTTTCTTTGGCGGGATTGTCCATTATTCCATTGGTCTTATCATTTGGAGATACTGTCGGAGACAATGAATATGGAAAAGGCAGTGGCAATGCAAAAGAATTTTCATTTAATGATTTAAAAAAAGCAGTAAAGGATCTCGTTCGTCCGATTGATAGCCGCATGAACTATAAAGAATTTGCACTTTCGACGGTCGCTTTGGGTTTCTTTTGTAGTCTGGTTGCTATGATTATCTGTCTGGTGCAGGGTTGTGTATACTTTTTTAGTGCGATGTCAGCTTTGTTTTCATCAGGTATTTTTAATCCATCGATTGATGCGGATTTAAATCCGACGAGTACAAATGTTCCGGAAATGGGAGATTTCTTTACACAGCCAAGTTCTATTGTATTTATAGTGTTTTTCGGGATTGTCTGTATTGTGATGCTTGTATTTTTTATACGATTAACGATATTAAGACTTCATGACACGGGACGATCGGGCAGAGTTTACTGGTGGTCGCTGATACCGGTATTTGGAATTTGTGTTCCACTGATTTTGATATTCTGTGATTCAGATGAAGACAATGAATATGGTCCGAAGAACAACCCAATCATGCAAGAGGCTGATAAGAAAGCCGTAGAAAAGTCTCCGGATGAAATGCAGGGTGTATAAAAAAAATGTTCAGGAGATAAAATGCTGGTGCGGGCTAATGTCAATAGCCCGCGAATAAGTCAGTTACCATTTATCCCAATGAACGTTTTCGGGAATCCATTTGTCTTTCGGCTGATCGTCGCCTGATGGATGACCAATGGGAATGACATTGAGTGGAATGATTTCGTCAGGAAGCTTGAGCATATCCCGAATGATGTCGACTTTATCTTTATTGGGATAAGCGCCGGTCCAGACGGCACCAAGGCCCATAGCTTCAACCGCGAGAAGGATATTTTCAGTTGCGGCCGATGTATCCTGAATCCAGAAATCGCGGGCATCGCCTTCGATGGCCTTGTTCATGTCGCCGCAAACGACGATGGCAGCGGCCGCCTGTGAAAGCATTTTGGCATTTGGAAGTTTTTCAGCGAGTGCGTTCATCATGGATTTGTCTGTTAGGACGACAAATGCCCAGGGCTGTTTGTTGATGGCTGACGGGGCTGCCATGCCTGCTCGGACGATTTTTTCGAGCTGATCTTTAGTGACCACTTCATCAGTAAAGCTGCGGACGCTCTTGCGCTGCGCGATATTGTCGAGAACAACTGCGCTTTTGTCGACCGATTGAGCTTCTTGCTTGCAGCAGGATAGCGGCGTCAGAAGAATAGTGAATAATATCAAGCCTAAAACAATTTTTTTCATATTGAACCTCACTCTTTTTTCTACAATGTCCTTTCCATTAAACAAAACCAGAATCCCCGATGATGCGGGTTCTGTAGCGACACCTAACTGGTAGTACGCTAACTTGATATTTTATCACAGATTAGTCTGTCATAAAAACAAAACAACCGGAACTGAGTGACAATTCCGGTTGTGCCGTTTATTCAATTTTTATAAAAACTGAATTAATTTTTTTTAGCGAGTGTGTTGAGGATGGCATCAACTTCGTCCTGGGCATTTTCACCGTCAAGCCAGAAAACGAGTTCGACGAAGTATTCACCGTTATCAATGATGTATGTCACGGTATCGTATTCTTTGCCATCGTTCTCTTCTTTTGCGTAGTAGTAAGCTACATCCAAATCGTTGATTTTGGTGGTCTTAACTTCTGCATTTTCGAAATCTTTGACTTCTGCTTCGGCAACGGAAGCAAGAGTTTCACCGTCAGATTTTTTCCATTCGTACACGTCGAAGTCGACGAGAGAGTCATCACTCTTATAATAAGCGACCTGGCTTTCATCTGTGTCTGTGGTGGAAATTTCGCCTTTTACATACTTTTTATCGGGGGTTAATGTGAGGCCGGAGAGCCCGAGTGAGATTTCATTGCCTTCAGTTACAACAACTTTATTCGGATCTTTAGCGAGTGTGTTGAGGATGGCTTCAGCTTCAGCCTTAGCATTGTCACCGTCAAGCCAGAAAACGAGTTCAACGAAATATTCACCGTTGTCAATGATGTATGTCACGGTGTCGTAGGTTTTGCCATCGTTCTCTTCTTTTGCGTAGTAATAGGCAATATCCAAATCGTTGATTTTGGTGGTTTTTACTTCTGCATTGCCAAAGTCTTTAGCTTCTTCAGCGGCAGCGGAAGCAAGAGTTTCACCGTCAGCTTTTTTCCATTCGTAAACGTCGAAATCGAGGGTCGTTTCATCGCTCTTATAATAAGCGACCTGGTTTTCGTCCGTGTCTGTGGAGGAAATTTCACCTTCTACAAACTTTTTATCGGGGATAATGGAGAGCCCAGACAGACCAAGTTCAATTTTGCAACTCTGGGTTTTACAAACGCTTTCTTTCGGGGGATTGTCATTTGAGTCGTCATCATCACTACAAGCTGTGAAGCTGCAAAAAGACAGAGTGGCGGCAAGAAAAATGACTAAAAAACGCTTCATTCGGAATCTCCTTTTTGGGGTAAAAAAACATAAAAAAAGACGAAAATATTTCAATTGCTGAAATATTTCCGAGAAAATAGCATAGATAAATCGCAGACCGATTTCAAAATTTTCTGCTTATTTTTTGACTTTCTGCCGGGGATTAGGGAATGTCTGAATAAAATGTTATTTGGGGCTTTGGCCTTTCCTCAGTTCGCAATATGAAATGCACTTCGTTTCCCGAGCTTGCCTCACCCCTTAGTCACTACGTGACGTTTCCCCTCTCCATTAAGGCGAAGGGGAAGATTAGGTAACATTTCATTTGCTCACTGGGCTCTGTGGTTTTCGCCATTCACTGGATGGCGAAAATCCTCGGCCCCCCACCAAAGGACTGA
>JAZRVP010000077.1:0-97805 GCA_045599245.1 Myxococcota bacterium
GGCGTTGTGCACAACGCCTCGACTGGGAAATAGCCTCGCGCAAAAGGCCGTATGCCCAAAGGGCATAGGCCGAAAAATGCGCGGTGTATGGCCGAAGGCCATAGCCTGCGTTCTTATAAAATATAATATTATATATAATATCGTTGTGTGTTGAATATATATAAACAAGGTGACATGATGAGGATATTGTGAATAAAAGTGTCAAAAATGATTGTTGGTCATTGGGATAAGTGTGTGTTAAAGGGGGATGTGTTTCTTGTCAGCTTTTAAAGCTGTTAATAATTATGGAGAACTGGATGAAAAAAGCTGTAGTATTTGCGTGGCTGGTTGTGGGGGTATTGATGGGATGCAGTGCGTCTCAGACGGTTGTACAGAATGCGGAGCCGCAGAGGGCGGAGTTAGTTTTTATGCATAAGACACAGCTGGATGATTCCAATCCTTTTGCTCGCGAGAGTGAACTGCCGTATGGCATTGTTGATTTTTCCAAGGTGAGGGTTGAGCATTATTTGCCGGCCATTGAAGCCGGAATGGCTCAGGAACTGGAAGAAATAGAACAGATTGCGAACCAGACGGATGATCCGACGTTTGAGAACACGATGGTTCCTCTGGAAAAGAGCGGGGCTTTGTTTAGCCGTGTTTATCCGTATTTTTCGAATGCAGCGGGAAGCTGTACGAATGACGAAATCAAGTCGATACAAAAGAGTCTTGCGCCGCGTCTGGCCGCACTTTCTGACACCATTCATTTGAATGAGAAGCTGTTTGGGCGCATTCATGCCTTATATGAGAAGCGCGAAACATTGGGGCTGGATATCGAGTCGGTTCGGCTCATCGAGGAATATGAGCGTGAATTTGTACGGGGCGGCGCGATGCTGTCGGCCGAAAAGAAAGAGCGTTTTAAGGCCATCAATGAAGAGCTGGCGTCACTCACGACGCAGTACGGTCAGAATATTCTTTCTGAAATGAATGATTCGGCGGTTGTCGTTGAGGATGCTTCGGAACTGGACGGACTGTCGGAGGCACAAATTCAGTCGGCAAAGGCCCTGGCAGCCGAACGCGGGATGGAAGGCAAGTATCTGATTGCGCTGACAAATACATCGATACAGCCCGTTCTTAAAACGATGAAAAATCGGGAGCTTCGCAAACGGGTTCATGACGCGTCGGTGACGCGAGGCATGCGTTCAAACGGGGCGGACAATCGAGAAAATGCCGTCAAGATACTGGCGCTTCGCGCTGAACGGGCGCGGCTTCTTGGATTTAACAGCTATGCCGAGTTTTCGGTGGAAGATAAGGTGGCCGGAACCGTTGATGCCGTCAATCAGATGCAAAAGAGCATGATTGCACCTGCCAGGGCCAGTTATGAACGCGAAAAGGCCGAACTTCAGGCTCTGGCGGACAGCCATAATGCCGGCATTGCGATCGACGATCACGACTGGTTTTATTATTCTGAACAGCTTCGGAAACAGAAGTATGATCTCGATGACGCCGCACTGAAACCTTATTTTGAGCTTAATCACGTCATTCGTGACGGGGTGTTTTATGTGGCAGGTCAGCTCTACGGCGTGACGTTCAAAGAACGTCCCGATATTCCGGTTTATGATCCGGATGTGAAAGTGTTTGAAGTGTTTGATGCCGATGGAACGCCGCTGGCGCTGTTTGTCGGTGATTATTATGCGCGTTCGTCAAAACGGGGCGGAGCCTGGAAGAGCGATTTTGCCGTTCAGTCGGCGTTGACGGGCAAAAAACCAATCGTGATCAATCAAATCAATATTGCTAAACCGTCGGAAGGCGAACCGACACTTCTGACATTTGATGAAGTCACGACGGTATTTCATGAGTTTGGACATGCGCTTCATGCGATGTTTTCTGATGTCAAATATCCGCGATTTGGCGGCACAAGGGTGCCCCGTGATTTTGTCGAATTTCCTTCGCAGTTCAATGAGATTTGGGCGGTGTGGCCAGAAATTCTGCAGAATTATGCCGTTCATTACCGGACGGGTGAAAAGCTTCCGACGGAACTCGTGGACAAAGTCATTGCCGCCGGACAGTTTAATCAGGGGTACATGACGATGGAACATCTTGCGGCAGCCGTCCTCGATCAAAAGTGGCATCAGCTTTCACTGGAAGAAATTCAAAAGCTGGATGCCGCAAAGCTGCTCGAAACCGAAAAAGAGCTTCTGTCACAAGCCGGCCTTGATGCCGTTGTACCGAGATATCGGACGGCATACTTCAACCATATTTTTGTGAGCGGATACGAGGCTGGATATTATTCGTATATGTGGGCAGAGGTGCTGGATGCCGATGCAGAAGCCTGGTTCAAGGAACATGGGTTGAGCCGTGAGACGGGAGATCGGTTGAGAAAACATGTCCTGTCCAAAGGGTATAGTGATGATTCGATGAAGCTTTATCGTGCCTTTGCAGGCCGTGATCCGTCATCGGAACCGCTGTTGATTCGACGTGGTTTGAAATAGAGGAGAAATGGAAAGATGGTAAAAAACGTCATAAGTTCTGTCATTTTAGCCAGTTGCTTTTTGTTTATGGGATGCGCCGGAAATCAGCCGGCCGGAGAAACGGCAGCCGATGTTTCGGCTGTTGATGCGGGGGCTTATTCCGAGATTCCAGACGTCGATGTTGCTCTGGAACAGTCGGAACTCGTCATTCAGCGTTTTCGGGCGCAAAGATGGGAGCCGTTGAGAGAGCTGTGTGCATCAAAAGTCAAAAAAGCGTTTGACGACGACACACTTGTTGAAATCTGGAAAGATGCGATTTCACCGTCCGGGACGTATGAAAAAGTTTTATATTATCTTCCGATCATCAAGGACGGACATCTCGTCATTCAAAGCGTTGTAGTTTTTAAGAATCGTCTGGTTCAGTTTACATTTTCCTGGAACAAAAAGAACAAGCTGAATGGTTTTTATTATGTTCCTCTCAATAAAGACCTGCTTGAGTCGGATCAATTCGATCACATTGATGATGTTCTAAAAATAGCCAAAGCATTCAGACAGAAAGACTGGCAGACATTTGGTGACATGAGAGTGGGAAAAACTTCTGAGGAAGAGCTGAACAAATGGCGAGAACAGGTTGAGCCGATTGGCCGTCTTATCACCATTAATGACATTACCAAAGGTGATAAGGAAAACTGGTATGTGTATTCAGCTCAGCATGAAAATGGAACATTGAAACTCGATATTGAATTTGTTCCTGACGGAAAATTCAAAGCATTTTATTACAACTATCAGCTGAATAACGGTCAAAAAAGTGGTGTTCAGGCTGAAGCGAAAAAGTCAGAATTTTTGCCGGAAACGTCAGAAAAATGGGCGGAAACGGAAATTCTCGTCATATCGGATGAGAAATATCCCAACGAGGGACTTTTGACTTTGCCGAAAAATGTAGAGAAACCGCCGGTTGTCATTCTCGTTCACGGCAGCGGCTGTAATGATATGAATGAAACTCTGGGCCCCAATCATCCGTTTAAGGATATAGCTCATGATTTGGCCGATAACGGCATTGCGGTTCTTCGATATAATAAGCGGTGTTTTGCGCATTCTGAAACGATTGGTGTTGATTTGACGGGTGATCTCAAAACACATGTACTCGATGATGTTGGTGCTGCGATTGAGCTGATGCAGCACAAAACGGGTGTCGATAATCAGAAGATTTTTGTCCTTGGACACAGCCTTGGTGCCTCACTTGTTCCCTATATTGCATCAGCCCATCCTGAATTGACGGGCGTCATTTCAATGGCCGGAACACTTCGCGGGATGAATGATGTTCTATATAAACAGCTTTCTGTTGCTTATTCAGAGACATTTGAAGGCGCAACACGCGATAAAAAGTTATCCGAGCTTGAAGAAGATAATAAAAAGCTCTCGACATTGGATGCTCAGATGCCGGATGACGAAGTTCGCATGGGATTGCCAGGAAAATTTTGGAAGAGCATGAACAAGTATCTCGGCATGAAATATATCGATGAGGTTAAGATGCCGGTTCTTGTTCTGCAGGGAGATAAAGACGTCCAGGTTTATGCGGAACTGGAGTATCCGGTCTGGCAGGAAGCCGCACAGAAACACGACAATATTCAGTGTCATTTGATTGAAAATGCGAGTCATTTGTTCCTGCCGGTCAAAGCAACGGGGGACAAACGCCAGAAATATGTTGATGAATATGCCGTTGCGTCACACGTCGTTCCCGATGTGATTGATTTGATAACAAAATTTGTCAAAGAAGCGGCCAAATAACGTTGCTTTTCAGGTTATTGTTCGTCCGGGGCTCTGCCCCGAACCCCCGCTGGGGCTCTGCCCCTGTCCTCAGTTCGCAATATGAAATGAATTTCGTTTCCCGAGCCTGTTGGTCGAGGCGTTGTGCACAACGCCTCGACTGGCCGTTCATTTCATTTGCTCACTGGGCTCTGTGGTTTTCGCCATTCACTGGATGGCGAAAATCCTCGGCCCCCCGCTTAAGGGTTGAGCCCTTAAGAATTCGCAATAATTTTAGTTGGTATAAGCTTTTTGGGCAGCCTAATCATTGATTCCTCGCCGGGGCCCAACCCGGCTCTCGTCAAATGCTGCCTAATAATATTTTTTAATCAGATTTTACCGGGGGATGGGCGGATTAAAGGTTACTTGTTTAGAGGGGCCTTTCTTTTGTTCGCAATATGAAAAGTGGTCTGAAATTTGCGTGTTGTTGGACGTCGCCTTTGTCGGCGACAAAAAAATGTGATATGAGGGCAACGAAATTCTCTGGATTTATCCACGATGGTTTTGGCCAGACGTGGCTCATATCCTGAAACGAAATGAAATCAGAAGGGAGTTGTCAGAATGAGACACCATTTTATTAAAAAATGTCTTCAGGGACTATTGTTGTGCGGAGCTTTTTGCTTTTTTATGCCGATGGCGATGGCACAGGATCCGGGGGCATTTCGCTATGAAGTTGTCGGAACCCATGGCGTCGATCAGCCGGCATGGATTCGTATTATAGCAAACAGTGACATCACGAATGTCGATGTTGCGGTCGAGATGTGTGCGCCGACTGTCATTCAACGCCATTACAACATCATAAAAAAAGGCTCGACAGAGAAGATTGAATGGAACCAGGGACAGGGTGAATTCAACTGCCGTGTAACGATAAAAGCTAAAAGCGGCATGTCTGAGTACACTGCTCGCAATATGCACGTCATTCGTTCGGGGGCAGCTGCCAAAACGCCAATTTCCCTTGATGTTGATTTGAATGAAATCGGTTCACTGACGCCCAAAACGGATCATGTTCTCTTGAAGGCTTCCGCACCTTTCAGACGTGTAACACTTAATGTTTATGCCGAAGATGCCTCGATCATTGATTCGGTGGATAAAGAAGTCGGCAGTGTTAAAAATTACCGACTGGGCTGGACGCCGTCGGAGAAAACCCCGAGCGTTCTTGAAATAAAAATTCTCAATGATGCCAATAATTGGGCGTCGGCAACGATCGCGTCCTTTGTCATTGCCCATACCGATGTCGTTTTTGACACGAATAAATACAATATTCGCAAGGATCAGGAACAATATCTGGTTGAACCGCTTCAGGATATCAAAGATAAGATTGAAAAATTCGATAAGGTTGCGGTTAAATTATATATCACCGGACATACGGACACCGTTGGGTCAATGGCGGACAACGACAAACTCAGTATGAATCGAGCCAAAGCCATAGCAGGCTGGTTTGCAAAACACGGGCTGAAGATTCCCATTTATTATCGCGGTGTCGGTGAACGGGCACTCTTTGAACACACACCGGATAATACCGAAAATCAAGCCAACCGCAGAGCCGTCTATCATTTGACGAACAGCACTCCGGACGATGGTTTGGGCGGCTGGAAACAGTTTCAGTAAAAATAAATAAAACGCCAATATTTTTTACGGGGCTCTGCCCCGAACCTCGCTGGGGCTCTGCCCCTGTCCTCAGTTCGCAATATGAAATGCACTTCGTTTCCCGAGCCTGTTGGACGAGGCGTTGTGCACAACGCCGCGACTGGCCGTTCATTTCATTTGCTCACTGGGCTCTGTGGTTTTCGACATTCACAGGATGGCGAAAATCCTCGGCAAGCGGTTCCCTCATGGAGATGTTCATTCATCGCAGGAATACGAGAGACCGAAGTTTTTTAAGATGCTGTCGGGGATGATTTTGTTCCATTCTGTCATGATTTTGCAGAAAGCGTCTTTTGAGATTGCGGAACCTTTAAACATATTCGTGAAATTGGTGACATGAGAAACATCCCATTTATCCAGATCGTTTCTATTAAATAAGCTCGCGTCTGAAAACATTTCACTCATATCAGTCACATTTGAAACATTCCATTTGGCTAATGTCTGGGCATAAATCTGATTGTTTTTAAACATTGCTTTCATCGAAGTCACATTTGAAACATCCCAATTTGAAATCAGATCTGAGAATAGTGTATTTTCAAACATACTGTCCAGGTTGGTCAGACGCGATGCATCGGGAATGTCGTTTTGTTCAATGTAAATTTTCTGACAATTTTTGAAACTGCCTGGAATTGTGTTTCCAAACTGAGTAATGCGATAAATTTTCTGAGTTGAAACAGGGGATGTAGTGCAATTGGGATTAAATGTATCGAGATTCGTTATGGAAACGGGATAATCAGCGGATTTGTTATAGATGTGTTCAACGGTTATTGAAGAGCCATCATTGGGACAAACAATGCGTTCCGTGTCCGTTCCATCACCAAAAGTGACGGTCATGGCACCTTTGGATTTGTCGTAACAGCTGAGGTTTAAAGTAATTTTTTCCTGAGCATTAACCGAAATTACGACAATAAATTCATCAATAACACATCGGCCGTCATTTCTACAGATATATCCGTCGAGACATTGAGAATTATTCAAACATTTGGTGTCACAAGCATAGTTGAGAGTGCTGTTGCAGAAAACATTTTCTTTTGTGAAGCCATCTGGAAGGATGATGTCGCCACCGACGAGTGTTTGACAGTCAGCATCTGTGCGACAGGAAATATCGGCATCCCAGGGTTCATCTTTGACAATATCGAATTTGTCGAGTTTGTTGTTGTTATTGTTATCAAGAACGATGTTAGAAATGGTGACGGGAATGACGAGTTCTGTGCCGTCGTCGTTGATAATGACGAGAGCGATATGGTGTTCATCATCAAAGCCAGATGAAGCCTCGATACAGCTTTGCAAATCGGTTGTTTCAATCGACAGGGTAATGATTCCGTTCTTGTAATCGGTATCTTTATTAAACTTTACACCTTCAGTGCATAATTCATCGGGATCACGGATGATTTCGCCTGTTTTGTAGTTGCATGTTTCGTTGAGAACAGAGCAGTCATATTCAACCAATTTAATATCAGAAGGCGGATTAACAGATTCGCCGTTGTGTTCCAAATATTTAATGGTTACGGTGTTTTCCGACTCAAATTCGAGGGTAAGTTTTGAAGTATCCGTTGAGTAGAGTGCAGCACATTTTTTCCCGTCGGATGCACAGCCTTCTTCACCGCACTGTGTGAGTGATTCCCATTTCATGACTTTTGAATTTTGAGTGTCATCGGGATTTTTCCATTTACAGATTTGGACTTCATTATTGGTGCATTTGGTATCATTTTCGGTGCAGTCGTCGCCGCCGGCAAGACATTTTCCATCAGGGCCGCATCCGGTTTCACACGTGGCTTTTTCGAGCCATCGCGTCGTGTTGTCATCCATCTGTCTGCATTCGAATGAGATGGTGTTTTTGCACTGAAAATTACCTACAACGCATTTGTCGTCGTCTTTTATACATTGACCGTCAGCGGTGCAGCCGTTTTTGCAGTTTGCAATTTCACTCCATCGAGGCGAACTGTCATTTGCCTGTTCACAAATATAGGATGTATTGTTTTCACATTTATATTTTCCAATTTCACAATCAATTTTTATACAAGTTCCGTCATCTTTGCATCCATTAATACAGGTTTCAACTTGAGTTGTTTGTGTTTTTCCATCGCCGACGTCTTTGCAAATATAGGAAATATTGTTGACACATGTATAAACACCGATCTGACAGCCATCATCCAAAACGGATTCCGATTCACAGGCATTGAGTAACAGGCAGGACATCATGGCAAGTGTGAGAATGTATTTTTTCATATTATTAATTCCTTTTGATTAGAATGTCATGCCGAAGGCAACCTGTGTCGGTGTGATAGAAAAAGAATAGGAGTTTGCTGATTTTGACTGGGAATATCGGTAGCCATAAATACCGGTCATGATGGTTCCGATGACAGTCATTGTTGTTCCGACACCAAACAAGGCCCATCCAGTTGAATAAATCGGACTGAGAACGGCCACTTTTTTACCTTCCGAATTGACCTTGTTTTTTACGGAATCGTAGTTCAAAGCAAGACCGAGTCCTGTGCCAAGAACGGCCAATCCGACGATGCCGACGCTGGCTCCAATCCACATATTGGTATAATTCGTTTTTGACTCGGCAACGAGCTGTCTGTCTCGGCAAACAGTTTCGGTGCGAGAAAGGAGCATTTTGTTTTCTTCCTGAAGCGATTTTTTTTCTTCTTTAAGAGATTCCGTGTTGTCTTTGAGCAGTTCGACGCGGTCTTGCATAAGCTGGGCGCGGTTTTCGAGATTTTTATTTTGATCGATGAGGAGTTGTTTGTCATCGAGCAGAGATTTGTTTTCGTTCTGAATGCTTTCAACGGAACTTCCGGTTCGTTCCGGGTGTTCGGCTTCGTACCTGGCGTACCAGATTTTTCGCGATAGTTCCGGGCTGATGATAAATTCGCCAATGGCTTCCGAGGCAGTCTGATAGTATCGAATGGCCTGAATTCGGTCTTTCATGCCTTCGGCTATTTTGCCGCGCAGGTAGTTTAAAACGGGCGATTCTGAGCAAATCTGGCTCAATTGAACGGCTGAAACATTGGCTTTCTGATATCGTCCGAGCTGAATGTCTTTTGCAATTTCCTGAATGGTTGAGTTCCAGTTCGGGTTGTCACCGAGTCCGTCACAGTCTTCCTGAGCAAAAGCTGAAGATGAAAAACAAAGAAAACCGGCAGAAAACAGACCGGCTGCAATCGAAATGAATGAACGATGAAACTGCATCATGTTGAGATTGTTAAGGGGGAATAGATAGAAAAGAGATCGAGTGTCGAGCGGAATGGAAGCTCATTGCCGCAAAAATACAAGGTTTTTGTGCGTATAAAACCATCGAGCTGTTTTTCAAAAACAGTCGGAGTGAATTATAGCACAAACGAGGGCTCGATTTGATGAATTATTGAGATTGGCATAGCGGTGAAGAGCGATGCCGAGGTTTGTGAAGAGTGCCAAATCAAAAAAAGCCGCGTATGCCTTTGGCATAGCGGCTTTGACGTGCCGTATGCCGAAAGCATAGGCACGTTTTCCATAAGACAGGAAGAATTATTCAGCAGCAGGTGCGGCAGCGGCAGGTGCGGCAGCGGCAGCATCGGCGGCAGGTGCAGCGGCGGCAGCATCGGCGGCGGCATCGGCAGGAACAGCAGCGGGATCAGGTGCCGGAGCTTCCGGTGACAATGCGTTCTTGAATGCATCCCAGCCATTTGAGATGATATCCCAGTGACCTGTGAAATAGAAAATGGCGAGAATGACGCCGACAATGGCGAGGAAAATGAGGAATTTTGTGAGGAAGGACATTTTCTTTGGCGCGAACGGATCTTCGAGATCGACGTGAGGATACTTCGCGAGTTTGGTGAAGGTTTGTCCGAAGGGAATATTGACGATGATTCTGGAGTTGATTGCCCATCCGTTGGCATTGAGGACAGGGGCGAGATTGCGTCGACGGAGTTTTCGCCAGGCGATGAACATCGAAGGACCGGAGACGAGGATCAGAATGACGAGAATGAGCACAGGCGCAACGTACCAGTGTGCCATGACGCCTTTTGCCAGAGCCGTGCATGCGTCAATGACAAAGCCAATGGCGAGGCCGATGGCGGCGAAAATGCCAGCAAATTTGGCGATGTCGAAGCCCGAGACAGGTGTTTTGTCTTTGGCAGCGGCGGCGCCTTCCTGGGTCGTGGGGATTTCCGTTGTGTTGGCTTTATCGAGAATATCGGCGTCGACCTTTGAGCTTTTTTCAGAAGCGGCTTTGTCGATACGTTCGGAAATGAGGCGTCCGAGTTTTCGGTATGGAGACCAGAAGGCCTGACGAACGCTCAGGGGGTTGTCAAGAATTTTGGTCACGACGGCATCCCAGTCATTTCCGTCTCTGTCATAGAAGACGGCGTTTTTGCCTGGACGGAGATTATCGACGTCACCGTCGGTGAGCACGGCGGCAATCGTCATTGTCTTGTTGAGGACTTTGGACGTGCAGTCGCAGTACAGAATGTACATTCCGCTCAAGTCGCTGACTTCGCCCTGTTTTCCCATATCGGCGACTTTGATGCACATTTCGGTGCTTCTCTGGTCGATGAAAAGGGTACCGGCCTGGAAAACGGCGAGATTTTGCGGGTCACGTGAATAGAAGTCTGTGAGCGTGACGAAGTTTTTGAGGAGTTTGTAAAAGTTTTTGTAGTAGCGGAGGAATTTTTCGACGGCATCGATGGCAGTGGATTCGGCTTCGAGTGCTTTGTCCTTGTCAATGATTTCGGCGAGAGCGGCTTTTTTGTCAGCTGCGAGGATGGCGTTCACTTTTTCAAGGCCGAGGGATTCGACAGAGGCACCGGCTTTGGCGCCGTTCCAGGCGGTATAGGCAGAGAATTTGTCGAGAATGGCATTCCACTGGGCTTCGTTCATGAGCGTAGCGCCTGGGAGTTCTTTATCGAGAACGAGGGATTTGACTTTGCTAAAAGCGGCCTGCCATGCGGGGTTGATGCCAGCGAGGTCAAGCGAGAGCTCGGATTTTCCGGTGACGCGAGCGATGGGATAAGCGGAAATTTCGTCGTTGCATGTGTCGAGAGCTTTTGCACTGATTTGTCCGATGCGTTCGGCGGAAATGTCGAGAGCGGCAGCACTTTCCGTGTTGAAAGCGGCGAGTTTGCAGCGCATGAAATAGTCAGCCACTTTTGCTTTGATGGCGTTGCAGGCATCGAGAGCGTCAGCGGTGCTGTCACCGAAAACGAAGAGATCGGAAGTTCCGGCGTCTTTCCAGGGTTTGTAGTCGGGGCAGGCAGCATAGAAACTGTCGAGAAGTTCGCTGTTGATGCCGGCCAGGCCGCTTCTGTCCGTGACGGAGCCAACGGTTGCGATGGCCGATGCAATGACGTCTTTGAGATCGGCGTCATCAGTGGACTGTTCAGTGATAATGCCGTCGCCGTTGAGAGCGGTTTGGGCAAAAATGGCGACGCTGTCACTGGCTTGTGCGAGGGTGATTTCGTCTTTCTCAATGCCAAGATTGGAGAGAATCTGTTTGGCAGAATTGTGAAGTTTCAAGCCTTCTGGATTATCCTGGTTGAAATCGGCGAGTTTAATGGTGTCACTCTGTTTGAGCAGAAGGTCTGGATTCTTGATGGCGCCTGTCAGCCATTCAGCGGCGGCGATGACTTCGTTGACACGGATTTTTCCGTCATTGTTTGTGTCCATCAAAGCCAGAGTTTTTTCATCGAATTCGAGTCCGACGACGGGACAGCTCAAAACTGTCCAGAGTTTCTGGTCGAGTTCGCCCAGATGTGCGATGTCTTTTCCCGATGAAATTTTGACGCGAGTAACGCCGCCAATTGTACAGAATTTCCACGAATAACCGGATTTGTTTTCTGCCATGATAATCTCGTATTAGGTTGAAAGAAGAAAAAAGCGGTCAGAATGTTTTCCGAACGCAAAAAACGGGGCGAAGAATAGCGAAAATAATGTGGTAAATTCAAGGTGTATGTCATAAAAAAAGATGAATATAATTTTATATTGTTGAAATTGTGTAGCCCGTCTATCGCCTTGCGATACGTCGGGCCTGCGTCGAGTTATTGGCGAATTCGCCAATACACTCGCCGATTTATATATATGTTATGCAATGTTTATAATGAGAAAGAGAATATTATGCAGTTGTGTGCGTTGATGACAATGAAATATTCTTGTGTGCAAGCCACTGAACAAATGGTTCACGGGGGTGTCCGGCCAAAACTCAGGGAAATTCTGTTTGAATATTTGTTAGCTGGAGAGAGGATATATCCAAACAAGGGGCGCGAGTGTATTGAGCCGGAGGCGAAATAGGGAGCGCCGGAAGGGCGTATGAGGACGCGCAGCGTCATCATAGCCCGAATGCTGTGGCGTATTCCGGCTGAAAGCCGGAATAGCCGTAGCCCGGGCAAAAACAGGAAAAACAGAGGGTTTAATTTGCCTGAGTGATTTTGATATTGCCTCGATCATCGGTGCCGAGGATTCGAACGGCGATGGTGTCACCGGGTTTGAAACGGTCTTCGATGAATCCGCCGTCGGCCTGAATATCGTTGAAATGGAGGGAAGCTTCCATGTTTGGCATGAGTTCGACGCGAACGAATGGAGCCTTGACGAAGAGGACGTATGCCTGGACGACGTCACCGACAGCGAAGCGTCGATTTTTAGCCATGATGGCGATTTTTGCGGCCTGCATTCCGGCCTCGTCGGTGCCGGCAATTCGGACGATGCCGTTGTCATCGATGTCGATTTGGGTCTGAGTTTGAGCCATGAGGGCGCGGATGTTTGAGCCGCCGGAACCGATGATGTCGCCGATGACGGCTTTTCGGACGGAGAGCTGTTCGATTTTAGGGGCATGAGCGGCGAGATGTGAACGGGTAGCCGGGAGGGTTTTAAGGATGTGATCCATGATGAAATGGCGTGCCTGTTTAGCCTGAAGCAGGGCCTGTTTCATGGTATCGCGAGAGAGTCCTTCGATTTTGAGGTCCATTTGGAGGGCGGTAACGCCGTGTTTTGTGCCGCAGACTTTGAAGTCCATATCACCGAGGTGGTCTTCATCGCCGACGATGTCAGTGAGCACGGCGTGTCTGTCGCCTTCGGAGATGAGGCCCATGGCGATGCCTGTGACGGGAGCTTTGATGGGGACGCCGGCGTCCATAAGGGCGAGGCATCCGGCGCAAACGGTGGCCATGGAGGAGGAGCCGTCACTGGAAAGGATGTCACTGACGAGACGGATTGTGTATGGGAATTCGGAGAGAGGAGGAATGACGGCACTCAGAGCGCGCTGAGCGAGCATACCGTGTCCGATTTCGCGCCGGCCGGGTGTTTTTTGTCCCTTTGCTTCGCCGACGGAATAGGGCGGGAAGTTGTAGTGCAGGAAGAAATTGCAGTCGCGGGAGCCGAACATATCGTCGAGTCGGAGGGCATCGCGGGTGCCGCCAAGAGTGCACGTCGAGAGGGACTGAGTGAGGCCTCGGCAGAAGAAGGAAGAGCCGTGAGCGCCGGGAAGAACGCCGACCTGGCTTTGAAGGGGTCTGACCTGATCGAGACGGCGTCCGTCGAAGCGTTGTCCGTTGAGGATATTTGCGCGCGCGTTGTCGCGAACGATATTTTCAAAAGCATCGGCCCAGTGAGTATTCGAGAAGGCGGAACCGAGTTCTTCCGATCTGGCTTTAATTCGAGTGATGACGTCAGATTTGGCGGCCGAGAGGGCGTTTGTTCTGTCCCATTTACCGCCCAGATGGAGGGCATCCTGGATGGCCGGAACGGCACTGTTGAGGATGTCGAGAAGTTCGTCGGGGTCTGGTTCAGGCAGGACGAGCGGCATTTTTTCTTTTCCGCATTCGCGTGCGAAGGCACGTTGTGCTTCGAGAATTGGCTGAGCCGTTTCGGTAGCGAAATCCATGCATGCGATGAGGTCATCTTCGGAGACTTCGCTGGCGCCGCCTTCGACCATAATGACGCCGGTCGGGGCGACACTGATGACGAAATTCATGTCGGAACCGTCGGTTTGTTCACGGGTTGGGAAGGGGATGAAGACGCCGTCTTTTCGGACGATGCGAAGTCCGGCGACTGGGCCGTCCCAGGGGATGTCGCTGATCATGAGGGCGAGGCTTGCGGCGTTCATGGCCACGGTTGGCATGTCGAGATCTTCGTCACCGGAAAAAGCCATGATTGTGACGATTGTTTCGCGTCGGTAACCTTTTGGGAAGAGGGGGCGAAGGCTGCGGTCATTGAGTCGGCTGGAGAGGGTTTCGGCGTCGCTGCTGCGAAGTTCGCGGCGTCCTGCGCCGGTAGGAAAATGGCCTGCGCCGGCAAATCTTTCGCGGTATTCGACGGTAAGCGGGAAGAAATCCTGTTCCGGATTGTCGGCGCCGGCGGCGACTGTGACGAGCAGGACGGCTTTTCCGCATCGCAGTACGACACTGGCATTTGTCTGCGGTGCCCAGAGGCCGGTTTCAAAGGAGATAGGGCGTGAACCGATGGTGAGATTGAGAGTGTTCATTGACGAATCCTTTTGAAAAGCCAAAAGAGGGGCAAAGGCGTGTTGGGTGAAAAGCGGAAAAAAAGACGCGGCCTCAAAAGGCCGCGCAAGAAGAAAAGCGATTAACCGGCGGGAACGTCATCGACAAAGAAGCGGTATATCGAGGCGTGATTAGAAAAAGTTGTCAGGACGCCGGGGGAGAGGCTTGGGGCTGAGGTAAAATCAGAGCCCATGTCGATGTTGTGAAGCAGTTTGCCGTCAACCCGGTTGAGGATAACGAGGCCGTATTTCTGAACCGAGGCATAGATGGCATTTTTACCGAGGGAAATCGGGGAAATCAGGGCATTTTTCTGGATGATATTCTGCCAGACGGTTTCGCCGGTTGTTCGTTTAATTCTGAAGATACCGGACTGAGAAGCGAGGTAAATGCTGTCCTGAAAAGCCTGAATGGAGCTGATACCGAAGATATCGCGCTGCCAGATTGTGTGTCCGTCGTCGGCGGAAAGTGCGTAGAGGCCGCCGGAGGAAGTGGCGGTAAAGAGGAGGTTATCGACGATAACGGGAGTGACGTCGAGGTCTTTAAAACGTGCTTCAGGGGCGAGTTCTCGTGACCAGAGAGCAGTTCCATTGAGGGCGGAATAGGCGACGAGGAACCCGTCGGAGAATCCGATATAGACGATATCATTATGGATGAGCGGAGCGGCCTGACCGTACATGGAAAATTCCTGAGATTTAGGCCGTTCTTTTCGCCATTTGAGGGCTCCTGTATTGGCGTCGAGAGCAAAAGCGCGGTTGTTAGCGTTGATACAAGCGACGATGCCGTTGTTAACGGACAGGCCATGTTCGATGGCGACGCCGGTGTCATAAGACCAGAGTATGTCGCCGTTTTTAGCGTTAAGTTTATGGATGGAGCCGTTACTCAGCGCGATGTAAATGGCATTATCGATGGCGATCGGGCCTGCGGTAACCGGCATATCGAAATCTTTTGACCAGACAGCGCGGGCAGAAGCGTCGTCGATGGCAATGACTTTACCGATGGAGGTGGAGGCGGCGAAAGTGATGCCGCCCATGTTTGAGACGCCGCCGAGTTCGAGGGGCATGGAACCGAGGTATTTTTTGATACCGGGTGAGAGTGCGTAGTCCCAGTCGAGTTTCACGTCGTACTGTGCACTTCTTGGAGGGTGTGCGACGTCGTCAGACGAGCCGGAAGTCGAGGCGCAGCCCAGACAGAGTGCGCCGAACGCGATCATAAGAAGATATTTCATTAGATTGCAGCCTGAGCAGTAGGTGCCTGAGGTGCGGCTTGTTCAGTTGGGCGAACGTTTGCCCAGTCTGGAATCAGGATGCGGAGTCTTGCCTGAGCTCTGTCCTGGTCGATTTTCTGGTTAAATTTTGTGATGACGGCTTTGTAAGCATCGACGGCTTTGTCTTTGTCGCCGGAAATTTCATAAATACGAGCTTTTTCGTAAGTTGCGTAGGAGCTGAAACCGGGTTCGAAGGCCATGATTTCGTCGAGTTTAGCGATAGCCTCTGAGTATTTTTGTTCGCCGACGAGCATTTCAGCCTGTCCGAGCATAGCGAAGAGTTTAACGTCCTGACTGGTGGATGCGGCGGCTTCGTTATAAGCGGGATGAGCCTTGTCTGCGGGATGAATTTTAGCGGTTGAACCGGCGAGCATGAGGCTGCCGGCAGAATGTATGGCTTCGCCTTTGTAATCAGGGAGGGTTTCATTGAGATATTTTTCGATGGCGGCATAGCGCGCCTGATCGTTGGGAACGGGGTTGGAGTAGCGAAGGATGTCACTGGCTTCAGCGCCGATGCCCTGGCTTTTGAGGTATTCGAGACGAGCGGCTTCGATCTGAGCGGCTTCATCTTTTGTGACGGAATTATAAGTAAAGAAGACATCCGTCATGATGCTGCTTTTAGATGTGGCAATGCTTTCTTTAGTGCGCAGAACGCCGAGATATCCGAAAGAAGCAACGATAATGAGTGTGACGACGAGAATGACCATGCGGCGGTGTTCCATGAGCCAGGACATGACTGTTCCGGAAGTGCGCAGGAAATTGTCGTCGAGGCCGGGAACTTTAACGCCAGCCACATCGTTATCCGATGCAGCGGCAGGTTTGGCATCCGACCCGGAAGGCGGCAGAACTTCGGGTTCGAGAACTTTTGGTGCTTCAGCTTCTTTCTTATGTATTTTGATTGCCATGAATTCCAACTCCGTGAAAGGCATCGTTATAGAACGAGCAAAAAAGGCGTGGCGTTCTAAAACGAAAATGACTTGATTGTCAACCGCGCTTCGTTTGGCAGAAGTATTGTGGTTACTGCTCACCGGGGCTCTGCCCCGAACCTCGCTGGGGCCCCATCCCCGGCTTTCCTCATTTGTTGCCTTATTTTTGTTTTATTCAGACCTTCCTTAAAGGAATGATGCACTAATAAAGATGCGTGACGAAGTCACGTCCGTGGCATCCGGTGATATGTATGTCACGGGGAATGGTCACTAGCGTGTCATTCAGACGGGCGGGGGAGGAATTTTTATTAGAGCTAATACTGGACGATTTCGAAGACGGCGGCATCGTCGGTTTTTCGGATGGGACGAATGATGAGATTTTCAACGGTTTGGGTTGTAAATCCTTGAACAATTTGAAGAAAATCGGATTGTGGCATGGTTTCTGAAGCAGGATTGATTTCAATTGCGAGTGCGCCGTCGGCGACCCAGATTTCGGCGACATCTTCGACGCCGGGAACTTTTTTGAGTGCTTTTCTCAAGGCGACCAGAGAATCGGCATTTGGCAGGGAATCAAAAATGATCACAGGCTTTTGAGAAAGTTTGGGAATGTCGTCGGTCTTTTTGGAATGATTGATTATGGTCCAGGCAAATTCAGTGGCGAAGCGGGAAACAATCATTTGTTTTGCAGCCGAAGGATCGGATGCGACAGCACTAAAAGACGCATTGAGGTCGATGGCGTTGGATTTCCCGTAGAGCAGGGAGAGCGTGGCTGTAGCGGTGCATTCGGTATCGGTTTCTTTTGGAGAGCATGACCATGTCACATTTCCATTCAGGGCACTGTCTGCGCCGAGGAGTTGAGAGAGGGTTCTGGCATTGGCCTGGGTGAGTGATTTAGGGGCGTAAACTGCGGGACTGAGTCTGGGCGGTGGCTGAATGGAGGCGGGGTGAATGAGAACGATCCCCTGAGCTTCAAATGCATTTTCCCATAGAGAGGATGCGGAAAATTGAGCAGGCCACCAGGTCGTGATGTTTCCATTTTCGGTTTCGCTGATGGTGAGAAGCGTGGGATGAGCCAGAGCATTTGCCGAAATGAGCAGGGGGATGATAAGAACGACAGAAGCGCAAAACGTCGAAAATTTCATTCAGAACTCCGAAAAAACAAAGCTGAAGCGCAGGAAAAAGCGGTTCAGTCTTAATTGTTGCTGCGGCATATAGCACGATTGCATAAACCAAAAAATGTTTGAATAGAAAACAAGAGAATTCGTTGATCGAGAGTTGCGCAATGTATAAGATTGTGCCGTTTTGTTTGAGAAGGAGTCGCTATGAATGAGAAGACGATGAACGAACAAGAAGAATCAAAAGCCATCAATCCCCTGATGATTCAGTCGTATTTTGACGGTGAATTGGACTCTGAAGAGCTCGAAGCATTGTCAAAAGAGGAGATCGAGAAGACGCCGACGTATGAAGCATTGTCGGAGTTAAGACGTGTCGTGCGAGTGGACTCTGATTTGGCGATGAGTGAAATCGATGGATGTGCACTGCTTGATGCCATTAACAAAGAGATCGATTTGATCGACAAGGGCAAGACGCCATCTCAGCCAATGAGTGTATTTTCTCAGCCGAAACGTCGAACATCGAAACAGTTTTTCCAGCGATGGGCACCGGCGATGATTGGTGCAGCATGTTTGTTGTTGAGCATACCCGGTCTTGTGCATTGGATTGTATCAGGAAATCAGTCAACGCAGACGACGCAGCCGCAAACCGTTGTTGTGATCGACAGCAATGGTTCCGCACATTCGCAAAATCTGGTCACCTACCAGCAGCCGGAAGGCAGCTCTATTCAGCAGGCTGGTGTTGGTAATAACAACAGCAACCAGCTGACTGTTGAAGAGATGGATTTTGCAATTCGTCATCTAATGAAACGTATTGAAACGCTTGAAGAAGCGAATACGAGGAGCAGTGACATTGAGAGTCACAAGCTTTTTAATATTCCCGAGACGGATGACAATCAGCTGTAATTCTCATTTCTGATAGAGGTTAGTCGATATGGCCAATGATGGTGCCGGTGTTTATAGAAGCACATTTACGGATGGAAAACCTCAGTTTGAAATCTCGTATGCAGAGGGCAAATTGAACGGCATAATGCGTCGTTGGGCTCAAAATGGACAGCTCATTCTTGAATGCTCTTATGCCGATGATGTGAAAGAAGGTCGGTGCAAGCGGTGGCATGAAAACGGGATTTTGAGCGAAGATTCGTTTTATATTGACGACAAGCTAGAAGGTGAGTTTGTTCAATATGACAAGAAAGGCGTCGTGATTCTTCGAGCCAAATTCCGCGATGGACAGATGGTCAAAGATTCAGCCAGAATCCAATAAAATGAACAAAGCCGGCAGATGCCGGCTTTGTTCATTTTGGCTGAAACACGTTTGATTTGATTAGCCGAAGCTGTCGCATTCCTCAACGGGTCTGCATTGAAAATCATCGGGATCGCCATCAGAGGACGGGCAGAATGCATAGTCGAGCAGTGGGCATTGGCAATACCAGTTATCCATTTCGTCAGAATACCTGCATTCGCCTTTTCCATTTTTGGTTGTAGAGCGAGTACAATCCATCCAGCGGTTGACATCTGGTGAGAAATAACAAGATTTATCGGCTGCAGACCTTGGGATACAGACGTCGTTGTAGCAAATGCCATCGATAAGCTGGTGGTCAGAACATGTTTCACCTGGATTTCCGAAACAGGGAACGACGTCGTAGTATTCGATGACATTATCGGGGGAAAGAAGTGCCGTATAGCCATCGCGAAGAACGCATTGGGCCGAATAGTCGGGCGCACCTTTGGACATGCACTGCTGGATGCATGAATCCTTTGCAATACATCTGTCCATACATTGTTGTTTAATGACTTCAGGAGCGACAGGGTTATCAGGCTCGCCCGGTGTGTCAGGCTCGCCCGGTGTGTCGGGAACAACCGGTGTGTCAGGCTCGACCGGTGTGTCGGTGGCTGTTGCCGGTTCTGGTTCACAATCCTTAGTGCAGTAATCGGTGTCGCACTGAGCCATGCATTTGTTCAGAAGGCATGATTTATATTTAGAAAAATAAACGGCTTCGCCTTCGATATCGCGACTGATTAAATCCCAGAAAAGCATGTCGGCTTCGGAAAGAATTTCATCGGGGATAGTGTCGTTGTCTTCGTCGATGATGTCTTGTGCTTCAGAGGGCCGATTGTTTTCAATGCATTGCGGGGAGGTCGGCGTAGCTATGGTTTCGCATGTGTAGTATAGTTCATTGCAATACGATTCTGTATCGTTGCATTGTTCGGTCGTGTTAGGGATGCAATACGATTCAAGGCCAGTGTTGAGGATGTGATAACTCGTTTTTGAACTGTTTTTACAAGCAGTTACTCGGCAGAATTGATTTTCGCATGTTCCGTTAAGCCAATGAGGATCGCGTTCTTTGCAGTTTGTGAAATCTCCGCCGCATGAGGCCGGATGGTTGGTTGCCTGACACAAACCGAGGGCATGATTGAGGGAGAAAGGCCCGGTTTGCTGAGGGCATGATGTTTTGACGCACTGTCCTTCGGGATTACACTGAAAAATGGGGCTAATATATTGAATTCCATCAGGATTATTAATGAGTTCTGGCGGAATTTCTTCCGTAAGCTGAGTGCAGTTGATGACTTCACCGCCAATGGTATCCGCGCAGGCCGTGTCGGAATTTGGAACACAGGTTTTATTATCCAAATGAAATCCTGGTCTGCATTGTGAGATTATGCATTGATTATTTTTGCAAAGAGCGGAAACACCGTGGAATTTGTCGTAGCAGTTGATGCATGAAGGACCGCATGCGGAAGGTGAATAATCGATACAGGAGCCATCACTGGCTGGACACTGAGATGATTCGGAACAAAGATTGTCGATGCATTCGCCATTTTGACAGATTTGAGGCGGGGTGCATCGATTAGGAATTTCTGAAGCGGTGGTTTCGTCAATTTGATTTGGGCCGCAATGGTCAGGGTCATTGGATGAAGTGTCCGGCAGGCAGAAGAGTGTTCCTGAACTGACTTCCGTGAAACCTTCACTGCATTTGTAGGCACATTGTCCATTGTTGCAGCTCATGAGGACACCCTGTCTTTGGGGAAGAATACACGAATGACCGCATTGACCGCAGTTGAGAAGGTCAGAAGAAAGATCGGTGCAGATTGGGGAATCATCTTTGAGGCAGGTGGCGAAGGTGTTGAGAGAGGGATCGATCTTGGTCAAACTGTTCTGGCAGTGTGAAATACAATGACCGTTATAGCATGAGCTGTTTTCTTCACAGATTTCACCGGCATAATTTTCATCATTGGGATCATTGCTGTTGCAGGCGCCGGATGCACCGCAGAAATTTGGGTCTGAGAGAGGAAAAATGCAGGAACCGTTGCAATTGATCATATCTTCAGCGCAGAGACATTCGCCATCGTCGCAGATTTCATGTTTCCTGCATTTATCCCCCTGGTAGTTTTTTCCCGGATTTTTATCGGAACATGATCCGGCTGCGCCGCAATGTGTGAGAGATGTTTCGGGATTGATACATTTTCCCTCACATTCAATCCAGTCTTCCGGGCAAGGTTGACTGCATCCAAAGATGAAGTATTCGGAATCGTCAGGATTTGTTTGGAATGTACACAGAGGGAAAGATTTGGGACAAAGTCCGTTGCTTTGGGCGGTTTCTGAAATGCGATCAAGGGGCTGTTCTGTCAATTTGTTATTGGCATCGGGATCGGCATCTCCGATAAACTGAATTTCAGGCGGGAAAGGAAGATTGCCTGTAAAGAGATCGGGCATAGAACGGTAAATTTGACAAAACTGCAGGTCGGAACGCCATTGAGCGGAAAGATTTTCAGCATCATTCACTTCATGGATATCGTCATCGAGTTTGCAGTCAAATGACTCGAGTTTGATGATGTACTGATCCTCGTTTTCAGTATCTGGAATACGTTTACCAGGGGGACATGGGATGGTACCGTTGTCGGTTACAAAATTGTCGTCAAAAAACGAATCCTGTGAACATGCATTTGCCAAAGAAGTGAAGCTGATAATGAGAGCATAGATAACTAATGAACGTTTCATTTCAAAGTCAGATTGAGATGCGTTAAATATGTGCAATTGTATGCACCAGACGAAATATAATATACCACACACACACATATTACGACAATAAGCCGAAGCACTATCTGTTTGATCTGCTTTGAGAATTGAAGTGTCGAATAACGTGAACAGGTAAAACTATCAAGGAATAGTGAAAATTGGGGGATATTCTGAATAAAAAGGATTTTAAGACAGTGAATGATGAAAGCTGTGAGGGACGGCGGGTGATGCTGAGATCCGAGGGGACCCTGCGAGATTAATGATCAGGCAGCCCCAAATGCTTATACTACCTAAAATATTGAGGATTCTTAAGGGCTCAGCCCTTAGCGGGGTCCGGGGCAGAGACCCGGAAAAAACAAGAAATAACTTTGTTCAGACATTCCTTAACAAAAATCGACATGCGATCTGTAACAAATGAATCTCGATGGCATCATATATAGTGCAGGGCAATCGGGCACTGCATTGCAGGAGGAATGTTGTCGATCAGAGTACAGGTGATTGCAGGTGACCGAGTTCCCAGCTGTTTGGAGTTATGTTTTCATTCTCTCAAATGAATCCATGAAACAACAAATGAGCGTGGATGTAGGAACCGCCCCCATAACGTAACGAAACCAACTTGAATGTCTTGACGAAGCACATTGAGTATGGCCCGTTTACGGCACCAGGCGCATTGAGAGTACGCGTTTCCGGTCAGGTGACATTTTCATGAATGAGAAAGCCGCCGCCGGAGGGGTGTATTTTGTGCGCGAAGCGCGCCGGAAAACGGGCTGGCGGCGGTGGCGGGAATGGAGGGCCCTGATGTTCACAACGAAGTGTAACCTATTGATTTTGTTTGATAAAATTGATTTTATATGGTCGGTTCAATGAACTGGCCTGGCGGTGGATCCAGACATCGATAGATTTGGATCGCCGGCAGTCAATTTCTTCAACCTGCTATCCTCAACAGATGCAGAAGGTGTAGCGGATTTGGTCTATGAAAACAGTTTATTGATATTTTCTGATTCGTAGATCGATTTTTGTATTTAAAAATGCCTTATTGACTTCAAACATGGAGGTTTCACTGTAGTGATATGGGAACAGGACTTTGGGATTGACCATAGTGGCTGCATGAAGGAGCTGAACCGGGGCCATTGTGTAAGGGAGATTGCATGACATAAAGGCGATATCGATATTTTTGAAATTGGCCATTTCGGGGATGTCTTCCGTGTCACCTGAAATATAGATTCTTAAACCATCGATGGTCAGGATAAAGCCATTGTCACGGCCTTTTGGATGGAAATTTTCGTGACCTATTGTTGAATTATAGGCAGGAACAGCTTCAATTTGAATGTCATTACGGAGCGTTTTGGTGTCGCCGTTGTGCATGATTTCGCCTTTTTTGAGTTTGGCGGCACAATTTTCATTTGTAATGATTGTTGTATCGGGCTTTTCGAGATAGTTGATTGCGGTTTCGTCGAGGTGATCGAAATGTTCATGCGTAATCAGGATGTAATCGGCTTTTGGATATTTTGAATAGTCGGTTTCCTTGTCGTTTAGTTTGGAAACCGGATCGACCTGGAATTCGATGCCGTCGTATTCGAACCAGATGCTACCGTGAATGATGGCATGAAAGGTGATTTCTTTTCCGGATTTGGTGAGAAAGTGATCGGTTTCATTGCCAAATTGATCGATTGTCATTTCGAGAGTCTGAGCCATTTGAACATCTCCATTGGTTGCAGGTTCCTGCTTTTGCTGTTCCTGGTTGGAAAGAGTTGGTGGAATGGGAGTTTCGTGTTGTGACTGCGGTTCAGGTGTGACAGGCCGTGAGCAGCCGACGAAAATCAGGAGAAGCAAAGAAAAAGAGATAGGGTTTAGTTTCATGTTTTTTCAATAGAAGAGAGAGGGGGATGGAGCATAAAGACGGGATTAAGCATCGGCCTGAAATTTTACAATTATTCATGATGGTTGGCAATTGTCTAAGGGGGGCCGGGCGTGTATGCGCGCAGGTCCGCGAAGCGGCCGAGCACATAGCGGCCGGCAGGAGGCCGTATGCGTGAGCATAGGCCGGCAGCGAAGGCGTATTGCCGAAGGCAATAGCTGAAGCCATCCCAATAAATATTGATTCATTGGAACGATACAAACTTGATGATTTTGTTTGAGGCATTGTCAAAGCGCATGTTTCATTGGCTGATAAAGATTGGGACTATGAAAAAATAACCAATAAACAGCGTGCATGGATTGTGAGGGGAGTGTAAAGATGGGCATTTGCTGCGCAAACCAGTTGAGGTTGCGGCATTTTAAATGGAATTTAGCAGGTGAAGGATGACAAGAACGTATTTTGAGCATAGTCGAACGCCGTCTCTTGAGGATCTCGAGGCGAATGCATGTCATGAGGCGTGGGAAAAATATTGCGAGTGCGGGGGGGAGAGGTTTGATCTGAGCGGGAGCAATCCGACGCGAGTGAATTTTCCGATGATAGAACCGGATACAAGAGCGTTGGATAGTGCGGTGTCGGCGCGATATGAGGCGTCAGCGCAGGGGCTGTTGATGGCGCGTCAGGCTGTGTCGGATTACTACGGCGGCCGGGTTCCGGTGGACCGGATACAGCTTTTTGCGTCGACGAGCGAGGCGGTTGGGGCATTGGTCAAATTATTCTGCCAGCCTGGGGATGAGGTTGTGACGTGCATTCCGACGTATCCGCTTTTAGACTGTCTTTGTTCTCTGGAGTGTGTGAGGCTGGTTGAAGTGCCGCTCCAGGATTGTGCGGGGCAGTGGGCGGTTGATTTCTGGGCACTTGAACGGGTGTGCTGTGAACGGACGCGAATGCTGATTGTTGTGAGTCCGAACAATCCGACGGGGCATTGCATTCCTCGGGATGAAATGCGTCAAATCGTTGAATTTTGTGCGGCGCGTTCGATAGTGGTTGTCGTTGACGAGGTATTTGCAAGCTATCGTCTGGATGACAATCCGGAATTGACAAGTGAGCCTGCTGCTGCGGATTATGACAAGGGACTGATGATAAGCCTGAGTGGATTGTCGAAAGTGTGCGGACAGCCGCAGCACAAGCTTGGATGGGGCGTGTTTGGGGGAGATTCAGCCCTGGTTGAGGAAGCCATGCAGCGGATCAGTTTTATTACGGATTCGACGTTGAGTGTTTCGGGATGGATTCAGCGGATGGCTCCGTCTTTTATTGCATCGAGAGCGGTGTTTCACGATGCGTGTTGTGCGCGCCTGCGAGAGAATCTTTCGTATTTGGAGCGGTATGCAAAGCGTGATGACGTCCAGTGGACGGTGGATCGAGTCGAGGGCGGATGGAGCGTGTGCGTGCGATTGCCCGGATGGGCGGACGATGAAGAGGCCGCTGTGATGTTGGCTCAAGGTGGCGTCAGGGTTTTTCCCGGGTTATTTTTTGGATATCGAGCGAATCAGCCGACACTTGTGTTGAGTCTCATCACGGAGCCGGAGATTTTTGCGCGCGGTGTCGAAGAAATGGGGAAGTTATTAAAGGCTTTTTTGAGTTAAAGAGGAATGCGACCTCGGAACGGCCTTGAATACGGGTGAATACGGCGGTTGTGACTCCGAATGCAAGCGTATGCCGTACTGCGGTGATGGCATCGTGACGGATCCCGAAGTCTGTGATGATGGCGTCAATGACGGCAGCTATGGCGGATGTGCGAAGAGCTGCATGAGTCTCGGCGGATACTGCGGCGACGAAAAAGTCCAGAAAGAGGCTGGAGAGGAGTGCGATTATGGCACCGGAAACAACGACGAAACGTATGGCGGATGCACGACATCCTGCAAATTCGGACCGTTCTGTGGTGACGGCATCGTCAACGGCAGTGAAGAATGCGATTACAAGAGTTCTGAAGCGTGTTCCCAAACCTGCCGAACCCTCGTCAATTAATCCCAATTCAGGGTCTGTGCATCCCTCTCGGATGCACTCGCTGGCATATCGGCACAGGTCGATATGCCTTTTTTTTGCAATCGTTCGTCTTTAAACTGTTTGTGGGATGACTCTGCTAAAAAATATTGAGGATTCCAAAGTGTTTCAGGTCTTTGGTGGGGGGGGGCAAAGCTTCAGCTGAGTAGTAATGTGGCATGGCTATTGGCCGCCCGCCAATACGCAATGCAGGGCGCTCCTATTGCGCTGGCGCGCAATACGGCGCTTTTTGCAGGCTATCGGCAATGCCGATACGCCTGCAATTTTTTTACATGCCGGCGGCTTCCTCCAGCATGCTCATGATGGATTCGACGTCGAACGTGCCCTGTACTTTGCGGCCATTGAGAAAAAATGTGGGCGTCGATTCGACCTGGTTTGTCAGGCCTTCTTTTTTAGAGAAAACAACGGCGTTTCTTATGCCTGCATCCTGCATGAGAGCTGCAAATTTTTCAGTATCGAGCTGAAGGTCCTTGGCAATTGAGGCACTCAATTCCGGCGTGAAACTGTCAAAATTCTCATACAGTTTGAGCAGGAATGGCCAGGCATTATCGAGTTTTGCTGCGGCTTCTATTGCAAGGGCCGCCTGCGTGGAATTTTCATGCTGCTTGATGGGGAAAAGCCGGAGATTAATCGCAACTTTTTCTTTAAGCGGAGAGGTTTCAAGTGCCTGAATGAGCGCCGGCACATGCCTTGAGCAGTATGGACATCGTCCACAAAGATAGACTGAAAGAACGACTTTTGCGTCTTTGTTTCCCCAGAGATGATCTTTCTGAATGGCAATTTTGGCAGGCGGTGTCACGGCAGTCATCGTCATTGCTCTCTGATCGAGGATATGACGGATTTCAGTAGAGGATTTTCCGGCCTTGGCAAGACGGCATGTTTCATCGGCAAGACGAACCGCGAGCTTGCATTCCGGAGCCTGGGAGAGACATTTTGCGATGGTGTCGTCACAGCAGTCATAGAGATAGGCTGCATTCATAACATCTTTGGAAACGGCAGCTGATTTTTCATCAAGTGAGTTGCACAGCGGCGTTTGAGCCAGGGCCAGAGATGGCATAAGCGAAAGAAACAGGATAGGAATGAGTTTCAGTTTCAACATATTCATCCTCAATTTTGCAGACAGGAAGACGATCGCTGCATGTCTTCATCTTGTTTGATAATGTCCCGAATGCGTTCCGTATTCTCTTCGGTGTCAAAATTCCATGGAATAGAGAAGGCGTTATCTTTAACCGATTTGGGCCCATAAAAAGAAAGTGCCCCAGTCCATTTAACGGAAATCATGCCTCGATAATCCACAAAATCGTAATCATCGGCGGTTGACCATCGGCGGCTTGCTTTAAACTGAGCACCTACGCGGACGCCAGCCCACGAGGGAGACCAGACCTGGAAGGTGCCGCGAGCGGCATAATCCCTTCTGGCTGCGTCCTGTTCAAAATAGCCTTTTGAATCGGCATAGTCATCCAGGGAGAATGAACCATTGAGCCGGAATAAAATATCGTGTGACGGAATGCGATAGTCGAGTGCCAGACTCAGATTAATGCCGTTGAGATCGTACATATCGCCGGTAGAGAACCAATGACGGTAGGTTGCACCCCAGGTCAGGGCAAAACCGAGCCCGAGGGGATGTCTGGCACCGGCTCCAATATCAAACTCATCGCGAGTGCGAACCATTTGTCGAAATGTTCTATGTCCATATCCCGTGAAAATATAGAGCCATTTCAGAATTTCAAAATCGAGTTCGATGCGATGACTCAGATAAAACTGAACCGGACCTTTGTTATATTTGTCACCGCCGTCAAGAATGAGGGATTCAGGACGATACCAAGCACTGAACTTTAGCGAATCGGAATCGATTTGAGCACCGAGCCGCATGGATAAATCGATATAGCTGGCTGTTTTGGTATCTTCAGAGGTGAGATATTCTCCTGTAAACTGGCCTTCGAGAACGGGTCGTGCAAAAGCATCTTTCCATGGATCGAGTGTAAATCGAATGTCTCCGTCAATAAACGGGCTGTCCAGGTCTTTGCCATTGAGGCTGGGATCGCTCGGAGAGCCACTCATGGCATTGGAGGCATAACCGCCGTCGAGCTGAATTTTCCAGCTTAAATTGGGGGCTGATTGGATGCCGAGCGTAGTCTGCATGGATTCAAGCGCCTTGAGATCGCTCTTCGTCATGGCCTCCTGATGAGCGGCATTATCAATGGCACTTTGTGCTTCTTTTTTTTTATTGTTTGTCATGCTTGCCATGGCATCAAGCAACTGCATCCTGGCTTGTAGTGCCGATGATTCACATGTTTTTTGTGAAGCAATGGTTTGTTTTGCTTCGTCAGGCATTGCCATTTGGATTTGAATCCATGCCATCCATGCTGTCGTTTCGCAATCGTCGGGATATTGTGCATTGAGTTGGGCGAGTGTTCTTAAAGCCCAGGGATAGTTTTCCATTCTGGCGTAAGCAATGCCGAGTGCTCTGGTCAAATCCTGGTTTGGGGCATTGCAGGCTTTTGCCGCTTTGAGCAAATCAATGGCATCCCTTTGTGAGTCAGGATAATCCCAGAGTGAGCTGGCTGTAGAAATGGCTTCCTGCGGTTCAAGGCAGGGTTCATTGGTCGAATTTGAAGAAAAATCATGAGAAAAATCACTTGCCGTATCGGAACTTGCATCGAGCCAGGCGAGCAAAATTTCATCATTTCCTTGATTTAAGAGGAGATGAGCTTGTGGTTTTTCATCGTTGTTGTCAGCTTCATCGACTTCAACTTCAACAATAGAACCATTGGCACAGCATCTAAAGCCAAGCGCGGCTGGTGTCCATGTCATCGGAACGTATGAACACTTGTGATTGTTTTCCGAGTCACTGCAGTTGTATGCGCCGCCGCGAACCGTCATGCCGGAACCACCGGCTGTATGCTCCCAGACATTGCCGCTCATATCGAAGACGTTCCAGCCGTTGTGGCAATCAGAAAATGAGCCTGTTGGCATGAGATGAAAGCCGGGGTAGGGATAGGTGTCCAGGCCGTTGCAGATGACTGGATTGTATTTGTCGCCATAACCATAGACTGTATTGTTTACGCCGTGACAGGCATATTCCCATTCGGCAGGGGAACAGAGGCGTTTTCCTGCAGCTGCACAGGCTTTTTCCGCCTTTTCATTGTTGTCACCGATTAACCATGGCATGACGCCTTTTTGAGAAACGGCGCGAGTTTCCTGATAACCGGCAGTTGTCTCGTCGGCATCCGGTCTGGAGGCTTCATACATATCGATACAGTAGGCGTCCGAAATTGGACTCATGTCATCCGGACATACAAACTTTTCGACGAAAACGGGGTCATGGTCTTTAGTCGGATCATCGACGGGGTCTTTGGTCGGATCATCGACGGGATCGTCAGGAATAAGTTTTTTAATTGTGCAAACGTGATCGATACAAGCGAAGCTTGTTCCGCAATCGGTGTCGAAGTGACATTTGTAATCGCATTCACCGTAAGCATTGCATATTAAGGGAGCGGCGCAATCATCGTCGCGATAACAGCGTTGTTCCGGTGCACAGGCGTAGAGCAAAAGGGAAGATGCAATAAGCGTAAAAATGAACTGATTTTTCATAATAAACCTGTCAGTTTTCGATGGCATCGATCATTGTATTGATGAGTTTTTTGTAGTCGTCACTGCGGACTTTAAGCCCCCCGCCACCGCCGTTTTTTGATGCGGAGTAGATGCCCAAATACTCGTTAATGTCACTGTCTGTGATGGAATATCCGCGTTTTTTGAGTATATTTTTGAGTCCGTTCAAGTCAGTTTCACCGGGGAAAAGGACGGAAAGCAGGGCGTGAGTCACCGTCCAGTGGTGTCTGACAACGAGCATATAAGCGAGCATTGCGCCGGTTCTGTCGCCGCCATGATCGCAATGGATATAGGTAGAAGCTGGCGAGAATTTGAGTGCTGATTTATAAAATCGCGAGGGTTTGGGGAATTTTCCGCCAAAAGGAATGACGATATGCTCGATGCCGAGTTCCTCCATACGTTTATTTGCGGCAAGCATTTCGTCTGTTTTTCGTGTTGCAGTGATGATGAGACGAATTCTTTTGGCATACAGGGCGTCGATATTCTGGACGTGAGGCACACTGCCAATCCAGTAACCTTCTTTGACTTGTCTTGCGTTTTTGGGCAGTCCGCCCGGAAAAATTCTGGGAGGAATGATGCCGTGAGCTGAAGCAATGACAGCGCCATGAATAGAAGCGTCACGAACCGATGAAAGAGATAATGCGCTATCCTGAACAGTGACGGATGGTGCATTGGGTGTTGAGTTATTGTCAGAGACGGTTTCGGTTTGAGACGAAACATCTGTCATTTCGATGGTATCATTTTGAGCCGTTTCATCGTCAGAAACGGGCTTGATTTCAGTCTCATCAGCTTGTGATGTTTTGTCAAAAAGTGAGCTGAGTGAGGCAATCGCAGATTTGTCTTCTTCGTTTAGTTCCGGGGTGGGAACTGTATCCGATGAATGATTGACAGAAACACCGAGAGTTGATGAAGCGGTATCCTGAACGACGGTTTGTGCATCGGGGGATGAAATATGTGCCGTCATGCAGGCTGAACAAAACCATGGAACAGCCAGAAGAGGCGATAAAGACTTAAACAACAGCTTCATTATGCGAACAACAGTTTCATGATTCGAGCCCGGCAGATGTGCCACACAAAAAAGACGGAAGCGTCTTATAAATAAGCCGTGTAAAAGATACAAATAATTTAATGAAAAGCGAGGAACTGGATACCTGTAAAAATTGCCTAAAGCTGCCAATGTGGGAGAGTTTTTGGCGTTCCATGGAGGAACACGAGTTCAATGGAGAAATGAATGACAGCGCCAGAAAAACGAGAGTGTCCGGATATGCTGGAAAATCCCAAAAGATTTCATCTTTTGGGGTGTTGCGGAACGGGAATGGGGGCGTTAGGCGTCCTTTTATGCGAACGTGGATATGAAGTCAGCGGTTCGGATACAGGATTCTATCCGCCGATGAGTGACATCCTGATGCGCAGTGGAATTCGTACGATGGAAGGCTGGAAACCTGAGCATTTGGACGGCCTCGAACCTGCGGATACGATCGTCGTGGTTGGGAATGTTTGTCGTCGAACGAATGAAGAGTGTCTGGCAGCCATGGAACGTGGTTTTGTGACGTTGTCACAGCCGGAAACGCTGTATCATTTCTTTTTAAAACAAAGCCGCGAACGCATCGTGATTTCGGGGACGCATGGCAAGACGACGACGAGTTCTTTGACAGCATCGATCCTGGCCGAAGCCGGACAAGACCCTTCCGTATTTATCGGTGGTGAAGTCCTTGCTTATGGCTGCGGGGCCCATGTCGGCAAACAGAACGGGGCATTTATTGTGGAAGGCGATGAATACGATACCGCCTGGTTCGATAAAGTGCCGAAATTTTGGCATTATGCGCCCACGGTATTGTGTATTAACAACATCGAATTTGATCATGCCGATATTTATGCAAATCTGGAAGAAATTATTGGCGTCTTTGAAAAATTGGTCAGAGAAATGTCTCCGGATAGTCTCGTTTGTTACAACGTTGACAACGAAAATGTGTGCCGTGTAATTCGAAGTGCAAGATGCCGGTGTGTTGGGTTCGGTCTGGCTGGAAAGGGTGATTATCAGGCAAAAAATGTCGAGATGAAAAACGGTGGCTCGGTATTAGACGTGTATCGAGGAGACGAGCTGATCGTTCATCTGGACTCACCCATGACTGGATATCACAATGCCTATAATTTGACGGCAGCAAGTGTGATTGCACATGAAATAGGCATTCATGCCGATGCTATTCATGAGGGATTGAAACAATATGGCGGTGTGAAAAAACGTCAGGAACTGATTGGTGTGGTTAAAGGCGTCACGATTTATGACGATTTTGCGCATCATCCGACGGCTGTAAGAGAGACCGTCCGCGCGATTCGTGCTCGACATCCGGAGAATAGAATTTGGGGTATTTTTGAAATGAAAAGCAACACGTCACGACGTGCGGTTTTTCAGAATGAATACCCGGAGGCACTGTCTGAGTGTGACGAAGTGATTTTGAGCGCGCCGTGGAAGAAAGACGATTTGCCGCCCGAGCAATTGATTAACATCCCAAAAGTTGTCGAAGATTTGCTTGCACGAGGGGTTCATGCACAAATGATTGCCGAGGTTGATGATATTGTTCAATATTTGAGCGAACATTGTCTGGAAGGTGATATAGTATTGGGAATGAGTGGAAGTGCATTTGGTGGAATGCATAAGAAATTGCTCAAAAGTCTTTCCTAAGGCAAAATAGAGGAAAGGGAAGATACTGTCCCAGCCAGAAGACCCTTTCTCAAAGGATTGAGATGCAAGAACAGGATGCAACACAGTTTGAGATATTGAACCGAGTGGATGTCGGCGGCATGGCCGAGATCTTTCGTGCACGAAATCTCAGCAATGGCCAGATCATGGCGATTAAACGGATACTTCCATCGCTGGCCGGCCAACCGAATTTTGTCAATATGTTTATCGATGAAGCCGCTGTCTGCATGGCTCTTCATCACCCAAACATCGTCCGTGTTGAACAGATTGGACTCATGGATGATGCCTTGTTTCTTTCGATGGAATTCGTTGATGGCACGAACCTTCGCGAAGTATTGAGCTACGCAAACCAGAATAACTACCATATTCCAATCCATGAAGCCCTGCGCATCGCGATTCATGTTCTGGATGGGTTGGATTATGCACATCATCTGTGCAATGAAGCCGGTGAAGCTCTCAACTTAATCCATCGTGATGTGAGCCCTCCCAACATTCTTTTGGGCTACAATAATGACGTTAAAATCACGGACTTTGGTCTGGTCAAATCCAAAGCACAGGTCTCAAAAACGGTTCCTGGGTTGATAAAAGGCAAATTCAGCTACCTTTCCCCGGAAGCTGCTTATGGCGAGAGCCTCGACTTGCGCAGTGATATCTACGCAATTGGCATTATTTTGTGGGAAATGCTGACTTCGCGGCCTCTGTTCTCTGATCCGGTTGAGATGAAAATTCTCGATCTCGTCAGAAAATCAATCATTCCATCAATGGCTCAATTCAATCCTGACATGACGCCGGAACTTGAAGCCATCGTCTTAAAGGGATTGGCTCGACATCGCTCCGATCGATATTCGACTGCAAAAGAGTTTGCCGATGCTTTGCGTAAATATCTCGAAGGTATGGGCAATCCAAAAACAGAATTGGGAAAAATTGTAGCCATGGTCAAGCCGCCAAGGGTAGATGACTCCGGCGATATGGCAGTCGTTCCCGAAGGTGCTAGTGCTTCTGATGAAACGGTTCAGCCTCATACACGAAGTGAGTTGATTCCTATTGAACAATTACGTAAAGCTGCTGGAGAAGTGCCCGTGAAAGATGTTGATTCTCTGAACGATTCCTTGCTTGATGATAATTTGCTTAAGGGGGCAGAAGCGGATGATGATGATGGCGGTTTGCCTCTCGGTTCTGAATTCTTGAATTTAGGTGATGATGACGATTCCTGGGATGATCCCGGTGACGTCAGTGTTCTTGAAGAACCAAAGGGCTCTCTCAAAATTCCGTTTGTTATCGATAAAGATAGTGACAAACCCGCTGACGACAAAAAGTCAGATAGTGACAAACACGCTGACGACAAAAAGTCAGATAGCGACAAACCCGCTGACGGCAAAAAGTCAGATAGCGACAAACCCGCCGACGACAAAAAGTCAGATAGTGACAAACCCGCCGACGACAAAAAGTCTGATGCTGAAAAATCCAAGGGCATTTCTTTGAGCAAGTCGCCGATGAGCCACGGTATGGATTTTGTCGATTTGTCAAAACCTGTGAAGTCAAGTGGTCATCCATCCAGCTCTTATCCGCAGGAAAACACGGGTTTCAGACTGACAGGTCTTCAGATTGTTGGCATTATTATCATACTCGCTGTCATTGCATTTTTTGTCTGTCGATTTGCATTAGGTATCATTTAATTGTGTTTGAATGCGCTCTCGGCGCTGTAAACCAGCCGGCTTTTTAGCCGGCTCTTTTTTTGTGGTGAGAATTATGAAGATGTCACTTTTACATCCCACACAACGGTGTCTGGAAATCATGCAGGTTCATTGCCGTGCTGTTTATCAAAAAGCCTTACAACTTGCTCAAGAGAGCCGATATGCTGATGCAATCGACTATGTGTTTCTCGAAGAGGCTGTCATGCTTCACGATTACGGCATTATCGGGGTTGATGCACCTGATATTGGTTGCCAGGGCAGCGAGCCATATATTGCACATGGCGTGATCGGTGCTGAATATCTTCGATCGCTTGATCGCAAACGGTATGGGCGGCATGCACGCGTCTGTGAACGTCATATTGGCAGTGGACTGACCGCAAAGGAAATCTTGAGTTCGAATTTGCCGCTTCCTGCCAAAGATTTTCTTCCTGAAACATTGGAAGAGAAACTGATTACGTATGCTGATAACTTTTTCAGCAAGAATCCGGCGCATTTGACCGAAGAAAAGTCGTTTGAACGCGTGATGAAGGGAATGGAACGGTTTGGCGAAGAACCGGTGCGGCGGCTGCTTGAACTCCATGACATGTGGAACAATTGAAAGAGGAGAACATCATTGAAATACGAGCTTCTAAAAGAAGAAGAACAGGCTGTCAGAGCGATAAAAAATGAACTTCATCGTCATCCGGAAACATCATGGGAAGAGGTTGAGACGACAGCATTAATTCGTCGTGAGATTGCGAAAATTCCCGGAATGGAAATCGTTGAAACCGGTATGAACACCGGTGTTATTGCGCTTCTTCGCGGTGGACAAAAGGGGCGTTGTGTGTCTCTTCGAGCGGACATCGATGGGTTAAACGTTATTGAAAAATATGAAAGTGATGTCATGAGTGAAGTGCCGGGCAAAGGGCACCTTTGCGGTCACGATTTCCATACAGCCGGCCTTTTGGGGGCTGCTAAAATATTGTCGCGAAATCGCGATGAGTTGAAGGGAACTGTACTTTTCATCTTCCAGCCGGCCGAAGAAACAACCAATGGCGCAAGAGAAATCATTAAAACCGGTGTGTTTGAGCGATTTGAGGTTGGTGCAATCTTTGGGCTTCACAATCGACCGGAGGAAGAAACAGGACATGTCGTCGTTAAACTCGAGCCTTTGATGGCCGCCAAAATCAATTTTAAAATTGTCATTCATGGCTTCGGCGGCCATGGCTCGATGCCGCACAAGTGCATTGATCCCATCGTTTGTGCTGCTGGAATCGTTCAGAATGTGTTGACGATTCCGGCGAGAAATGTCGATCCGATGAAATCGCTCGTGCTTTCGATATGTTCGATTCACGGCGGTACGCCGGCGAATCTCATCGTCGATCAAGTCGAGATGACGGGTAGTATGCGGTATCATGATCCGGAAGTTGGACAAAGGGCTCTGGAACGACTTAAACAGGTCGTGACTTCGACTGCGGATGTGTTCGAATGCCGATCAGAGTTTGAGATTGTGGAACAGGTGCCTGCCGTTATCAATAGCCCGGAACTACTTGAAACTGCTCAAAAAGCTGTAGAACTTGCTGTCGGTAAAGAGGCCGCCATCACTTCTGAAAGTGGTCTCGCAACGGAAGATTTTGCCGATTATATGCAGATTGTTCCTGGATTTTTCTTCTGGTTGGGGGCAAGAAAACCCGGTGATACCTGTTTTGCATGGCACAACGAGAAATTTCATACAGATAATGATGCATTAAAGTTCGGCAGCCAGTTGCTTGCGGCATGTGCAAATGAATGGTTAATGAAATAAAACGCCGCGTATCCCAAAGGGATAGCGGCGTTACGCGAGCCGTATTGCGCGAAGTGCAATAGGCGCGAAGCTCCGTGCGAACCGCACGGAGCTTACATGGCGTATTGGCCAAAGGCCAATAGCCATGCCCCCAAACATTTCCTGTGATGATGCTGATGCAAAAAAAGCCCCGCAAATTGCGGGGCATTCATCAGATAGTTGAATTATTTCTCGATGACTTTAAGCCAGTAGAGCTGCTTGTTGGCCGTTGAACCAGCATTATAGTAGTAGAGCTTAACATTCACGTCTGATTTATCTTTCGGGAGGGCAATATCCACCGTTTTGCTCCCTGAGGCGGGAACGGTATAAGTGGTGGTGGTGCCGTTTACGTTCGCATCAAGCTTCGTATAGGAATTTGGATTTGCTCCCTGATTGATACGAAGCAATGCATCTTTGCCGGCGTCTTTTTTGACGCTGATTTCGCTGTAACGATCGGTACCGGGGGTCGTAACATTATTCTCGGCATCGGTAAACGAAGCATAACTCGAATTCCAGAAGCCCATAGCTGTCGTAGATGATGGATTGCGTTTAAAGGTTCCTGAACCTGATTGCGGACGGAATGAGAGATTGGCCGAGTTGAAATCCCAGCCTGCGATGACGGTATCCGTGGAGCCGCTGCGTGACATGATCTGAATGTCGTCTAACGAAAGGGAGCCGCTGAATTGCGGGTCTGTTGAGTTTTCTCCGTAAACGCGCATAATCAACTCAGAAGAGAGCAGGTTGTTGGCACTCAATGGAATTTCAACATTGTAATCTACGCCTGGATTAACGTCGCTGATATCAACAACTTTAATCTCTTTGCCATCAAGTAGGAAGCGCAGGGTTTTGGCTGAATCGACATTGCCTCGTCTAACTTTTAATTTGAAATAGATGTTGCTGTAGTCAATGGTCGAGAACAGGAATCTGATTTGCTTGTTGGCACTTTCCAGATGGGTTTGGCCATAACCTCGGCCTAAATTGAGCCTGTTGTTGCTTAACGTGACGTTAAATCCCTTGGCATTGAGTGTGTTGACATACGGATTGCCGGATTTGTTTTTCTGCGTGTTGGCATCATACCAGATGTCGCTAAATGTCAAATCCATATATTTCTTTTTGCATGCACCGGCTGATGAATTGCAGATTTCGTCTTCATTGCATTCTTTGATGAACGTGTAAACACCGCTCTTGCACTGCTGAACCTGGCGTTCGCCATCTCCGGTGCAGCGGTAACCACTGCCGCTGCAGGTCACTTTTTTGCCCATCAGGCTAATCTTTCTAAAGCTGATGGTGCCGTTGCCCTGGCTTGCTTTGTAAGGGTTGATGCGCATTTCAACGATATTTTTGTCGTCAAGTTTGTCGCCGAGATCGATGATATTGGGAACCCATGACCCCTGGGTATCAAGAGTCAGTGTTGTTGAATAGGCAACTTCCGGCAGGTTATTGACGTAGAAATCGATCTGAACTTTGGTAGGACCATTGTCATTTCGATTGGTTTCGAGATAGAGCTTGACGCCTTTATAGCCCGATGCTGTGGTATCAAATCGAATATAAGTGTCGGGATTAACTTCGGTCATGTTGCGCGTCGTGACCTGGACGAGACCTTCGTTCTTTGTGCTCGTCAATCCTGAGAAATAGACCGGCATGGCAACGGTCGTCAATTTGCCGAGGCCGTAGGATGCATTGGAACTCACAACGGGGACTGTGTTTTTCCACTGTGTCAGCGTGCGTTTTGAGCCGAGATAAGTGGCCTGCAGGTTGATGTTGCCAAATCGGCCACAATAAGTTCCCGTGTTGCCGTAGAGCAGGATATCGATTTTGTCGCCGTCCTTTGCACTCGCAAGGGATTGCTCAATTGTATACGATTGGGCATTGGGCATATCGAAGACATTGCCGAGATTTTTTCCGTTGAGGCGAATCTGAGCTTTATTGCAGCTGTTGTTTGTTTGATAGGGGTTGAAGGTAAAGATCAGGGTAGGATTCGTAGCGGTCGGATAGGGGTTGCGATAGGTAAACTCAAAACCGTTGTTTTCGTTCAGTGTGGTTGATTTCGCAGTGGGATAGATTTCCGTGATATTGCCGGTCGTTCTGTAAACGTTAATGCCTTTTTTGGGGGAAATCGACTCGGTTTCATTATTAGAATGCCAGGAGGCATTGTCCATGTACCAGGAGACAAAGACGTCGAGACAGGCACCGCTTTCGGCATGACAATAGGTCTTGGCCGGACACGTTTGAACGGGTGTCCATTTGTGCGTTGTCGCATCGCATTGTTCGAGTGTTGCGCTGTTGGCACCGTTGCAGCGATATGTGTCAGTGGCTGGTTTACAGGTGTTTTCGTTTTCGCGGCATTCTGCGACTGTGATGTCGTTGATATCTTTGGTTTGGCTGCAGACAAATCCAGCCTGACATTTCAGATTACGGTCCCATTCGCCGTTGGTGCATGTGCGGTATTCGTTTTCTGTTCCGGGGATGCATTCAGACTGACCTGTTTCACATTCACGGCAACGCGTGCCATCCAGACATTTGAGGCCGCCGGGGCAAGTTACGCCTTCATTCCACGCACCTGTTACGCATGTTTTCAGGACGCCGTCTTCACATTTTTTCTGTTCGTTCGTGCACATACCGCAGCTTTTGCCATCTTCACGGCAGCTGTAGCCTGATGGGCAATATTCGCCTTCATCCCATTCCGTGTTGACGCAGGAATACTGCTTGTCGATGTCACATTTCTTTGCACCTTCATTGCAGGTCAGGCACATCGTGCCTTCAGCATTACAGGATGCGTTGTCGGGACAAGCCGTGGGTTCGGTCCACATACCGTCTTCGCAGACGGATTCCATGCCGTCTTCGCATTTGTGCGTACCGGATGCGCATTCATTACAAGACATGGCGTCTTTACAGACGATGCTTTCGCCGCAGAATTCAGGTTCCGACCAGAAGTGGTCAACACATCGGTAAATCGCGCCGTCTTCGCATTTGATTTCTTCGGTGTCGTCACCAGTGTTATCGCCGTCGCCGTCACCCGTGTCATCGCCGTCGCCGGTGCCATCACCATCACCTGTGCCGTCGCCGTCGTCTGCTCCAGAGTTATTATTGTCGCCGTCGCCGGTATTTTCACCGTCACCGGTATTTTCACCGTTGCCGGTATTGTCGCCGTCGCCGGTATTGTCGCCGTCGCCGGTATTGTCGCCGTCGCCGGTATTGTCGCCGTCGCCGGTATTGTCGCCGGTATCGGTTTTAATGAGTGATTCGCCGCACTGTGCACAGCCTCTGCCCTCGATGCACCCGAGGACGCAGACTTCGCCGTCTTCTTCCCATTCGTTACCTACGCATTTCTGCATGTAGCTTTCTTCGACGGTTGTTTCATCGCCGGTTTCGGGATCAGTTTTGGTAACGGTTCGGGTGCTGCATTTGATGGTGCCTTCGATACAGGCAATGCATCCCTTGGTGTCGTCACAGTTGTTATCACATGCCGTGCCTTCGTCCCATTCGCCGCTCACGCAGGTGTGAAAGACGTTGTCTTCGTCACATTTTGTGGCGTTTTCAGTGCAGACGCAGCCTTTGGCGTCGTCGCACGCTTCTTCACATGTGATGCTGTCACTCCATTTGCCGTCCGAACATGCATAATATTTATAGCCATCTGTGTCGTCATCAAGAGTTACGGCTTCGCATTTGCCGCCGTCTTTGCACTCAAGGCAGCCCTTGGCATCGTCACAAATTCCGGCTTCGCATTTCGTGCCTTCATCCCATTTGCCGTCGTCGGTGCAAGTCTTGAAAATGACGCTGTCGTCAGCCTGTTTGTCACATTTTTTCTGACCAGCTTCGCAGTCTTTCTTGGGGGTGTCCTCTGCTTTTTCTTTGCAGCTGCTCGAGTCGATTATGCAGGAAGTACTGCATTTGAGGGCATCGCCGTCCATGTTGAGATCCGAACAGGTCTTTTTATCCGAAAAGGCTGCGGCGCCATCGACCATGTCGCATTCTTCGCCGGCATCCAGAACGCCGTTTCCGCACAACGCAACGCATTCACCATTCACACACTGTTCAAGTGTCGAGTTGCATTCGGGATTACAAACATCTGTGTCTTCCGCCTTTTTGCCTGAATCATCGCCGCATGCGGCAAATGTTGCGGATGACAAAATACACGCCACAGCTAACCAATACTTGGCTTTCATTCCTTTCACTCCTTTTCTTTTTGAACGGAAAAACGCTCGCGACTGTCGCGTCACGGTTGTTTAAAAATTTGAAAATATCTAAACGTTTTTGATTTTAAGAGATTTGGAGCAATTCTTCAATCATAATTGTTAAAATGAGTTTATATGATTTCAAATGAAACTAATGTTGGCGTGTCTATTGCCTACGGCAATACGCCACTGCCTTCGGCCTATGCGTCTATCGCCGCATACGGCCTTCGAAGTCGTTTTTTTACTCGCCAATGCAATTATATGATTGTACATATCTTTTTGTAATAATTTGATACAATGATTAAAAATTTAATAATCTTATATACAAATTTAATAAGAAAGATCTGAATAAAACGATAGTTTGAGGCAGAATGAGAGCCGGGGGGACCCCGGCGAGGAACAATTGATAGGCATCCTCTAAAATAACAATTGCTCAGACTTCCTTAATGAGGAGAGCCGGGGCCAGCAAGGTTCCCTGGTCGTTTGATGGTTGAAATCATACGATGATTTGCCTATATGCCCTGTGTCTTGTTGCTGGCATTCTGAAGCATTTTCTACCGGTAAACATGGAGAGAAACATAATGAAGAAAATTGCTTTTTGGACTTTAGCTGCTCTGATGACTGTAGCTTTTGCGGGGTGTGATGATGATAATGACAGTGGCGGCAAGAAAGCTGTCAACGGTTCGGTTTGCTCCATAAATGATGATTGCATCAGTGATTATTGCGATGCAGCAACTCACGTGTGTGCAGTCAAACCCGTTGTTGAAAGCAAAAAGGCGAATGGCGTTTCCTGTACGAGTGCGGCCGAATGCGAAAGTGACTATTGCGATGCCGTCAGCCATGTTTGTGCGGTCAACCCCGTCGTTGAAAGCAAAAAGGCAAATGGAGTTTCCTGCACGAGTGCCGCCGAATGCGAAAGCGATTACTGTGATGCAGCAACTCACGTTTGTGCAGTCAAACCTGTAGTAGAAAGCAAAAAGGCAAATGGCGTTTCCTGTACGAGTGCGGCCGAATGCGAAAGTGACTATTGCGATGCCGTCAGCCATGTTTGTGCGGTCAAACCCGTAGAAGAAAGCAAAAAGGCGGATGGCGTTTCCTGTACGAGTGCGGCCGAATGCGAAAGTGACTATTGCGATGCCGCAACTCAAAAGTGTGCGTCTCAACCGGTTTCTGATTTAGATGCGGATTTGGTTTCTAAAGTTGAAGAGTTTTGCGGCACCGGTACGACGGAAGAAGAAAAAACAGATTGTATTCATGATTGGAAAGAATATTTAATCAAAGCAAAAGAAAAAACGGCTGATTGTTATGATAAAATCGATGCAATATTCCAATGTTATTATCAGCACAAAGAGATGAATGATACTGAATTAAATGTTGCTTGTAAGACTGAATCTAAAGCTTCAGCACTTTGCATTAGAACGAATTATTATGATGTGTATTATATGAATCAAAATCAAGATTATTGCGAGTTTGATGCGATACTAGATAAGGACGAAAAGAATTATAGTTCAGTTTCTGAATGTATGGCGGCAGGTGAGGCTGAACTCAAGAGGAATAAAGAAACTCTTTCGAAATGTTATGATTTATGGAAAGAAAGCAATATCTGCTGGGATGATTGTTTGGATGAAACAGCCCTTACGGATGAAGTACGCGATTGCAATGACTGCAACAGTTTGATGGAAGTGCATAGCGCGTGTTTGGAAACAAACTATCCGGCAGAATAATTACGAAATGAGTATGTAACGTTGCGAATAGCTGTCTTTCAAAGGAAGAAACCGTGTGGCTGAGTGTTTTCGCCATCCTGTGAATGGCGAAAACAACAGAGGACTGCGAGTAATAGACGGGAATTATTCACTTTTAAGCCAGGCCAGTGTGACGCCGTCTCCGCCTTCGTAATACTGTCCGGGGCGCGTCGTTTGAACGAGCGGAGAACGGGATAAATACTGGCGAACACAGTTTTTGAGGACGCCTGTTCCGTGGCCGTGAATGATGTAACACATGGCCTGTTCCCTCACTTTCATGCTTTGCAGGAAAAATTCCGTTCTTTCAATGGCATCCTCGCTTGTGAGGCCCCTCAGATCGAGTGTGTTGTCGGTGATTTGCGCCATGATTGGGAGTTGAGTCGTTTCATCGACGAGCGTACAGTTTTCGTGTTTGACCTCGATAATTTTTGCGTTTTTGATTCGTTTTTGTCGCGCCGTCGGTTCGGGCTGTGTTTCGACAAGCGGATGACCGAGATCAGAAATGAGGGCGTGAACCTGGAGAATGCCGAGCTGAAGTGTGACATGGTTTCCGGAACGCGCCAGAACCGTTGCATTTCGGTGATATTGACGAATTTGAACCAATTTTCCGATGGAGATTTCGCGTTCGTTGAGGGCATCGAATGGGGGCGCGGTCAGTTCGGTGACAGCCGACTGTTCTTTTCGGGATTCAGCCTCGAGATCGGACATTTCACGATCGATAGCTTCCTGGGTTTCGGTCTCGTGACGGAATTCCGGCGTAAAAGTTTTACGTCGTAGTTTGTTGACGCGAGCTTTAATGCGTTTGATGTTTTCCTGAACACTTTCGATATCATGGCCGAGTGCTTTTGCGACCTGGGCTCGCATTTTTTCACGCAGTTCTTCGACCTGAGCTTTTTCTTCATTGAGATCAGCCTGGGTTTGGGCAACCATGAGACGGGCATCTTCAAGTCGGACTCGCTGCTGTTCGAGGGAGGCAATGGCATTTTCGAGGTTGCTTGTGGCCTTGGAATCGTATTGAGCGCGGGCATCGTCCAGAACGTTTGCCGGGAGACCGTGTTGAGCGGCGATTTCAAAGGCGGCACTGGTTCCGGGATGGCCGATTTGGAGATGATAGGTTGGGCGCATGAGTTCGAGATCGAAGCTGACGCTGCCGGAAGCGATCCATTCATGATCGAGAGCGAAGGCTTTGACATTTTCGAAATGCGTCGTGATGAAAGACGTTGCACCGATTTGATAGAGGTGCCGTGTGAGCGCGATGACAAGCGGAGATGCGTGCTCTGGATCGGTTCCGGAAAAGGGCTCATCGAGGAGGAACAGCGAATGATCGCCTGCGTCGTGCAGCCCTTTTGAGAGGCTTTGAACGTGTGCTGAGAAGGTCGAGATGTTCTGTGCAATGGACTGATCGTCGCCGATATCGGCGAAGACGTGTGAAAAGACGGGGAAGCACGATGAAGCACCGGCGGAAATGGGCATTCCGGCGCGAATCATGAGTGCAAAGAGACCAACGGTTTTGAGATTGACGGTTTTTCCGCCGGCATTTGCACCGCTGATGACGAATGTATGAGCCGGATCGTGAAGCATGATGTCGTTTGGTACGACGAGGTTGGCGGCGTCTTCGAAGTGTCGAATGGCGAGCAGTGGATGTCTTGCCTGATAGAGCTCGATTTCGCGATCGCTCAGGTCGGGGATGTGGCAGTTCGTATCGATGGCGAATTTGGCGATGGCGTCTTCGCAATCGAGGTAGAGACAGCGTCTCGTGTTTGCCAGGAAGGCTTCGCGGTGAGTGCCGACCATAGACGAGAGCATTTGCAGGATGCGCTGTTCTTCGGTTTCGATGCCGAAATCGGAGATTCTGAGAGCGTTGTTGAGTTCGACGAGTTCAGCGGGTTCGACGAAAACGGTCTGACCGGAAGCACTCGTGGCGTGAACGATGCCATCGACGCGGCTCTTTGACGAAGCCTTGACGGGCAGGACGTATCGGCCTTCTCTCTGGGTGTAATAATTATCCTGAATGAGCTCCTGGATGTCGGGAGAAGAGAGTTTTGCTTCGATACGTGTGCGCAGACTCTCGGCGAGTCGGCGGGAGCGCTCGCGAAGACGGGCGAGTTCCGGAGAGGCATTGTCGACGAGATTGCCGTCGGGATCGAAAGAGGCTTTGAGGCGGCGTTCGAGATCTCTCTGGCATTCGATGTCCTGAACGTAATCCCACAGTAGTGGCAGATCGAGTTTTCGGACGGAAAAATATTGATAGACGGCGTGAAATGTGCCGAGCGTCGAGGCAATTTTGAGAAGTTCTTCACCGCTCAGGACGGAGCCCCGTTCCGCCCTCATGAGCATATCGTCGAGGTCAGATACCTGGATGGAGACGACGGGATCGCATTCGTCATAGCGTTCAATGAGCTGCGCGATCTCCGCATGTCTTCTGGCGATGAGCAGTTCATCGGTCATCAGGGGCATGTTCATGATGAGATCGTGAGACATTGCGCTGTGGGTACGCAGTGCGATGGCACTGAGCAGGTCCGGCCAGTCGAGATTTTCGTAGCGCGGGAGATCGGTCTGTTGATGAACGAAAGTCTGAAGAAGAGCTTCAGGGTTTACATTTTGGATGTCTAAATTTGAATATCGCATATATGAAGAGTACGAAAGCGCAGGAAAAATTAAGGATTGATGAAGGAGAGTGCGGCATTGAGGCCGTCCAGTGCGCAGCTGGTGATGCCGCCGGCGTAACCGGCGCCTTCGCCGATGGGATAGAGACGTTTGACGTTGACGGCTTCGAAGTTGTCGTTTCTGAGAATACGAACGGGAGAGCTGGTTCTGGATTCGACGCCGATAAAGTTGGCGTCTTTAGTGACGAAACCGTGCATCTGTTGATCGAAGATAGGAAGTGCGACTTTGAGTGCCTGACACAATTTTTTAGGCAGGACGGCGTTAAGATTAGCGGGCTGAGTGCCGGGAGAATAGGTCGTTTTTGGTGAAACGGAGGGTGTTTTTCCGGCGATGAAGTCGAGCATGGGCTGAACGGGGGCGAAAGCCGGAGGGCAGTTGATTGCGGCTTTTGTTTCGAGGGTTCGAATCCACTGCAGGCCGCCGAGAGGGCCTTTGGGGAACAAGTCGGTATCGACCTGAACGACGAGTGCTGCATTGGCGTAGTGACCGTTTCGATGGCTGCCGCTCATGCCGTTGACGACGCGGGTATTTTGTGTCGTCTGCGAGGGAACCACGGTGCCGCCGGGGCACATGCAGAAGGAGAAGACGCTTGGTAGCGTGTCGTGATTGAAACGCACGGCATATTCTGCGGGCGGCAGGAGAGGATTTCGGGCAAATTTTCCGTACTGAATCTCGTTGATGAGAGCCTGCGGGTGTTCGACGCGCACGCCGACGGCAAGCGGCTTTGGTTCCATGGCAACGCCGCGTTTGTTGAGCGCATTGAAGACGTCGTCGGCACTGTGTCCGACCGAGAGAAAGACGGCATCAAAGGGCATCGTATCGCCGTTGACAATGATTCCTTTGCAGACCCCGTCACGGATATCGAAGTCTTCGACGCGCGTTTCAAAGTGGTAAATGATGCCTTTTGATTCGAGCCATTTTCGCATTTGAGCGAGCAGCGGGGCGAGTTTGTCCGTTCCGATATGGGGGTGTGCTTCGTAGCGAATCGAAGCCTCTGCGCCGAACTGAACGAACCTGTCGAGGATGAGTGGAATGTACTGTGACTTCGTTCGAGTCATGAGTTTCCCGTCAGAATATGTTCCCGCGCCGCCCTCGCCGAAGCAGATATTGCTTTCGGTGTTGAGAACTGCGTTGTGCATGAGGCCGGCGATGTCTTTTGAACGGAGGTTGACGGGTTTTCCTCGTTCAAAGATTTCGACTTTGAAGCCGGCTTCAGCGAAAGTCATGGCAGCAAAGAGACCGGAAGGGCCGGCGCCGACGATGGCGACATGGGGCGGCGTTTCCCGTTTTGTAAAATAGGGAAGTTTGATGGCGGGCCCGGGGCGCAAACAGCCTTTGTTTTCGAGCTGCCGGATGAGCGACGGATCAGAGGCTATCTCGAGATCGAGAATGGCCTGAAATTTTGGCTGTTTTTTGCGAACATCAAGGCTTTTCTTGAAGAAATTCCAGTCGAGGACGGCGGATTTGGGAATGCCGAGTTGTCTCGATGCGGAGCCGAGGAAATCTTTGGCTTCTTCGAGGGAGAAAAAGAGCTGAGGCGTATGTAAATGCATAGGACAATATCAGTAAAAAAGAGGGAATTGCCGGAAAAATCGGCGGGCAAAAAAACGGCGGGTTTGTAGCACAAATGGCGGGGATTAGCCAGAAGAGAGACGCACGACGGATGGTGTGTTGGGGGGCGGCTATTGTCATACGCCGCCGGCCGCTCGCTATTCGGCCGGTGGGCCGAATACACGAGCGGGAAGTTTATGGTGGATGCAGATTCGTGCCTGAAAAGGAACCGGAAATGATGTCGTGATCGCGTTTGAAATTCTCACGATTTCTGCATAAAACCATGACTTTCGGAATGGAAATTGAACCGTGTGAAAGAAAAAAGCACCCACTCGCGTATTGCGGCAAGCAATAGCGAGTGGGGAGGCGGCGTATTGAGCGCAAGCGAGAAGCCGCCTGACGCGGGCGTATGGCAAAGCCATAGCCGGCGCACCAAATAAGGATTCAAGTGTTTTAGATGATTGATGAAACAAACTGAAATATATCATAAAATGATATAAATGAACAAATATAGCGATACAATATATATATCAATAAAAGTTTGGTTGGATTGATACTGCACTTTTAAATTAAAATGTTTGGTTTTGTGTTTTGTCCAAAGCAAAAGGAGAAGATATGAAAAACGTGAAATTGCGTGTTTTGGCTGGATTATTTGCGGCGCTTGGGTGTGCGGGTTTGACATCATGCGGTGATGATGCGGCTGGCGGCAATAAAAAGGGCTGTGAAGTCAACGGTTGTGATGACGGTTTCGTGTGTGAAGCGGGAACGTGTCAACCGGTAAAGGATTTGTGTGGCGGCAAGACGTGCAATTCGGATGAAACGTGCGTTGATGGCGAGTGCAAAAAAGCCGGAGACGATCCGAATGTTTGCGGCGACAGGACGTGCAATGCAGATGAAACGTGCGTGGACGGTGAGTGCAAAAAAGCCGGGGATGACCCGAACGTTTGCGGTAACAAGACGTGCAATTCGGATGAAACGTGTGTTGATGGTGAGTGCAAAAAAGCCGGAGACGAACCGAACGTTTGCGGCGACAGGACGTGCAATGCGGATGAAGTGTGCATTGAGGGTGAATGCAAAGCCAAATGCGGCGATGACGTGTGTTTGAGTGAAGAGACATGTGTCGAGGGGGCCTGTGTCGTCGTTTGCGGTGACGATATTTGTGAAGCCGGAGACAGCTGTGTTGAGGGCGAGTGCAGGAAAGCCGGGGATGAGCCAATCGTTTGCGGCGACAAGACGTGCAATTTGGATGAAGCATGTGTCGAGGGAGAGTGTCGTGCGGTATGCGGCGGCACGACGTGCAGTGCGGATGCGAGCTGTGTGAACGGTATGTGTGTCGATAATGCGTGTCTTGAAGAGGATGGAACGGTCAAGACATGTCAGGAAGGCTGGGAATGCGTCAAGGGATTGTGTGAAGAGACGGCGTGTCTTGTGATGGAAGAGGCCTGTCCGGAAGGGCAGTCGTGCAAGGGCGGCGCCTGCATGGATAATGAATGTCTTGAAATGATCTGTGAAGCCGGCGAGGTCTGTTCAAAAGGCGAGTGTGTTTATGAGGCATGTGTTGAAGTCGAGGAATGCACACGAGGTCGCGTGTGTGTGAAAGACGGAACGTGCCAGTTTGTGCCGCCTCCAGCGATTGAAGTTGAGCTTCCGGAGAGTCTGGAAACGGATGAGCGCGGCAATGCGGTTGACATGTATGTCACGTTAAATCACGAGCCGGAGTCTGAAGTGACCCTGGAGTGTGTGATTACGAGTGAGAGTTCGCATGAGGAAGCCGTGGTCGATTGTTCCGGAATAGTTTTTACGTCGGAGAACTGGCAGGATGCGCAAACGATTACGGTGACGGGAGTTGCGGACAACGTGATTGATGACGATCAGGCGTATAAGCTTTCGATCAAAACGGTATCAGAAGAAGAAGCGTTTAATGGTTTAAGTGTTGCGGATATCGATTTGATCAATCTGAACACGGATAAAGCGGAATTGCTGATCGATGCGGGCAATTCGTTGATGACGGATGAGAAAGGAATGACGGCGAAATTTGAAGTTGTTCTGAGTTCAAAGCCGGAGGCAGCGGTTGTGATCAGAGTTGTGTCAGAAGATTTGACCGAGGGCAAGGTCGTGACGGAACAGGTCACGATTGAGCCGGATGATTGGAAAACGCCGCATTATGTGACCATTCAAGGCGTAGATGACAAAGATATCGATGGCACCGTTTCGTATGATTTGACCTTGAGTGTTTCATCGGATGATGAAAACTACAACAAACTTGAGCCGTATCATGTGACGGCGTTTAATATTGATGATGATACGGCGGGCATATCGACACTTGCCACGGAAATAAAGACGGATGAAGACAAAGAGACGACGACGGTTCCGGTTCGTCTCAATACACATCCGACGAGCGATGTGACGGTGACGGTGACGGTGAGCGATGCGACGGAAGCCATCGTCGATAAGACGAGTTTGACGTTTACGCCGGACAATTACAGCGATCCACAAAACATTGTTGTGTCAGGCGTTGCAGATCATACGATTGATGGCGATCAGAAATACACGGTGACTCTTTCGATTACGTCGGAGGATGAGAACTACAACAAGCTGGAAGACATTGTATTGAAAGGTGTGAACGGCGATACGGATGCAGCCGGCATTGTGGTTTCGCAGGCGTCATCTGCCATTGTGAGTGAATCAGGCACGACGGTGGATATGGAAGTGACGTTGAATTCAATTCCGTCGTCGGACGTGAAAGTGAAGGTTGAGGCCAAAGATACGACAGAGGTTTCGGTGAGTCCGGTGACTTTGACGTTTACGTCGGAGAACTGGAATGTTCCGCAGAAAGTGACTGTCAAAGGGGTGGATGACAACGAAATCGACGGCGATGTGAAATCGCAGATTGTGTTAACCGGTGACTCAGGAGATGGACATTATGCGGGCGTATCGCGCAGTGTTGAGTTTACGACACTGGACGATGACAAGGCCGGACTTGTCGTCGTATCGACGCCGGTATCGATGTCTGAAAATGGTGGTACGGGAAGTTTTACGGTTCAGTTGTCGGCAAAGCCGGCGTCGGAAGTGACGATTTCATTTTCCTCGAGTGATCCGACGGAGCTGTTGTCAGAAATCTCATCGTTGACGATTAAGCCGGAAGATTGGAACAAGCCGCAGACGGTGAAGATTCAAGCGAAAGATGACAGCCAGGCCGATGGGACACAAAAAGCGCATATCATTCTGAAGAGCAGTTCGTCGGATGAGCATTTTGTCGAATTAACGGGCGTGACGGTTGATTACATGATCACGGATGATGAGAAGGTGAGCGTGACGTTGTCTCTGAAGGCGACAGAATTGAAACCGGGAGCGCAGACGACGGAATTGAGTGTTTCACTGAGTACGGAGCCGGTTGATGAAGTGACGGTGAATGTTGTTACGACGAATGGCGTGACGGCGAAGCTGGGTAAGACATCATTTACGTTCAAGCCGGAAAACTGGAAGACGGCGCAGGTGACGACGGTGACGAACAGTGATCCGATGAGTGCGGCAAAAGTCATTACGACGGAGACGTTGAGTGCGACGGCGACGAGCAAGGGATTGTACAATGGCGTTAAGAGCAATGACGCGAAAGTGAAAATTTATGCCTTTGTGAGCCAGGATTTCAAATACAAGGGAGATGTTGAAGGCGTGGTATTGCTTCCCGGCAGCTACAAACTGGAAGTGTGGGGAGCGCAGGGCCGTTGCGGAGGCTGGACGTGTGTAACGAACGGCGTGAACTATGCGGGTAAAGGCGGATATTCATACGGCACGGTTTCGTTGAGTGCGAAATCGAATCTGTATGTATGTGTTGGCGGCAATACGTATCATGAAGCGACGGATATGGGTGGCTACAACGGTGGTGGTTTTGGTCATGGCCGGAAGAGCAATCTGTCGAATGGCGGTGGAGCGACGCACATTGCGAAGACGATGAACAGGGGCGTATTGAAGAACTATTCATCGAATCAGGACGAAGTGTTGATCGTAGCCGGCGGTGGGGGCGGTGTTGAATGGGATGGCCTCGGCGGTGTTGGCGGCGGCGAAAAAGGCGGAGACGGCGTTCAGACGTCTCATGGCGGCAATCTTGGCGCCATCGGTACGGGTGGAACGCAGACAGCCGGCGGTGTGAGCAACAAGTACAATGATCCGTACGTGTTGGTGAATGGCAGCTTTGGTGCCGGTGGTTATGGATATAACACGAGTTCCAGCAGTATTCAGACGTATGGAGAACCGGGTGATTTTGGAGCCGGCGGCGGTGGCGGCTGGTATGGCGGCGGCGGCAATTCGTATGCAGGAATTGGCGGCGGCGGATCCGGTCATCTTGGAGCCGGTGTGACAGGAAGCATGATGGCAGGCAACAGTTTGTTTACAGCCCCAGGCGGAGGAACAGAAACCGGGCATGTGGGTGAAGGCTATGCCCGAATTACAGTTGTAGAATAAGTGTTAAGGCCGCAGTCAAACTGCGGCCTTTGTTGATTTTGTCGAAAGGCGTGAGGGACAGTATTGAAACGGAGTCTTGCTGTAATTCATTTTTAAGGAAGAGGCAGAGACCAAAAAAGCCCCCGAAAAATCGGGGGCTTTTATGTCATGCAACGCAAAGATTATTTTTTGTTGCTGATCGTGAGCTGCGGGAACGGAATTTCGATACCGGCCTTGTCGAGTTCGCGTTTGGCCTGAACGGTAACGCGTTCTTTGACACCCCAGTAATCGGTACCTTTGCACCAGCAGCGGAGCTGATAGGAAACGGAAGAAGCACCGAGTTCGATGAGAACGACGGAAGGAGCGGGATCGGAGAGGACGCCGGCGACTTTGCAAGCGGCTTCGAGAGCTGCGCGAGTTGCATCAAGATCGGCTTCATAAGCGACACCGACATTGACATCAGCACGGCGGAGACCTTCGGACGTGATGGCGACACCGTTTTTATCGACTTCAATTTTAGCCTGCATGGTAACTCTTTCTTTAACGGCCCAATAATCGGCGCCATTGCACCAAACGCGGAGCTGATAGTTGGCATTTCCGCCCATGGTGAGACTGCAGAGATAGACGGTTGGGGCGTGATCAGGGTCATCAAGGATAGCGCCTTCGACGCGGCAAGCTCTTTCAAGAGCTGCTCGAACGGAAGCGAGGTCGGATGAATAGGGAACGGGGAAATCGACATCGGCTCGACGCAGAGGCTGAGTGGAGCAGTTGTCGATTGTGGAACCGGACAGTGCACTGTTGGGAATCGTAATGGTACGATTGTCGAGCGTGATGATGGTTGTTACGAAGAGGCTGATTTCTTTAACGAAACCAGACTGACCGGCGCCGGTAATGAAGTCACCGAGTTTGAATGGATGGAAGACGATGAGCATAACGCCGGCGGCGAGATTGGAAAGCGTTCCCTGGAACGCGAGGCCGATGGCGAGGCCTGCTGCGGCAAGGATTGCGGCGAAGGAGGTTGTTTCGATACCGAAGATGCTCAAGCTTGCGAGGACGATAATGACGAGGATGGTGTAGTAAGCGGCACTACCGATAAATTTTGGAAGAGGAGAACTTCCATCATCTCTCATACCTTTAGAGACAGCTTTAATCGTGAACTTTTTGATAAGTTTTGCGACGATGAAGCCGACAATGAGGAGAACGAGAGCGCCGGCGATGCTCAATGTGATGTTGAGCACTTTTGTGACCATTTCGTCACCGCCGCCGATTTTCTCAGCGATTTTCTGAAGCCAACCGGCCGCCTGAGTTGTTTTTTCGATGGCGGTGTCAGCCTGTTTGGTGAGTTCATTGGCAGCATCACCAACTTCGGGAGCGGCCTGAGCCAGAGAGGAGATTAAGTGATGGATCAAGTTGTGCATTATCCAGGACCTCATACAAAAGAGACATCGGATCCCCATGATCCGACAATAAAAGATACTTATACCTTAAAAGTGAGATTGAGACAGTATGAAATTTTTGTCATGATTTGAGGATAAGCAGAGAGGTTGCGAAAAGTGAAACATAATGATAAAAAAAAATGAGGCTGTGTCTTTAGTTAAAAGTGAAAAGTATCATGACATTGAATGATTATTTAAAAAAACTCAGAAAGGTTGAGTTTCGGATGAAAACGCGTAGTCATGAAGCGCTTTCGGGGTCATATCATTCGGCGTTTAAAGGTCGGGGCATGCTGTTTAGTGAATGCCGGACGTATGAAGAAGGCGATGATGTGCGGTATATAGACTGGAATGCGAGTGCTCGCCAGAACGGAGTATTTGTTAAACAGTATGAAGAAGAGAGGGAATTGAATGTTTGTGTGATTGTTGATTTGTCGCGACCGATGCGATTTGGATCGATCGGTATGACAAAAGCGGAAAAAGCAATAGAGGCGATGTCAATTATTGCGTATTCTGCTTTAGAGAATAATGACAAGGTGAGTTTATTTTTGTTCAATGAGGTTGGAGAGCGATATATACGGCCGACGAAAGGCAAAGGAAATATTGTCAGGCTTATTCTCGAGGCATTGAAATTTTCGCCGCAGCCGGGGGTACATCATTTAGGCGGAGTAATGACGCATGCGATAACGCTGATGAAGCGAAGGTCGTTAGTATTTTTAATCAGTGATTATATTGGTGAAGAGTATGGGCGTATTTTACGCCATCTGGCCCATCGCCACGAAGTGATTCCAATTATTGTGTCGGATGTGATGGAATACGAGATGCCGGACATGGGGCTTGCACTGCTGGAGGATGCGTTTACGGGAGAGTTTATCCCGGCGGATACGCATAGTGAGCATTTTACGAAGCAATATCGAAGTGTGTATGAAGAACGCCTCAAGAAAACGAAATCGGTGTTTGAGCATCTTGGATTATCGTATGTGAATGTGAAGACAACGGAAGATATTGTCATGTCGATATGGCAGGTGTTTGAACGGAGAGCGCGGCATGTGTGAAAAAAGTCCGTGTCGAACATATATATTGATGGTTTTAATATTATTCATGATGGTATATTCAGTTGAAGTGTATGCAATGGAAGGTGATATGGGGTGTCATTTTTCGATGAGTTCGGATGTGCCTGATCAGAAAGATGATTTGATATTGAGTCCGATTACGTATCGATATCGAGTGACGTATGATGAGAGCTGTCATATTAATGTGATAAAGACCGAGAAAGCACCGATGGAATGTGGACCGGTGCACCAGGAGATGAAACCTGCGGAGTTGATGAGTCAGCTTTCGACGCAAATAGAAGTGATATGTCAGAGTCTAAGACCCGGGGTGTTTTTTTTGCCGCCGATCAGTGTTGAATTAAGTGATTCAAAGGGGGAAACGGCTATTTTTCATCCGGCAATACATCCTATTCATTTATATACGACGCATGACAGCCAGAAGTATGAAATCCTGTCATCACTTGAGTTTCGTCTTTGGAAAAGTAATATATATATATATATATTACTTTTGACGGCGATGATAATGGTGGCAGGAATTGTAGCGATTGTGATTGTGAGACGCCATGCAATCAAACATGAAACAAAAGTAGAGAATGAAATAAAACTTAGTCCATTTGAAGCATTTCAAATGGCATTAACACGACTGGTTGATGAAAATCCGCAGAATTTGGAGGAGAACAAATGTTTTCATGACGCGTTATCGGAAGCATTGCGGAAATATTTGTCGAGTCAGATTGAGTTTGATGCGATGAATTGTACAACGCATCAATTGTGTGAGAAGCTGGAAAAAGAGTTGTTGCCGCCGTCACTTGTCGAGGAGGCAGAGAGGATTTTGCTGGCCTCGGATCATGTTAAATTTGCGCCGGAGGGGCTTGGTGTGGCAGAGAATGTTTTGCTGGTACGAGATACGCGATTGTTAGGAACGGCGATTGAAGCGTATTTTGTTGAAAAAGCGAGGGAAACTGAGCAATTGGCGGAGCTCAAGAAAGGGAAAAGGGGGCAGGAAAGGAAAGAATTAGAGATGGAGCAGACGGAAGAAGGCGATATTAGAAGCGGAGATGAGCATGAAGTTCAAGAGGGGAAGAAGCTGCCAGAGGCTGAAAGCCGTAACGAAGAGAAGGCGGCATAGACACGAGAGGCAGTCAGAGGGATGGATTTTCTAACCACGATATATAGAGATATCAATATAGAATCGTTTGAATATCCAAGCTGTTTTTTGTTTTTGATATTGCTTCCGTTATTTGTATTTTTAGTAATAAAGGTCCCTGAACTGACGTTTCGTCGTGTTGTATTGCCGTTTGTTGTTGAGCCTGAAATCACGTTAGATAAGAAAAAGTGGAAAACGCGATACAGAATTCAGAAAAGTTATATTAATCGATCGTCAAGATTTTTTTCTCTGGTATTTTGCAGTTTATTGTTTGCATTAAGTTATATCAGTCTGACCATAGCGATATGTCATCCATACGGCGGCACGACGGTAGAGACACGGACGGAGGGGATTGATATATATTTTACGTTGGATATGTCTGCATCAATGAAAGCGTATGATTATACGGTTGGTGAAATGCAGTCGAGGACGCGTTTGAATTTGTACACGCCGAATCGTTTTGATACGGCCAAAACGACGATGATCAATTTTATCAAATCGCGTCAGGAACGATGTCAGGATGAAACAGTGTCGATAGCGCGGTGCGATCGAATAGGCGTCACGATGTTTGGACAGAAAGCGTTTATCGATGTTCCATTGACAACGAATTATGACATATTAAGAGAGCATTTGGCACTTCGCCAAATCGATGATATTGATGCCACGCAGTCGGCGATAGGTGACGGGATAATGAGTGCTGTTGCGAGTCTTCGGCATTCAACAGCGAAGTCGCGCAACATTATTCTGGTATCGGATGGCGATAGAAAAGGAGGCCGGGTCAGTATAAATCAGGCGATAGAAGCTGCGAAGCGTTATCACGTGAGAATATTTCCGGTGATGATAGGTGCGAAAGATACGGCAGTCCTTGCTCAAGCTAATTTCGATGGTTACATGACGTTTCATGAAGCAACATTTCCGGTGAATTATGAGGTATTATCAGACATAGCGAGTCAAACAGGAGGCAAATCCTACCGGGTATCCAGTGATATTGATTTTCAGCAGCAGCTAGGGGAGATACTTGAGCGACTTGAGCCGGATGTATCGAGTGATATTACGCATGAAAATCAGGTCGATTTGTCCTTGTTATTTGTTTTAATATCATTTTTATTGGCTTTGTTTACGTATGTCATTTATACGTTGCTGGCCAGAGTTTATCCATGAAGTAGTAAGTATGATGATATTTATCCAGCAGTGGAATCATCCACAATTTATCTATCTGCTCATACCCCTTATGATTTGCATGCTTCTGGGTGTTTATCGTTTGACCTGGAAGGAGCTTCGAGCGTATGAAGTCAGCAGAAAGCTGGATCCAAAAAAAGAAAAAGATGAAAAAGACATTTTTAGGAAACTTCATTTCCGAATATTTGGTTATTCAGCAGGCGCTTTTGCTGTATCAACGATAATATTGATTATTCTTCCGCTTGAGAGGCCTTTTTTTTCATTTATGTCAGGATTTGTCATTAATGTCATATTAATGCTCAGTCTTCGACAGCAGTTTCGATATTTAGTCAACAAGTTTGGAATGATAGATCCTCAAGCGAGGAGTAATGTAAAAGGGTTTTCATATCAGCTGGATACTGTGCATAGAGGATTGCGATCAGGACTTCTTTTGGCAACATTTGCGCTTTTGATATTAGCTATGATGGGGCCGGAGGGGAATGAAAAGACGACGCGTTTGAAACGTACCCCGCTTCGGGTTACCATTGTTCTCGATCTTTCGCGTTCGATGGAGGCGGATGATATCGTTCCGTCACGTTTGACGGCTGCCAGAGATGAGCTCCGATCCCTTCTTTCTCAGTGCAGCGGTGACGAAGTCGGGCTCGTGTTATTTACGGATTCTGTGGTGATACAGGCTCCTCAAACTTTGGATGTTCAAGCGGTAAAAACATTTGTTGAACAGGCTGATACGAAAAAGATGCCGACGCATGGAACTGATTTAAATAAGGCTCTTGTTGCGGCATTGACAACATTCAATCAAGGAGATGATGAGTATTATCAGGATAGTGGAAATCCGACCCGTCGTGTACTTCTCGTTACCGATGGTGAAACACATACAGGGGATTTGCACAGTACCCTTGGTATCTATAAAAAACGCCGAATCCATGTCGATGTCCTTGCCATTGGCAGTGAAGACGGTGCAGTGCTGACGGATTCCCAAGGACATGTCCTGGAGCATGAGGGCGAGAAAGTTATTACTCGCTTGAATGGTGATGTTCTGAATGAAATTGTGAATATGACCGATGGAACTTATGCAAAGATTACGATACCTGAACTCGCAAGTCAGAGTATTGTATCGAGTTGGGATGCGGCTCGAATAGCAACCAAACCCGTTGGTTTTGTTTCATCACTGTATCGAATTCAGCTGTATCACATTTTTTTATATCCGGCATTTGGTGTTCTTTCTCTCTATTTAATCTATCCATTATTGTTATTATTATTGAAAAAGAGGCGTGAGCGCAAATCGAGACATCAACGGACAGGCAAATCAAAGGAGATGCTTTCTGTTCATTCCGGAGAGGGAAAATGAAAGGAAGAAAAGGAATGAGAGAAAACTGCCCAAAAATGCATCTCTTCATGCTTCAGATCATGGGAATGATTGTGTTGGGGTGTGGAGATGGAATGTTTCAGGCACCGGATGACAGCCTTCGTATGCTGCAGGCGGATGTGTCCGGTGAAAAATATGAGCATGCAGCAGAAGTGATTGAAAATGCGAGATTTTATGCAGTCAAAAAGGATCATCCCAATCTCGATTATAATGCGGCTATTATTGATATTTTGTCCGGAAACTGCGGTAATGGCAGGGAAAAAATAACGAAAATCATCGACGCAATCGAAATTGAACAGAAGCAGGCGGATACCGGTCGAGAGAGCGGTGAAATCTCGGAAAACAAGCGAGTGTTTTTAGCACAGCTTCATCACGCTTATGCCGTAAGTCTGCTATGTCCAACCAATTTAAAATACAGCCCATCTGACAGAGATCTCGAAGCGAGTTTAAGGCATTTATATTTGGCATCAAGTCTAGGTATTGATGAACGCCAAACAATTGACCATGTGTTAAGGCAGTGGATACCAACCTGCGGGTCTTTTATTCCGGAATGGCAGAAAAAAGCGGTAAATTCGGAACATGCCTTATATATGAAAAGCAGTCACAATACTGAACTGACGGTGTGTCCCGAGGGAGTGTGGCTTGTTTTTGAAGCGCGAGTTCACGAACAGTTGTTTGTAAATTTTGAACTCATGCCGCTTGAACGCACGGTTTGGCCGGATGAATCGAGTCTGCTGCCTTTTTCGCAGTTTTCAATTGAAATTTTGGAAGCACCCAAGGCGGGAGAAGGCTTTGGCAAACCGGTTCAAAGTTATCAGCAGCCAATACCGGAAACGGTACCGAAGGATGATGATTATCAGAAAATTCGGGTAAAACTTGATGCGTTTGACGTGAAGAAAACCGGCATACATTATCTTCATTTATATACGAAAAACTATGGAGAAGTTCGCTTTGATGGTGATTTCAGCCGCAGCACAGATTGTCGATACATTGATGATCGAGTGACGTATTCAGCGGAACTTGAGCTTCAGAAATTTAATCTGGGTGTTCATGAACGCATTACGGATTTGGTGTTATGTCCAGAAAGACCCGATGTTTTTACATTCAAACTGGATGCAGGCCAAAGTGCCATGGTTTCATTTCGATTAAAAGAAGAGGTTTCGGATGAGCATGGTTTTGAAATAAGATTGAGAACTGAGAACGGGGAGAGCATACCGGAACATGCGCTTTTGCAGGAGAAAGCGACACAATCAGAGCGCGGTTATGTTCGATTTAAACATCGTCATGATATAGAAAAATCGTTAGGAATCGTGAATCATTTGCTAGATCATGTGATATTTCAAAATACGAATGAAACAGAAATGACTTATGAGGTGGAATTGCAATCGCATGGGGAGACAATCAATTACGAAATTTCACTGGCCGTATCCCATCCGTGCAGCGAAAAAGAGAAGATTCGTCAAATCAATATGAATCTGGAGAATATTGCGACGAAAGGAACGGTTGGTGTGCTTCCGGAATGGATGTGCTCCGGTGATATTATTGAGTATCATCCTGTGTTATCCAGGGAGACAGAAGTGCTCAATGCAAGTGTTTCTTCGTGGGTTCTTGGTGGTGAACCGCTTCGTCAATCGGATGTATATTTAGAGGCCTATCTAAAGAATGAAGATGATGCTCAATCATATATTGTAGAAAAGGGTAGAGACAGGGAAGCCGACTGGACGCCGGATGAGTTTATCAGTTCGCATCAGTTGTTTAAACCCATTACGCGCAACAGTATCATTCAGGTTCGGAATGAGAGAACGGGATTTTCGCTGATCAATGCGGAGCTGACGGATTCGGATCAGGACAAGGACGATTCTCAGAAAAATCAGGAAGACCAGAAATCATCAAAAGAGAATAAAAAAGACAAGACCGACGGTAATGATACGCAAAACAACTCGCCAGACAAGCCATCAGAAAGCCCCTCGACGCCCAACGGACCGGGAACGGATGGCGCAGGTGACGAATCGACACCGGATGAAAATGCGGAAGGGACAAATGCTTCTGCATACGATTCCCAGAGTACAGAAAAAGATTTAATCGATGCGCTTCTTGATGACATTGAGATGGGACAATTTTATGTGCCTCTTTCTGGTCAGGCTGCGGAAGAAGAACAAGGCAAAGACTGGTAATGCATCAACATAATAAAATAAAAAGATATATCGTATGTTTGAGCACGGTATTGTTTTGTGTGCTTACGATGATAGTGTTTCCGGTATATGGTGAACCAGTGAAGCAAATCACAGCTTCAAGAGTGAAGGATGCTCATGTGGCACAGCCGCCGGATGATATGTTTATCGATGTTCAGATTCCTTCCCATCAGATATATCGCGGCGAAGTCATGCGCATCGAATATGATGTCTATGTGGCAACGAAGCGAGGTCAGGTGTTTTATGATGCGGATGAGCCGGATTTTATGCATTGGTATAGCATTGAAGGACCTGCACCTCAGGGAAGTTTTGCATCATTTGAGGGCAAATCGTACACAAAGGAGCCGTTTGCCGTCTATTATGTTTCGTCTAGTATTTCCGGCAAAATTGCGCTTCCTGCCATCAACGTTCAAATCCCGTATTTAAGCGGCAAACCGTGGATTACGCATGTACCGAGGGTCATTGAAGTCATAGAGCTTCCTGCTGGGGCTCCGGATGGATTTTATTGGGGTAATGTCGGGCAGTATGAAATCACATCAGATATTTCGACGCAGCATGCGGCCGTTGGCGATGTCATTACATTGAGGATTGAAATCCGTGGAAATTCACCGGTTGCCGGTATCAATCCAGTTCCGTATGACTTGAAACAGGAGTCAGACGCATTCAAGATGTATCCCATGATACAGGAGGATATGGATGAAACCGGGCTAAAGACAGGGCTGTCGTCGCGTCGAACGTTTCGAATAAAGTTTTTGGCACTAAAATCTGGCAAATGGGTTCTGCCGCCAGTTGAATTTGTGTCATTTGATCCTCAGATTCATCAGTATCGGCATCAGGAAACGGAATCGTTTGAAATCGAAATTGAAGAAGGGGAATTGCCGGAACTGGAACCGCCGCGAGCGACGACCAATTTTCTTGAAACAAAACAGATCAAGCCTATTCATCTTGTAAAAGCGTCCAATGCTCCTATGCCCGGTTACTACTGGATGGCGCTTCCGCCTGCGGTTCTTTTGATGTGTATCGGCTATGCGGCTGTTCGACGGCGGCGAATAAGGCAGAAAAAAGCTCAGTCATTTGAACGGGAATGCGATCAGCTGGTATCTGACATTGAAAGTGCAGCGGATGCAGCGTCTCAGCTCAAATTGCTGCGCTCGCTTTTGGAAATGCGCTGCGGCATTCAGTTGACGCAGAATGAGGCTGAAAATCGATGTCTTTTGACGTCACTTTTCAACAAAACGGAAAGCGATGAAATATTATCGACGATGAGTGCTATTCGTCTCATGACTTACAGCACACGGGAAGCGTTGGATAAAGAAGCCATTCATCGATGCGTAGAAATCATTTTAAGAAAAAAGAAATCCATGGAGACAGAATCATGACACGAATCATTCCTATCGTCGTGATATTTGTCCATTTTATTGTCTGTTTGTCGATAAGTTTCGGCGAAGAGGCGGCAGACTCCATAAAAATTGAGCCAGAGGATGAAACACAGGTATCTCTTGAGGCACTTGAAGATTTAGCCAGCAGTCTTGTTTCATCAGGAAATCCGTCAGGAGCGCTTGATGTCTATCGCCGATATGAGATTCAAATGGTCGAGGAAGGTTGGTCGGAACAGCAGCCTGATTTGTTGCTCAACGAGGCGGTAGCGGCCTATCGTGCGGGGCAGTTTGGTCTTTCGATGGCGTTAATACGGCAGCATTATATATTGAGTCGGGATTCGACGGTACGGGAAGCCATTGAAGAGATACAGATGCTGATCGAGTATCGGGTCTATCAAAAGTCTCCGAATACGGCGTTTGTTCGAGGGCAGTCAGACGATTATATGCGCTGGGAGAGTGTCCATTATTATTCTGCGCAGGAGAATCGAGTGATATTGCTTGTGATATGGTCTTCGATATTTATTGTATTAGGGCTAGTTTTATTTGTTGTGCGCATTAGTCGCCGTCGAAGTATATTGTTATTATTGTTAATGATTGAAATTGTATTGTTATTTTCGTATGGGGGCATATCGCTTCGCCACAGTATGACAGAGGGCATGAGATTTGGGGTTCTGACCGATGTGAGTTCACTTCGGACGACGCCGGGCATGATGGGAACTAAATATAAAGATGATGCATTTGTTCCGGGAATGGTTGTCGGGATAGTGACATCGGTTCCGGGATGGGTTCAGGTGCGCAGGGTGGATGGTGTGACGGCATGGCTGTCAAATGCAGAAGTGTATGTTTTACGCGGAAAAGGAGAGTCTGGAAGTCATCGGCTTGAGTAACGTATTGTCACCGAAACAGGCATTCTTCGGTGCAGGCCGAGCGTATTGGCGCAGCCGATAGCGGGGCCCGGGGGAGCGTATTGGCGCAGCCGATAGCGAGCAGACGGCGCGCGTATTGCCGGAGGCGATAGCGGCCGCACGATAAGGCGTGATGCGGTTGACAATTGGAACGATAAGAGATTAGAATAAATGGCCTTTTATTTGCCTGAAAAGGGCGAATTTCTTTTGACAGCGCGCTGAAATAGCGCGTGAATAGTGGAATGGACAGCAAAAATGAATCGAGTATTGTACGTAGGAAGTGGATTCTGTTCGGCGAAAGGATTGGCACGGGAACTGCCGGAGCAGCTTCTCAACCGCCATGTAAATGTGGACGTGGTTGTGCCGCATGTGAAAGGGATTGATGAAGGAGCTGGCCGACTTGCAGAGAGACTGATTGACTGCGTATGCAAAGTGGAAGGAAGCGAGCACCATGTCAAAGTTCTCGAGGGTCGAAGCGAAGCGCATGTTCGGACGTTTTATCTTGATGAATGTGCGCTTGAGAACGGCCTGAACCTTGACAGTGAAGAGGGGATTCGTGCGTGTGCCGTGTTTGCGCATGCCGTGTGCTGCTGGATAGCGAATGGGCCGGTTCGATATGACGTGATTCACTGCGACGGCCTCGCGACGGCTCTTATCCCAATGATGATGCGCCGCGTGTATATGAACAGCGAAAACGTTAAGAATGCCAAGAGCGTTTGTTTTGTTGCGGGCACGGAAGACAAAGGCAGCATTGATATGTCGTGGCTTTCCCGCATGGGTCTTCCCGGCGACCTTGCATCAAGCGAAGGAATGGAATTTTATGGCCGCCTGAGCCTTTTGAAAGGTGCTTATCTGTATGCCGATGCGTTGGCTTTCCCGAATGACCTCGTTCGCGAGGGGATTGAGAAAAATCGCGGCAAAGATATCGGAATGGAAGGCGTGCTTTTCAGCCGTCTGGACCGCATTCATACGATTGGCCTCGGCTGCGGATGCAAAAAATCGGGTCCCGACAAGGATACAGCCATTGAAAGCACGTACAGTGTCGCCGATATGAGCGGCAAAAAGAACTGCAAAGCGGCTCTTGCTCAGAAACTTCACATCAAAAAAGATCGTCCGATGGTTGCCTTTATCGGTCGTCTTGACAGCGAATCCGGCATTGATCTCGTCAACGACATCCTCGATGACCTGATGGATCGCAAGGTGAGCCTCGTTATAGCCGGTCAGGGCAATGACGCCTATCAGGCTGCAATTGAAGGCTGGAAAGACGAGTTCAAAGGGGGTGTTGCCTGGATGAACGAAGAGATGAAATGCGAAGACGTTCGCCGTCTTTTGAGTGCCGCCGATATCCTTTTGATGCCTGCCAAGCATGAGTCGACCTGCCGTCTGCATCAGGCTGCCATGAAATACGGCTGTGTCGTCGTCGCCAGAGCTCAGGGTTGTGCAGCCCATGACATTCACGGCGTTCGCAATCTTGACAAAATCGGAGCCGAGGACAACGGATTTACGTTCGTTCACTATGACAGCGATGAGTTCTTTGAATCGGCCATGGATGCACTCGATGTTTATGCCTCCGCATCCTGGAACGAAGTCCGCGATAATGCCATGAAGACAAGTTTCTGCATGTGCAAAACAGCCGAAGACTGCATCCGCATTTACGAATCACTTTAAGCCAGACCTCATGAAACTGTCGTCTGAATTGGATTCATTCAGACGGCATCATTTTTGAGTGTTTCAAGTCTTTTTCTGCGTCTCTCATCACTTTTTTCACGGAGATTTACACATGACGCCGCAAATGGAATCCATCATTGAAAGTATCGTCACATATAAACAGGCTCTACTTAACAAGCTTCAGGAGCTTGAGGGCGAGCCGACTGAAATACTTGATGAAGAGACATTTTGTACTGTTTTGGCCGGTGTTCCGTCATTCCGCCGCCTTCCCGGCGTGCCCGAACACATGGGATTTGACCCGATTTATCATTGCAATGGCGAAGAAAATGCCGCCGAACTTCGCAGCTACCTCGACAATGTCTTTGGCATTCGAGACGAAGAAACGTTGAAAGTTCAGCGCACGGAATTCTTCCATATTTTCAATGAATATTACGATTTCGCCTGTGAATGGGACGGACATCCGAATTTCTCCCTGGACGATCTCGATGAAGACAGCCGTCAGGCCTATATCACGAGCCGTGATTTTGCAATGAACCTTCGCGATATCGTAGGACAGCATGGTTTCCTTGCATGGGATATCGGTGAACGCATTATGCTCATTCGTGCATCCTGTGCCTGCGGTATTATCAGCGATGAAGCCTGCCGAAGACTGATGGTCGAAGAGGGAAAACTCGCCAATGATATGTTCGGCAATTTCCTGGATTATGCCATCAGCGCCTTGTGCGGTGCCGTTTATTTCATGTTCGTTTCCATGGGACGAACCGAAGAAGACGGTCTGTCCGGGTTCCTTGATATCAATATGAAAATCGTGTCGCGCCTTTTCGAAGACGACATCTGGTCTCTCCTGGCCTGGTGCGAGAAAAATTACAAGCAGCTTGCCATTCATGATGACCAGATTCAGGATATTCTCGACGATGAATACCGCAATAAAACAGGCGTTGCAGCCGACCGCATTCTGTGCGAAGGTTACCGGATTTCCGTGATGTTCCGCGAAGCACCGATGAATGAAAACGATTCGGGCTGGAGATTTTTTGCGGGCGACGAAGATCAGGCATATCTCCAGGACGGCAATAATTTTGGAGCCCTCGACCTCAATCTCATCGTCAATTATACGCCGGAAGCCGCCAGTTTCCTTGATATGCCGGTTGGAACGTTTGTCGTTCGCAATGCCGAAGGCAAACTCGAAGTCATGGATATTCCGGGAGAACCGGAAAGTGGTGACGGCTGGGATGATCCTGATAATCCCAAGGCCATGGGTTAAGGATTTATACGCCCGCCTATTTCATACGGCGTGCCGGCCCGGCTATCGATGATACGCCGGGCCTTTTTTCTATTTTTGCACCAGAAAGCCTCATTCGTTGTGCTGAGTTTGGCGTTCTGTTTATACAAAACAAAGAGTTAATGAGGTAATATGAAGTTTATACTTGCATCACAAAACGCGCATAAAGCCGAAGAATTTGCTTCGGCCATTCAATCTATCACGGTCATTCCTGCAGAACATGGCGTCGATGTCGATGAGAATGCCGATTCATTTATAGGAAACGCCCGTCTGAAAGCGCGTGCATTTGCCGAAGTGTTTAAAGACAATGCTCTTGCCGACGATTCAGGTCTCTGTGTCGATGCATTGAACGGAGCTCCCGGAATTTACAGCCAGAGATTTGCTGTAATGGGAGAGGATGTCGATAACGATGTCGATCGAACGGCAGCCAACAATCGCAAGCTTTTACGCCATCTTTCTGGGCTTGAAAGGGAACAGCGCGGTGCGCATTTTACATGTGCCCTGTGTCTGGTCGTTGTCAAACCGGAAGATATTGAGCGAATGAAGACGATTGCATTATCGCATGCCGAGGCTCAAATATCGTTTTTTGATGAAAAAGAGCAGAGTGTTGATATGTATTCACCGTCGATTGTTCGTGCAGAACTCGTCCTGGAAGGGCAAGCCTTTGGCTATATATTAGAAGAAAAAAGGGGAGAAAATGGATTTGGATATGATCCGTTATTTTTCTGTCCTGAAACCAACTGTACGTTTGCGGAACTGACTCGTCTGCAGAAATTGACTGTTTCACATCGAGGGAAAGCGATAGCGAATCTGAGAAGTATTATTGAATAGGAAAAAATAGTAAAATATAAGAGTAAAAAAGCCGACTCGAAGGTCGGCTTTTTTGGTGTGAATATATAATATTTATTTGCTCATCATTTGTTTGCATATACTGTTTGCAGACATATATGCCTCAAGAGACTGACCATCGAAAACGATTTCCGGTTTGTCGTCAGCATCGGTATAGGCAATCCATGCGCCTTTGACGCGATCTGAAGAGGAGGCTGAAAGACGAGTTTTTCCAAGACTTCCAATGCCTTCCCATTTGCCGTTTTTAATGACTTTTGCTTTATAGCTGAATTTTGTTTTTTCGGGTTTATTGCCACGTGAGAGTTCGCCACTGCCTTGAAGAACGAAGCTGACGGCATGGGAAGTGTCGGTAATGCCGAGGTTTCCAGCGAATTTTCCGACTTCAGCAAAAGCTGTATTACAAAGTGAAGTCAGAACGGGAACGGGGACTGAGGTACTTCCGACAGAAATCGGGCTCCCGAAAACGGTGTTACAATCGAAGAGTTTTGTGAACTCATAAGCGCCGTTATTATCGACAAATTTATCAGAAAGAACGGTTTGGAAAGCTTCGATGAGGAATTTGCCGTATCTGAAATTGACGAGGTCATCGGTTACAACAAATTTGTTTTCTACGACTTTGGCTTCTTTCCACGAGCTTTCACTGACGGGTGAAATGGGACGTTTTTCACCTTTTTTAATGATATCAAAGTTAGAATATTTAATTTTTCCATCATAAACGCCGTCCATTTCAGTCAAATTCATGCTGCCGATAAGTTTGACGAACTGAATGGAATCGAAGGCATCGCAGACGGTTTTTTGAACATTTTCAGGGGAAAGATATTTATCGACGAGAGGTTGAACGATTGTTTTCACAACGGCTCGAGTAGCTTGTGAATTACGTTCAATCGCGGATTCATAAAAAATATTGGCACATGGACAGTTGCAACTTGTATAAAATACCTTTTGCCCAATGTTTTCAACACTTCCCATTGCATTTTTATTATATTCACTACATGAATCGACTTTTTCCAATTTTTGATCTTTTCCTGGGTATGTACAAACGGAATGATCATATTCATAGAAAGCTTTTAAACATATATTTGCTCTTTCGGATTTATAATCAGTAGCACCAACATCATCAAAAACGATATAATTGACGATATGATCGGTGATAAGGTTTGCGGGATCTTTATTAACGAATTTATTATAATTTTCGATGAATTTTTCGAGACTGTTGCCAAGTTCTGTACCTTCTTTGAGGTATGGAGCGAGGTCGAGGACGGTTTCGGTCGTGTAATTGGTATTTTGTTGAATTTCATCGGGGATGGGGCCGAGTTTGATGGTGGCATTGAGATCGCGAACGGGTTTGCAGACATCTTTTGTGGAGCCATCATCCAAGGTGACTGTGTATTTATCGGCTTTTTTGCATTTGAGAGGGGAGTATGCGGGGCCAAAGCTGAAAGGGCCTTCACAACCGATGGCAACCGGTTTGTCGCCCTGATTTGCGACGGCATAAATGATATATTTTTGAGGAGTCGAAGACCGATCAGAAGCCTTATAGCTGTCACCGGCATCTGTTCCTTCGAGGCTGCAGAAGTTAGGTGCACCGCCCAGGCTGCTTGACGATGGGAGGGCTTCGCAATCTGATTCGCGAGTATCTTTGTCATTGATGACGAAATTGCTTCCGCAGGAATGATAATCAGCCGAAAGGGCATAATAGCTGACGCTGTCAAAAGAAGTTCCAGAGACTCCGGAACTGTCGGCAGTCACGTTGATATTGTTGATATTGGTGGGTTCGGACTTATCGGACATTGTACCTGTGACGGTGACATAAATGCTTTTTGCATCCATATTTTCGCCATTTTTGAGGTTTGGATACATGGCATTGACCTGATAAGTGGTTGCTTTGGAACCGGCATTAAATTTAATGGTGGCTACGCCTTTGTCATCGGTGTGAGATTTTGAAGCTGACAGAGAGGCATCGGCTCCGGCCGGAGAATTGAGTGTCCAGAGGATATTGTCGTGAACGGGTTCCATGGTGGAACCGTTTTTCCAGATGAGTTTGACTTTGAGATCGATAGATTCTCCAACTTTAGTCGTTTTATAGCTGTCGCCGTCGACGATGAGTTCGAGGCACTGGGCTTCGCCTTCTTTATTTTTCTGAGGAATACAGCATTCGGGTTTGTTGCCTTCGTTATAGCATTTGGCAATATCCTCTTCTTTGGTGCAAGTTATGAGGGAGCCGCAGCTGCTTACTTTTTCGGGATAAATCGGATTTGGTGTCCAGGGGTCTTTTGGCTGTTCCGGTTCTGATGGCGGGAGACTGGGAATGGAGCCCGTGTCATTTGTTGTCGTGATCGTGAAGACAAATGGAATGAGATTGTCTTTGTCATCTTTGGCATTGGGGTGGAAGACACTGACGTAGTAGAGGGAATCGACACCGGTGCCGGTATAGAAATTGTTGGTGGCAATACCGTCATTGTTGGTAATGGGAGAATTATTTGTAATCGTAGCATTGTCATTGACGGATTTGCTGCGGGTAACTTTCCACCACGTTTTTGTATTTTTAATTGGTTTAGGGGGATTGGAGTCTTTTTCGGAGACAAGAACCTGAAGTGCGAGTGTTTTGACGACTGGGGATGAGATGGACTGAACGCCACCCTCGGGCAGAGAGATTGTGACGGGACCGATATCAGGAATGTAGGGGTCCATTTCCGATGGCGGAGTTTTGGCGTCCTCAACATTTACTTCACTGTGATCACCGCCCTGGTAGGTTGGAAGATTCAGGGAGTTGTTGACGAGAATAGGAATGAGGACTGGCTTTGCCTTTTTGGCGCTTGTTTCGAGGAAATATAGGGCATCATAAGCATTTCCGGTCCAGAATGGAATTGTAAATACTTTTGAATCGTCGGCCAGATCCGTCAAGTGTTCGACTTTGTCTTTATTTTTAGCGGAATCAATGAGCATCCCGTTATTGGATTTATAGGAACCTTTTTTGAGATCGACATTAATTGTTCCACTTTTTTCAGTATCTTTTTTAATATCTATAAGTTTTACATAAACGGATTGAGTTTCATCCAAAGAGGCGTGAATGATAGAGGAACAAGGTCCAAAAGTGCCGTCCTTTTTGGTGCTGCAAATCATTTTTTGAGTCGCGTCATCACATAATTTTACATATTTTGTATAGAGGCAAGGATTGGGGGCAACCTCAACTTTTCCGTCATAGTTGGTATCATAACCCTGGAAGAAGGTTTCGCCCTTGCCATCTTGAGCAAAAACGAGACGAACGGGATCATCCAGTTTATCGCCGTTGACATCGGTCATGATATTTGTACCGTCGCAAGTCTGGAGAGACCAGGTTCGGTCTGTATTTTGAACGAGTTTGCAGTTAAAGGACTTGTCTTTGGGGCAGCCGTCATTGCCGGTGCATTTGTCCATATCACCGCATTTTTTCTCGATTTCGACTTTGACAGGGTCGAGTTCTTCATCATCGATTTGAGTTTTACCGTCTTCAACAGGATAAAAAATACCTTTGAGAAGATCGGCTGCGGCGCAGCCGGAAAGCACTTTTGAACCCGCTTCGTCTTTAGCCTTGGATGTATCAACTTCAAGGCCTTCTTCCGTCAATTTGGCTTCATCTCCGGGGTCGCCTGTTTTACCCATGGCATAGGTTGTGATGGTATAAGTTACGTTTTCGCTGGCCAATGGGTGATAGAAATTGAGGAAATATTTGGCACCATAAGATGAAGCGGTGGAAACATTGACCCAAAACTCACCATTTTGGTCTGTTTCACCGCAATTTTTATTGATACCTTTTTGTTTTTTTGAATCTTCAAATTGTTTGCCATTTTTGAATTTACCTTTTGAAGAGGCATCTTCACTGACAAAAGAAGGATTTTTTGCAGTAGTTTCAACGAAAGTCCAGCAGATGGGTTCCTTTTCAACACTGCAGTCAGCTCCGGTGGGATCATCCTTGCAGGTGCCGGTTAATTTTACGCGAAGTTTTTGTTCGGATTCTGCATAAAGTTTTTGTTCGAGATTATCGAGATTGACGAGTATGGCTGATGTCAGATTTGAAGTTTTGTCCGTACTTGTATCTGTTTCATCATTGACTGTGTCTGTTGTTCCCTCAGTGAGGTCGTCACTGATTTGAGGAATTTCATGGACATAAACATCGACGCTGTTTTTTGAATTTTTGACGCAATCTTCATTGTTTTGACAATCGGCCTGCCATACGGTGACGCGATACATGGGTTTTGTTGCGTGATAAGAAGTCCCGGTGGAGAGGCGGAAGGTGATTTGATTGTTGACGGGTTTGACAATGATTTGGGTATCGGTCGATGTATCGTCCTTTTTTAAACGATAATCCGAATCGACTGAGAGTGAGCCGTTGGCGCCGGCAGCTTTTTCCAGTGTGATGACAAACTGCTGAACTGCACCTTTGGTATCTCCTGCGACAAAATCAACATTAAATTCATTGATCTGATTGATATGGGTTTTAAAGGTGCCGCTGGGTGATAGGGTAATGCTTTCGAAACTCTCGTATTGTCCTGTACTTCCTGTAAACTGCTTACCGGGCTCTTTAGATGAAGATGTATTTAGCCCGCTGCCGGAAGTTCCGAGAATGGCTGCTTCATTTTCTGTTCCAGTGGCATATTTGGTTCCGCCGACATCGACGGGTTCGCCACTGGCGCGACGCGAAGACCATGTTTCCGTATTTGCGCATCCAAAGAGACTGAGAGCACAAATATATAGTGCCATTCTCGTGTATGAAGCTTTCATTTTTACCTCCAAACGATTTACGTTGATGTTTCGCATTTATTCCAAAAAAATAATGGCCTTTGTTTATACAAAATTGCACGTTCCTTTTGAAGAATAATTCTAAAAATAATAAATGATGATGTTACATCTCAGCCAGGGAACCTCTGAACAAAACGATAATTTAAGGAAGTAATTGTCGAGAGCCAGTCGAGACGTTGTGTACAACACCTCGGCCCCGGCGAGGAACAAGGAATAGGCAGCTCAAAAGGCTTATACTAACTTAAAATATTGCGGATTCTTAAGGGCTCAGCCCTTAAGCAGGGTCTGGGGCAGAGCCCCAGCGGGGTTCGGGGCAGAGTCCCGATGAATAGTAACATAATGAGGTTACTACTGGTGGGGTCTGGGTCAAAGCGCCAGAAAAAAAAACAATTAATCAGATGTTCCCTGATTGTTCGTCTGAAAAAAAGGCCGGTCATTATGACCGGCCTGAATTGACGTTAAAAATGATTATTTTTCGAAGCCATAAACTCTGATGTCATCGAAGCGAAGCATCTTGTAGGCATCGGCATTGTCACTGCTTCCTTTAGCCGCTGTCGGCCAGAATTTGAATTTGGTAAATGCCCGTCCGGTTGTTTTGAATTCAACGGATTTGGTTACCCATTCGCCTTCGGGAGCAATCAGTGAAGACTCCTCTTTGACGTCGATTGATTTCGGGCCGTCATCAATTGTTCGATAATTGATGACACGACCGTCGCCATAGACTTTGGCTTCCACCTTGGTGATTTCATAATTTCGATTGCTCGTAGAATTGCTAATCATGAACAGGCAGTTCGTTTCTGAGCCACTGACCACCTTTGTTCCCACTGCGTTGAGAGCACTGTCGGAACCGGCCACGAGTTTAACCGGATACTTGGGACAATCATAAATCAAAGCAAAGTCACTCTGTTTTATGCCGGCTTTGGCTATGATGTTGGAACTGAGGTCAGAATTCAGTCCTTCGTCATCTGCCGTTGTTCCATTCCAGTATGAACCGAAATCCCATTCTGCAAGAATGACTGAAACAGGTTCCGGCTTGGATTCATCCTTTCCGGAACTGTCGACACATGAAGTGAGTTCGCTGTTCATGACACAGGCAGGGAGATCGCATTTGCCGTCACAGGCTTGTTTAACCTGCTCTTTGATGCATTCGCTCCGTTCTTTGCTGCCGCAGATCGTATTAAGTGCCGCTATGAAATGCTCGTCTTCGATCGAAGACGGAACTGAGTCGTCATCGGAAATAAGTCCATTTTTGTCGCAGACAAAAATGGTCGGGTTGTCTTTACATGCCGGAATGTTGCACGCCGTTTCAAGACACTTACTGTTGGTGATTCCTTCGCCGTTGTTGATGATTTCTTCTTTGTTGGCTTGACAGTCGGACGGATTACCCTGTTTGCGGCAGGCTTCATTGGCGGCTTTGATAATCTGTGATGCGCTGGAACCTGAATATAGACTGTTGACGGCGCCTTTTCCATTGACTTTGGTGCAGACAACGATCGAAGTCTTGTCCAGACATTCAGGCTTTTCACAGGCTGTTCCTGAGGTTCCCTTGGCAATGTTGCTGTATGCCCCCAGGAGACATGCTTTATTTGACTTGTATTCTGAGAGGCTGCTCTTGAGATTTTGCATACAGATGCTGTTTTCAGCCTTGTATTCGTCAAGAGATTTCGTCCCGAATTTCATCTCCGGCTCTTCTGCACCATCGGTATATCCGATCCAGACACCATTGATCTTGCCATTATCTGACTTGCCATCGGCCTTTGTCGCGCCAAGATTGCCTGTTCCTTCCCATTTGCCGCCCTGAATGACAGAGGCTTGACAGGCAATCTTGGTTTTGTCCGGAAGACATGTATTTCCTTTGGCAAATTCGCCTGTTCCCTGAAGTTTAGCACTCAAAGGAATCGTACCCTTGTCTGAAAGATCGGCAGTATAATCACCGAGTTTTCCAAGGGCCGTACGACAAATTCCCTTCAAAAGATCGGAGCTGACGCTCGTTATACCAAGATTGATATCGCTGTCGAATATCTTGTCGCAATCAATGCCTTTGGTCAGGTCAACCTTTCCGGTCTTCAAATCCAGGGCGCCAATGAATTTGCCAAGAATCTGATACAGGAATTTGCCATAAGTGAAGTTGATGGTGAAATCGGAAATCGAAAGCTGTGTGCCATTCGTGACCTTGGCTTCTTTCCATTTGCCTTCGATAACGGTTCCTTCGAGATCGATTGCTGTGTCTCCAACATAAGGAATCATGGCTCCTGAATATCGGGCACTTCCTACGTATTTTCCGTCTTTTTCTTCCAAAGACATTTTTCCGACCAGTGTTACAAACTGAAGGCCGTCAAAGACTTCACATAATTTGCTCTGAAGAGCGTCCGGACTCAAATATTTGTTGATGAGACTTTTGAGTAGCTTTTGCGCCAGCGGTGCCAGCTTTTTGCCTATCGAATTGACAGCAGTCCAGTAATAAAGATCGGCACACATGCAGTTGCAGTTGGTATAAAATGCCTTATCGTTTTCTTTGACACTGCTGTCACTCCAGTCACTGCACGAACTGATGTGCGTCAGTTTGCCGCTATTGTTTTTATACCGACATTTTTCCGGATTTTTGTCATAAAAGAACGTGATACAATCATCTGCATCGGGGGTTCCAGTATCTTTGCCTGTATAAACTATCGATTTGGTCAAGGTATCGATAATCTTATCGCCTGGGTTGGTACCGACAAATTTGGCATAAGTATCCGTCAGCTTTTGCAATGCCTGACCGATTTCCGAGTCATTGCCCATCAAAGGTCCGAGATTGACCATCGTTTTGGTATTGTACAGGGGCTGAATGACCGTCGGTATTTCGCTCAAAGACACGGTTGAAACCAGTTCACGAACGGGTTTGCAGGTCTTTTTCTCCGTTCCATCCTTGTCAATTTTAAACGTTGCGTTGTCGTCGTCACATTCCTTGGGAACTGTTGATGAACTGAAGCTGATGTATGGCTCGCAGCCGTATGCAACTGGCGAGTTGCCTTTGTTGGCAATAGCAAAAATCGTATATTTGTCTGCAGTTGGGGCGGTTGCTGTCGCCTTGTAAGAATCTTCTTTTTTGCTCCCCGTCAGGTTGCAGAAGTTTTTGCCGCCCGTGGTCGTTTTATATTCGCCACAGGCTTCCTGGCGCGCGTCTTTTTCTGCCAAAAAGAACTTTTCTGAGCAGTCATAGAGATCAGCCGGAAGGGCATAATAGCTCACGGAATCAAACTCAATCTTAGGGATGTTTGATGTGTTGGCCTTGAGCGTAATATTGTTCACATCAGAGCTTTCTGTTTTGTCATCCAGTGTGCCTTTGACGTTCACCATGATGCTCTTGGGAACCATGTGTCCATCTTTATGAATATTGGGATACATGGCATTGATTCTGTAAGTTGTTGCCTTCGAACCGGTCTTGAAAAGTACGTTGGCATATCCATTTTTGTCAGACCCTGAACTTGAGCTAAGCAGGGCGCCATCGGCGTCTTTATTTCCATCGAGTGTCCAGTAAATCGTGTCTCGGATCGGGGTCACTTCGGAACCGTTTCTCCACACGAGACGGACTTTGACTGAAATTGTGTATCCGACACCCGTCTGGATGACATCTTCGCCCTCGAAAATGAGTTCCAGACAGCCCTGTTTTTTGTCGGCGTTCATCTGCATCGATGGACAGCAGGCGGGTACCTCGCCGCCCTCCTGGCTGCATTTGGCTTTGTCTGATGCATTGCAACTGCATTCGCGTTCATCGCAGCCGACACCTTGCGGATATTTGGGGTTGGTCGCTTTGCCATCGACCTGCTTGAGATTGCCTTCGCAGTTGCCCTCGCAAACTGTTCCGTCTTCCTGGATGGTATCGCCCTCGGGACGACTTGGATCAGCCGGCAGATCACTCTCAAGCGCCCCCGTGTCATTCGTCGTTGTGATCTGGAAAACAAAGGGTTTTGGCTTGTTTTCTTCATCCAGATAATTGGGATGGAACACGCTGACAAAGTAAACGGAATCGTAGCCTGTGCCTGTATAAAATGCATCACTCGCCACACCTTTGCTATTCGTCATGGCTGTTGACGCGGTTAGGGTCGCATTGTTGTTCACGGATTTGCCGCGCGTGACTTTCCACCAGGTTTTGGTATCGGGTACGAGCGTCTTGCTCTTGTTATCTTTACGTACAAGAACCTGAAGATTCAGTGTTTTGACTACGGGCGAGGTGATTGTTGCCGAACCTGAGGCTACGGACAAGGTCACTTTGCCGATATCGGGAATATAGGGCTCTATGTCGGCTGGCGGCGTGTATATCGACGGATCATCCGGATCGGCCTTGTCGCCTTTGGCTGTCGGGATCGATATCGAATTGATAATGCGCAGTGGAATGAGAACAGGCTTCGTTTCATCTGCTGTCGTTTCGAGATAATACAGGGCATCGTATCCAGTCCCAGCCCAGGCTTCGATATTATATATTTTTTTGCTCGCTGATATCTTGACGCTTTCTACCAGCTTGCCATTTTCGTCCTTGAGCATGGCATTATTGGTCGCCAGGGCTCCTCGCTGAATCTCAACCTGGATCTCGCCATCTGCGTTTTCCTTGCCGTTGTTATCCAGCTTTTTCACATAAATCGTGACATCTTCATCCAGCTTTGCACTGACCGTCGAGCACGTTCGGAATGTTTTTTTATTGTCCGTGCTGCAGACAAATGAATATTTCGCTTTTTTACATATATCTTTATATTTTGAATACAAACAGGGGTCTGGGGCAACTTCGACTTTTCCGTCATAATTGATGTCATAACCCTGGAAATAGGTATTGCCTTCACTATCTTCGCCCATGACGAGACGGATCGGATCGTTCGTTTTGTCATCGTTGATATCCGTCATCAGCTGTTTGCCTTCGCAGGACTGAACGGACCATGTCTTGTCACTGTTCTGAACCATCTTGCAGCGGAACGAATCGGCACTGCAGCTGTCTTTGCCGCTGCATTTGTCCATATCGCCGCACTGATCTTCGATGGAAATCTTTACCTTGTCGTCATCTGAATAGAAAATACCCTTGAGAACTTTGGCGGCAGCACAGCCCGAGAGTTCATTTCGACCGTCAGCGTTCGGTTTGGCTTCGCTCAGATCTGTCTTCAGGGCGTCGTCCGAGAGCAAGGCTTCATCGCCCGGATCTCCCAGAGTATCGGGCATCACAAACGTCCGGATGTCATACGTCAGAGGCGCCGCAACCTTGTGGAAAAAGTTGAGATAATATTTGGAATTATAGGTGCTGCTCGTGGATACTTCCGCCCAGAAAATTCCGTTAGAATCGGTCTTTCCGCAGCCCGTATTTTTTCCTCTTTTATTCTTCTTATCCGCGAACTGCTTGTTATCCGTGTATTTTTTGTCGCTGTCTTGCGAGACGAAACCTTTGTTTTTTTCGCTCGTTTCGACAAATGTCCAGCATACGGTCTCATTGCCAACGCAGCTGTCATCCGCTTCGTCTTCTGTGCTTTCGCCGTCTTCTGTGCTCGGTTCCTCGTCTTTTTTGCCCGGAGCTGTATCCGCACATTTGCCTGAGAGTTCGACGCGAAGTCTTTTCTCGTCATCGACAAAGAGCTGCTGGTCGAGTTCGTCCAAATTGGTGAATACTGCCGTCGAGAGTTTGGAATCCTTCAGTCCGTCGGGAACGGTCAGGTCATTGTCGACATCCAGCGTGCCTTCTTCATAACCGTCGCTCATTTGAGGCGGCTTTCGGACGATAATTTTCGCCTCCAGCGGCTGGGCATCTTCTTCGGCATCGGCATGCCACACATTCACGTAATACATCGGCGTCTTGCTGTTGTACGAGGTACCTGTCTGGACGCGGAATGTGAACGAGTAATCGGTTCTCGGTGTTATGACGGCGCGTGTTTCCGTCGGCGGGAACTTGTCGGCATCATACAGAGACTCGCTGTCAACGATAAGCGAACCGTTTGCGCCGGCTGCGCGTTCCAAAACTATGACAAACTGCGGTTTGTTGGCATGACGATCGGCTTCCGGTGATATTTCAACCGTAAATTCAATGATTTGATTGATAAATGTTTTCGCATTATCCGGTTCTATGGACAGTTTCAGGTCATCATACTGCCCCTTCTCGCCAAGCATATCTTTGCTCGGTTTGGTTTTGGGGTTGTTGGCAAGTCCTTTGTTTTCCTTGCCAAAGACATTGTCTTCGTTATCCGTCGAAGTAGCATAATTGCCGCCCGCAATTTCTATCGAATCGCCGCTTGCACGTCTTTCAACGATTTCTTCCGTATTGGCACATCCTGCCACGCTTAAAATGCAGAGGTAAAGGGATGCTCGCGACAATGTCATTTTTTTCATTTGGTCCTCCTGATGCCGTAAAAATCACACAAAAAACCATTTTTCATTTTATCATTTTTAACGCATTTATACAAGAAAAGAGCATGCCTGAATTTGTTTTGTTCCGTCATTCTTTAACCATGTTTTCCGATTATCTTTGATTGTAATATTTCAATCGCGTTTGATTAAATATGGTTTGTATATCATTTTTTCCTTAATTCAATAATTCAAATCAATACTGAATGTCATTTCATTTGAAGTTTATTTGGATATTAATACTCATGATTTAACCGTAACCTTTGTTGTGATGATCGCTCATTGCCGCATAAAATAACGGTATTGGTAATGTAAAAATAATCGTGATGTGTCGTTTGTAATGTTCAAAAAAAATGCTGTTTATATATTTGAATTTGGGCGCATCTATGCCCGTCGGGCATACGCTGCGCTTACGCTCGGCTATCGGAAGACCGATACGCCTCGCGGACTTTTATTTTTATTCACGCCCAGTGCAAAAGGGCAGGGCAGTGGGGGGAGCGGCGTATGGCGAAGCCATAGACGCGCGGGGGGACACTTCCCCCCGCTAAAATTCACACATCAGTTCACATCGGTACGACACGTCGGCGAACAGCCGTCACCATCCAGATTGTTGCCGTCATCGCACTGTTCATCATGCGTGACCACGCCGTCTCCGCAGTGCGGTCCTCGCTTGCAGGCCGTCGTGCATCCGTCGTACAGGTCGTCGTTGTTCTTGCTGCCATTATCGCATTCCTCGCCGGCTGATATGACGCCGTCACCGCAGGATGTATGACAGTCCGATTTGCCCGTGTTCAAAAATCCGTCCAGCGTGAGCTGATACGTCGAACCCGGCCAGCAGCGTTCAGCCTGGAAGAAATGAAGCTCATAAATGCCGTTTTCGTAGATGTCATAGCGCGGATCGCACTTGGTGTCGAGCGTTTCCCCGTCAAGGACACAAAGAGAGTTGCTGAGCGTGTTCTGATCGGAATTGCCTGACTGCATGCCGCCAAGATCGACAAACAGCGTCTTGTTGATAAATGCCCAAACGTCGTCATTTCCGCTGAATTTAAGCGTTTCACCGCCTTTGTACTGGAAATAGGTATGAAGCGCCGAGGTGAAATTGCCTTCGCTTTCTGCTCTGGGCGATGCGGTGCCTGAATGATAGCCCTGGCCGGCGATGGGCCCCCAGTTGTCAGCAAAAAAGGTGTATCGATCGTGATCATTCGGATCCTGCGTCATTCTCAGCTTCGTGTTGATCTGGATATTGACGCCGGGGGCATAGCGATACCAGTAATGGAATGTTCCGGCACAGCTGACATGCGAGGTAATAGCGACGCCTGTGTTTCGGATGGTGCAGTTTTTGGAAGCCCAGTTCGGTACGAGAACCATCTTGCCATCGGCATCCAGGTGGTTTTCAACCATGCCGCCGCACCCGGATCCGCCAAATGTGCATCCAAAATCAGGGAAGCCTTTGCGCGTTGAACCTGAAATTGAACTTGAAAACGTCGAACGGCTTGCGCAAGAGGCATCGACCGCCAGAATATTGTTATATATGGAGCGAGTCATAAAGCCGCCCGTTCCTTCATTGGAGGCATTCCATGAGGCGGGTTCTCCGGCAGTCGTCGTCTGTGACGGATTTCTGAAATCATAGTACGAAATGTCCAGATCGATGGTCGGTGCACTTGCCATGTCTCTGAAGTCCGTGCAGACATAGCCCTGTTCGATTTCGCATCGTTTGGAGCAGCCGTCACCGCCGATGAGATTGCCGTCGTCACAGGCTTCGGCCGGAACAAAACCGAATTCGCAATTGTAATGGTCTTTTAAATCTTTTTCTGTCGTATAGGGGGCATTTTTGTCTTTGTCCGCCTCTGTTTTGCAGATCGTTTTACCGGCACTGTCACGTCGTGGAATCATCCAAAGCGTAATGCCGTCGCCGCATTTCGGGCTGTAGGTTACGATGCCGTCTTCATCGATGAATTCTGTGAACATGAGTTCGCGTTTGCAGCTCGGTGAGCAGCCGTCATTCGGGCTCTTGTTGCCGTCATCGCATTCCTCGCCCACATCCCTGTAGCCGTCGCGGCAGCGACCTTTCTGGCATTGGTAGACGCCGGCGATGATGCCGCAGTGATAGCCTGTTTCGATACGGCACTGGTTGCATCCTGAACCCACGATGTTTCTCGAATTGCCCGATGCATCCACACCAAGATCGCACTCTTCCCAGATGTTGAAATCCGTTTCACGGTCAATGATGCCGTTGCCACACAAACCAACGGAGGGAACGCAGGCTCCGCCGGGATTCGTGGGACATTTGAAATTGGCTTCGACCTGACACTGCGCCGAACAGCCGTCGCCAGGTGACCGGTTGCCGTCATCACAGGTTTCTCCATTCTGAACGATACTGTCACCGCATACACCTTTGGCTGGATCGCAAACAGTCAGGCCGTTTTTAGCTGTCGTGCAGCGAAAACCGGTTTCGAGTTCGCACTGCGCCGAACAGCCATCTCCCGATACACTGTTGCCGTCATCGCACATCTCGCCGTAGGCCATGATGCCGTCACTGCAACTCTTCGCTGTGCAACGGTTTCCTGCAGTTGCACATTCATAACCCGGATCAATTTTGCCGTGGGTGCAGCCGTCATTGTCGATCGAATTGCCGTCATCGCATTCTTCGTAGCCATCTGGATCCACAATGCCATTTCCATAAGCGATGAGCATACAGGCCACATTCTGACTCTCACATTCTGTACAGGCATTGACCATAACCGTTGAAAAGATGCCGTTTTCGTCCGGCACTTCCTTCCCGACCATGTGCTGGCATTTGTAGCCTTCTTCAATCTGGCATTCTGCAGTGCAGCCGTCGCCGGAGATTCTGTTGCCGTCATCACAATTTTCACCTCTGTCGAGATAGCCGTCTCCGCATGACAGCGGCATGCACCACAATCCGTTCGTGCAGTCAAAACCTTCTTCGACTTCGGTGCAGTTCAGACATCCTTCGTTGTCGTTGGCAGAGCCGATGTCACATATTTCATGATCAGGATCGAGCTCATCGTCGCCGCAATGCGGTCCCAGCGTGCACGAGGTTGTGCAGCCATTATAAAGATAGTCGTCATTCTCATCCCCGTTGTCGCATTCCTCACCAAAAGCCTCATCGACATGTCCGTCACCGCAATAATGCGCAAAATGGCATGTGTCGTCACAACGCGGTTTTCCATTCGCATCAACGCCATATTTGGCCGGATTATCGGAATCGCATTGCTCGCCATTATCGAGTTTTCCGTCACCGCATTTCATCGACTGGCAGGTCATCTTCCTGTCTTCATCGATCGAACACCAAATCTGACCTTCTTCGGAGACCCACATCTCCTTTCCGTCGGATGCACTCTTGCGTTCAAAATCGTCAAAACTCCATTTGCATTTTGATGTGCAGCCATCTTCATTATCATCATTGCCATCGTCGCACTTTTCCCCCTTATCGACGATGCCGTTGCCGCATACACTTTTATCGTTATCTTTTTTCTTGCCCTTGTCGCCTTGCTCATCATCGGATCCGCTCTTATGAACCTTGAGCTCTAGTTGCTGGGAATCATCGTTGCATCCCACATAGCAAAGCAAACTAGCGCAAATCCACAACAATCCTAACTTTGACTTTCTCATCCAATCCTCCTGATGCCGCCTGTTCGACTTACACCGTTCAGGCGGCAAATCATTCTGCATTATGACTTCTGTCACATGCTTATCCTTCTTTGTGAGGCTATATAAAGCCATTACGTCAATGCTTCAATAGTTCAAGGATAAATATGCCAAATACTTGCGGAAAATGCGTGATGGCAGGATATTTAATTTACCTAAATAACCTCCATCGGTTCTCCTCATTTTTAGCCAAAATATCGTTTTTATTCAGAGTATCCACCGAAATGGAACGTCTTATGAGGTGATGGAATACCCAAAAGCTTGCGTATCACGAAAGAAGCCACATGAATGAAGTCAACCATCCATGCGGCTGTGATTATAAGTTACTTATCTGAACGTGGGTTTAATCGGACCGTTACGGTTCGATGAAACAAACTTATTTTGGAACGTAGATGGCAAATTTGTCGTTAAACTTGTACTGCTCCAAATAATTCAATTTGGGTTTGTCAAGCTGTGACAGGTTGAACACTCGATAATTGAAGCTGCCCCACCAGGTGCTGTTGACGGTTACAACCGATCCGGTACTTGTCGTCGTTTTAACCATATCCGGTCTTGACGAACTTGAAATCTCTTTGGAAAGCGTAATCCATCCGTCAGGTCGATACTGATAACCGGGGGCAGCAACGATGAGTGTGCCGTTTGGAAGGTCAGATTTTGTAAAGATTTTTGTCGTCGCATAAGCAGATGTTTTTTCGTAGCTTCGGGTGATATATGTAGGAAATCTGTTGTTGTTAATTGTCCCTGTCCAGGAATAAGCCGTCGTCGGATTCCAGTAGCCGTCATTCAGGAGTTCAAGATCGAGCTTTTTATATTTAGAGGGATCATATCCTTTGTCTTTGAGAACTTTATCCGTATTTACAGACTCCTTGGGAACAAAAATGGCCAATGCGGAGGACAGCGAATTCATCTCGCTGGCCGATAGTTCCGGACGTCCTTTTTTGGAGATATTAAATGCACGGTATTTAAAGTCTCCCCACCAACTGGTTGTAATGGGAACGATTTGTGTGGTCACCATGGCTGGACGGTCTGAACTTGAAACTGTTGTATTATACTCAGTCCAGGCTTCCGGACGATACTGATAACCGTCTTTGAGAACGATGACACTCCCAACGGGAAGTTCGTAACGGTTGAAAATTCGCGTTGCAGCGATTGAGTTCAGCAGCGACGTACTTGTGCCGCCTGTTTCGGCGCTTACGAGAATGGATGAACAGTTATTATCGATGTTTGTTATATTACAAATTGCCGCAGATGAACTTGAAGCATTGTAATAAGCATTTTTAATGACACCAAAAGGAAGCTCCTGATAATTATTCAGATTATATCCGGCATTGGTAAAGATTCTTTGAAGCTCGGTATTGGGCTTATACGTTGTTTCTGAAATGCCTTCAGTCGCCGGCGTGACGACAAATGGATTGCTGTAGGCATCGTTGACGGCTTTTTTTATCGCTGCAATCATTCTATCCGTATAGAGCGGCTTATAGGCTGTTTCTAAATTTTTAGAGGCAACACCATTATGGTTGTACAGTGATGCCGTGGTGATGGAACTGATATTTTCACCGGTAATCTGTTTGACCCACATCATGGCTAGTGCCAGTCTTCCCTGGCTCTTGGACAAATGATAACCGTCTCTGGTCAGATTGTCGCCAATAATGCTCGTCCTCAAATTCTGAATGGCCGTTCCGGCCGGAATGATTATGTTAATTTTGCTGTTGGTAAGGATCTGTTCTTTCGTCGTATTGACTGTGGTATTGTACATTTTAAGCTGATCTTTGCCATAATACACAAACTGTTTTCTGACGGATCCGGCTTGAAATGCCCATGGCATGTGCCAAATAATCTTTGCTTTGCTACTCTTTGCTTTTGCTTTGTCAATAATATAATTGATATCATTTTTACCTGTTCCGGAACTATCCAAAATATAGGAGCTAGCAATGCCGCCAAGAGGACTCGACTGCTGAACAGATATATAATCCCAACCATTATCCAGACCTTTTAATGTCTGGTTGCCGTAATATCCGGTTAAAACTTTATTATTAAATTTTCCCGTAAAATTGAATGCATCCGATGCTTTAAAGCTGTCAACAGTAATTAAACTGCCGCCATCCAGATTGGAATGAACCTGGAATGTATAATCATTTGTGTCTCCTTTAATAAAGGAAACATGCTCTGCAAGTGAACATCCACTGTAATATAGATTGGCAATGGTAATATCTTCATATCCAACAGCTGCCAGTACATCATATAAATATGTCATGGCATCCTGAGAGAAGCTGTTTCCAATAGCTAATATGCTGATGGATTTTTTAGTGACAACGGGAATTTTAGTACATGGTGCACCAACGGTTGTACAAGTCCAACCGCTCTCGATTTGACATGAAGAAGAGCAACCGTCACCGTTTGCCGTGTTTCTGTCATCACAAGTTTCGCGTCCCGCCTTGATGCCGTCGCCGCAGGTCGTCGTGCAGGTCGTCCCTGAACAAGTCCAACCGCTCTCGATTTGACATGAAGAAGAGCATCCATCACCATTATTGTTATTATTGTCATCACAGGCTTCAGAGGCTGTCAGGATACCATCTCCGCATATTTCATCTGCCCCTCTTGGTGTGCAACTCTCACCTGGTCTTGAACAAACCCAGCCGCTTTCAATTTCGCATGACGACGAACATCCGTCATTTGATATCGTGTTGCCGTCATCACAAGTTTCAGTTCCGGCTATGATGCCGTCGCCGCATATTGTTGAACACGTCGATCCCACACACGTCCAACCGCTTTCGATTTGACAAGCCGATGAACAGCCGTCACCATCATTGGTATTGCTGTCGTCGCATGTTTCTCCTGCTTCCAATATGCCGTTGCCGCATTCCATATCGGGCAAGGCTATGACGCATGCCCGGCCTGAGTTTCTACAATCATAACCGATTTCGACAAGCAGACAGTCCGCGCTGCAGCCATCGCCGCTTTCTGTGTTGCCATCGTCACACATTTCATTTCCGGAAATGAAACCGTCACCACAGACTGATTCCTCGTCCTCTGGAATATCTTCCTGGTTTACACACAATCTGCCGGAATTTTTGCAAACATATCCCTCTTCCTGCGTGCAAACGGCTGAACAACCATCGCCGTCTTCAAGATTGCCGTCATCACAAAGCTCACGTCCTTCTATGAGTCCATCGCCACATTCTGCTTTTCGTTTTTCGCAGGCCAGTCCTTCAGTTTTGCACACATAACCGTTTTCTATTGATAAACAATCTGCGCTGCAGCCGTCTCCGGCCTCTGTATTTCCGTCATCACAGGCTTCGTCGTTTTCTATTAATCCATTGCCGCATTCTGCATTTTTTTGACATGGTAAGCCTTCTGTTTCACAGGAATAGCCGTCTTCTATTATTAAGCAATCGGCTCTGCATCCGTCATTGTCAAACTCATTGCCATCGTCGCAGGCTTCGCCATCTTCAATAATGCCATTTCCGCATTTGGCTTCATTGGTTTTGCTGCACAGTTCACCCGCTTTTTTACAGGTATAATCGTCTTCAATTGCAGAACAGTCTGCACGGCATCCATCGCCATCGTTTGTATTTCCGTCATCACAGGCTTCGTCGCCTTCAATGACGCCATTTCCACACTTGGCTTCTTGCTTCCTGCTGCATAGTTCGCCTGCTTTTTCACATGTATAATCGTCTTCAATTTCAGAACAGTCTGCACGACACCCATCGCCATCGTCTGTATTTCCGTCATCACAGGCTTCGTCGCCTTCGAGGATGCTGTTCCCGCATTCTGGTACATCGACCTTCCTGCACAATTCGCCCTCAGTTTCGCAGACATAATCGTCTTCCACTGTCATGCAATCGGCACTGCAGCCGTCATTGTTCTGCGAGTTTCCATCGTCACAGGCTTCGCCGCCTTCGAGGATGCCGTTGCCGCATTTGGAATCATCCTGAATCGAATGGTTCTGATTGCTGTCTTCATTGCATCCCAAAACGACCAGCGTACTGACGATGAGCGCCTGCAAATACTTGTAACGTAATTTCATACCTATATCCCTTCTTTATGCTGAAAAAGTAGAAGCACAATATGCCATTATAATCAGACAGAAATTGAGTTTAGAATATATAGGTGGTATCTGCAATATAATAATAGGTATGATGTTTTCCGGCCTATTCGCTTGCGCTCATTACGGCCTTTTTGTGCGGCTATTTCGCTGACGCTCAATACACCGCACAAGCATTTTATTATGTTTGCCAAATTATCCGGTTAGTGAACCTCTGAACAAAACGATATTTTAAGGCAATAATTGTCGAGAACCGGGGGGCCTGGCGAGGAATAATGGTTAGGTAGCCGAAAAGGCTTATACCACCTAAAATATTGAGGTTTCCAAAGGGCTCAGCCCTTTGGTGTGGGGCTGAGGAGTTTCGCCATCCAGTGAATGGCGAAAAAAACAGAGCCCAGTGAGCAAATGAAATGAACGTGTTGGAGAGCCGACAGGCTCGGGAAACGAAGTGCATTTCATATTGCGAACTGAGGAAAGGGCAAAGCCCCAGAAAAAACAAGTAAACATCTTCATTCAGACCTTCCTTAGATGTGATTGATAGATGCTGATAAAATTCTTTTGTAATAAAAATGCATGCAGCGTGTAACAAATGCGATCTCGATGGCATCATATAAAAAGGGAAAAATGGATGTGAGACTTCACAACGCTCACTCAATAACGAGGAGGTCATGATGCCCAGAAAGAAGCCCGATTGCGTAACAAAACGCTTTTTAGAAAATCCAAACGTTTTCGCCAGCATTTTTAATTATGTGATTTATGGCGGACAGCAAATCATCAAGCCAGAAACGTTGAAATCTGCCGATCGACTGTTTGATGAATATTTGCCAGATGCTCAACGTTCACTTATTCGCAGCAGAGATTTGCTTCAGACATGCGTCATTTGTCATGATGGCAAAAGCTTTTATGTTCTTCTTGGAATCGAAGCACAAAGTAAAATTCATTATGCCATGCCGGTTCGAAATATGATTTATGATGGATTGAGCTATGCTGTTCAAATTCGAAAAAGTCAAAAAGCTCACTCCATGTCATCTGCAGAATTTCTTTCTGGTTTTGGAAAAAAGGATAAACTTACTCCGGTTGTGACACTGGTCGTCTATTTCGGAACGACACCATGGGACGGACCGACTTCATTGCGAGATATGTTTTCAGATGACATTCCTTCTGAAATCATGAGCCTCGTGCCCGATTATCCGATTCTACTTGTCAGTCCTGAAACACTGTCAGAAGATGCACTCAATTTTCTCGACACCAACTTGAAAAAAGTCATGGGATTTATCAAGTATTCTGGCAATATTACAGCATTGGATGCATTCGTCAGAAAGCTATCCGATACCCCCGATATTTCATGGGATGCTTTGCAGGTTATTGAAACGTTTACAGGAATAAAAATGTCGAAATCATCGAAAAAGGAGGAATCAATGAACGTGTGTCAGGCATGGATTGATTGGCATGAAGACGGTATTCGCATAGGTGAAGAAAGAGGCGAGAAAAGAGGCGAGAAAAGAGGCGAGAAAAAAGGTGCAATTGCAAATTCCGTTCGAAATGTTCAGGCACTTATGGAAAGCATGAGTATTAATTCTGACAAAGCAATGGATTTGCTCAAAATACCTGCCGATGATCGCCCAGAATTGATTGATATTATGAAGAAATCAGATGAAATTTAGCACCCAATTGCACCATTGCTGTGATTTGAAAACGGCACGAGAGCTCATTGAAAATGGTGCCGGAATCAATACAAGAGTTGATGGAAAAACGCCGCTTCACACCGTTTCAAATCCAGATGTTGTTCAGCTTCTTATCGACGAAGGTGCTGATGTTCATGCACGAGATTCAGAGGGCAATACACCGCTTCATTTAGCTCAAAATGAACAAGTCATTCGGCTTCTGCTCTCTGCTGGCGCTGATGTCAAAGCTCGCAATTTACGTAATGAAACACCGCTTCATTTAGCCGTCAGAAGAAAAGAAAATGAACTGGCGTGTGCTAGAGTGCTGATCTGTGAGGGCGCTGATGCATGTGTTTGTGACGAAGCCGGTCATTCGGTCCTTTATGATGTACTGATTCGCTCTGCAGTGTTTTGTGATCATTTTGAACACTATCGGCTGAAAATTGATTTGGCAAACCAGATCATTCTTCATGGGGCAGAAATTAGCAACGAACTCGGGGCTGTTCGGTTTTCGGAAATCCAGGAAATAGCCGGTTGTTTGAGCGCTGTTCGGTATGAGGTTCGCGATGATGGACACCGAGCATTTGAAATCATGTTTGCTCTGGACGGGCAGTGTTTTGGCATTTTCCAATATCAGTGCATTGAAAATATCGAGTTATTGATGACGAGTGAATATTTTCTTGGTCATATTTCCCAGGAATTAACACAATGTATGATGAAAAAAGACAACAAATCCTCTCTGGGGTATATTTCCGGCATATATATCCATCCGGATTATCGTCGACGTGGCCTGTTTGGTCCTATGATGAAGGCAGGCATGTCGATGATGCCATCATTCGCTCGAACAATTATTCGAGCATTTCCCGAAGAAGGTGAAACATATCAGGAGCGCCTGCTTCGGTTGTATGAACGATGTGGTTTTGTTCCCGTTTATTGTTCAGAAGATCATGCAGTCATTATGGAATATCGCAGAGAAACTCAGGATTAATACGTAATCGGATCTTCGATGCGATATAGTTTCTTCATGACTTCGTTGAAGTAATCAGGCAGATAATACGACCAGACTTTTATTGCACATTCATCGAGTGTGGCACTTGGGAAAGAAGCAAAAGCAAAGATATATTGAACGAGATATTCGATATTTCTGGCGAGATGACCTGTATATTCTTCACGGGAACGCTGATCGGAGATGCGGGTTTCATGCATGGAATTTCCGATTTCAGATTCGAGCAGATCGGCAAAAGAAGAGTAGATAATTTCGATATAGATTTCATCTTCGCCGGAATAGACGAAATTTTCGAATTCCTTCTGGATGTTTCCGTTCCAGAGTCCGCGAGCTCGCATGGCGCGAACGAGATTGGTATCAACGGGTTCCCTGACGAGCAATTCCTTGTTGGGTCTGGCGCGGATGATGAGATTGGTTGCGTGATAATCTTTTTTGTGATGCGGTTCGATTTCAAAGATATCGGATCGCGTTCTGGTTTCAATAAAATCGTAGAGTCGATCTTCCTGACCTGGTTCGATGATAACTTTAAGTCCGACGACGTCATTGATAGGTGGTGCCGTAATTTTAGGAAAACGGACGCCATCGCGCAAATCCTGGACGATTCGATTTTCAGCGCGTTCAAACTCGTGGATCATCTCGGATTCACTGGTCAGAAGCTGTGAGCGTTCGATTCCAAATTGTTTAGCTCGCATATCGGCATAATCTTCGGCTCTTTTCTTGATGGCATCGAAAATCATATCGACAATTCGGCGTGAGGATTTTTCGGCCAGACGACGCGCTCTTTTAATTCGCTGTGATCCGATAAGGCGGTGATTGGCTCCTTGTCCTGCGAAAAAGAGCTTAGCGTGAATGGGCGTTTCGATATAATAAAGTTCGCGATGAGCAATATAATTTCGGACGAGTTCGTCGATGTGTTCCGTGTGATAGTGAGGATAGCTTACGAGTGCATCTTTGAGCTCTGCTTTTGTATTGATGCTGACTTCAGTTGTTGTCGAACCGGCCAGATAAGTAAAAAGCTGTTTTGACCAGAGTGTAAGATAACGGCTGGCATAAATGTTATTAAAGTGCACCAGTTTGGTAACGCGTTCCGGATCGTCCGGTTTGACATCATTATGCAGCCATCGCCAGAAAAGATCTTCGACTTCATTGCGATGAAGATATCCGCCTATCGTAATCATGAACACCCCGTAAAGAGTCATCAAAGCCCAGGAGAGGCATAACAGACTCTATTTATAACAAAACGGGGCTGTATTTAAGCAAAATAGGGAAGAAAAAAAAGCCGCGTATTCGCGAAAGCGGATAGCGGCTTTATGCCGGGCGTACGTCAGAAGCCCGGCCGCGTCCGTCCGTATGCGCCGCGAGGCGGCATAGGCGGCGCTGCAAATATTAGTAATCCTGTTCCTCGGCATCGATATCTTCAGGGTTGATGAAGGCATCGAGATTGAGTTTGCGGATGTTGACGTCTAGCACGCGATTCTTGATGTGATCGAGGATTTCATCCTTGATGGCATTGGGATCCATAACACCGCGTTCGCCATCCTTGTAAGTACGGACGTTGACCTGACGGTTTTCGACTTCTTTTTTTCCGACGACGAGCATGTATGGATTTTTCTGCATTTCGGCCTGACGAATTTTGTAGCCGATTTTTTCGCGGCGATCGTCGATCCAGGTACGGATACCGGCTGCCTCATATTCTTTGGCGAGTTCCTGACAGAAAGGCACCTGATCATCCGCGATCGGGAGGAAAGTGGCCTGAACAGGAGAGAGCCAGGTTGGAAGGGCACCGGCGAGATGTTCAAGCATGATGCCGATAAAACGCTCGTAAGAGCCGAAAATGGCGCGGTGAATGACGACCGGACGTGCCGTCGTATTTTCGGGGGTTACGTATTCGAGCTCGAAACGTTCCGGAAGCTGGAAATCGAGCTGAATGGTTGCGCACTGAATCTGCCGGCCGAGAGAATCCTGGATGAGGATATCGATTTTTGGGCCGTAGAAAGCGCCGTCTTTGGGATTGAGTTTGTATTTGATGCCATTCTTTGCCATAGCATTTGCAAGAGCGGCTTCGGCCTGATCCCAGAGAGAAATTTCGCCCATGTAGTCATCGGGACGCGTTGAGAGATAGAATTTATATTCGAGATCGAAGAGACGATAGAAACCGCCGATGAGTTTGATAAGTCGGCCAATTTCATCTTCGATCTGATCGGGTGCGACGAAGAGGTGGGCATCGTCCTGCATGAACTGACGAACGCGGGTAAGGCCGGAGAGTGCCCCGGAAAGTTCGTTGCGATGAAGGACCTGTCGTTCGGCAACGCGGTAGGGGAGCTCGCGATAGCTGTGCTTATGCTGTTTGTAGAAAAGCATCGTATCGGGGCAGTTCATGGGCTTGAGGCACATCATTTTGCCGTCGACCTCGAGTTTGAACATGGCATCGGCGTAATGTTCGAGGTGGCCGCTCGTGCGGTAAAGCTCGGAATCGTACATGATTGGGTTGAAGATTTCGACGTAGCCTTCGTCGCGCTGAACCTCGGACCAGAGATTGTGGAGTTCTTTATAGACAGTATATCCTTTGGGCTGCCAGAAAATACAGCCGGGTGCGTATGGATGCATGAAGAAGAGGTCGAGTTCTTTGCCGAGCTTGCGGTGATCGCGTTTTTTGGCTTCTTCCTGGATTTCGAGATAGGCATCGAGTTCAGCCTTGGTAGGCCAAACGGTGCCATAAATACGCTGAAGCATGGGCTTCGTGGAATCGCCTCTCCAGTAGGCGCCGGCAACACTTGTGAGTTTGAAATGCTTGCATTCACCGGTACGACGGACGTGAGGACCGGCGCAGAGGTCTGTGAACGTGGACTGTTTGTAAATGGAGACGTCTTCGTCTTTTATGCCATCGATGAGTTCGAGTTTATAGGGCTGATCCTTGAAGAAGTCGCGAGCTTCATCTTTTGACATGGAGGAATGCTCGAAGGCAGCGTTTGCCTTGATGATTTCCTTCATTTTGGCGGAAATGGTATCGAGATCAGCGTCAGTGAGCGGACGGGGAAGATCGAAATCGTAATAGAAACCGTCGGCGATAGCGGGACCGATAGCGAATTTGGCATCCGGGAAGATGGCCCGAACGGCTTCTGCCATGATATGGCTTGCAGAATGTCGAATGCGTTTTAGTTTTTCACGACGAGCATTTTCGAGCGCTTCGGCGTTTTCCATTTCCTGATTTCCACAGTGTTCACACATATTGAGTGCCTCATAAAGTGACCTGAATGATCACAAAAATGCCGAATTCTATGCAGAACGATACGAGAATTCCTGCACAAAATCCGGCTTAAAGAAACTAAAATGTTATAAATTATTTCTTCTCAGCTTTTGCAGCTTCGAGAGCGCGTGCAATGCGAGCTTTTTTCTTATTCTGGCCGTTAATGCGGATCATTTTGAGACTTTTGCGACGATCACCTCTACCCATGACAATACTCCTGGTAAATAAGTTAATGTAGTTCCGGTACGCACTCAAGCATACCAGCCGGGGAAGGGACTTTAAGCGTCATGCCTGATTTAGTCAAGACCGAATTCAACATATTCATATATGTAAATTTGCAATAACCATTGCAAGAACAGGCCAAAAATGATTTACAACGCGAGGCTTTTTTGGATCCTGGAGGAATCATGGATAAAAGGTTACTGCTTGCGGCATCACTGATAGCAGGTCTGTCAATGACGGGTTGCCTTGATATGTCTTTTCATGAGAATGAGCGTGCAATGTTACGTGCGCCATGTCCCAATGGTTTTGTTCACTATTCCAGCTCTATAAGTAACGAGTGTCCGGAAGGCAGAACCTGTGAGCTGGATGCAGATGGCAACTTATGTATTGACCGCATCCTGGACAGCAGTGGCGGAGGCGGCAAAAACTGTCCGGCCGGATGGATTACAGTTTCATCGTCAGAAGCCGGCAATTGCAAAATGCTTGAGGATCAGACGGATATCGACAACGTCGATACCCTTGAGGATCTCGGGACGGATCAATATTACTGCCGGGAAGGATCCGTTCAGGGGCATTATTGCCGTTATGTGCCGCCTGAAAATTCCGACTCCCTTATCGTTGTCCTGAATGGTCAGAGATGTACGGATCAGGAAGCCAATCCGCCAAGTAACTCACTTCGTGTCCACGTCATTGATGTCGGCCAGGGGGACGCCATCTGGATACAGACTCCGACCGGTCAGAATGTTCTCGTCGACGGCGGTGAGGGACTTGCGCTCAAAACATTGGCTGCTCCCGTTATCCTTGATTACTTGGAGTTTCATGATTTTCCCAAGGGAAGCACGTTTGACGCCGTCTTTCTTTCCCATCCGCACTCCGATCACTACGGCGGTTTTCCGACGATCTTCAAATCCTATAAACTGGCCAACTACATCGATCCCATGGATATTAATACGACAGAAGATGTGCCTGCCGGTTATCAGAGTTGGGTAAAACAGGTTCAGGGAATGATTGCATCGGATCATATTTATATGCCGGCCGAAACCAAATTTGCCGCCAATCCCGTCATGCCCGATGATTTTTTCGGTTCCGAAGTTAAAGCTGAATATGTTTTCAGTCGAAAACAATATGCATCCGATGATCCCAACACGGCTTCGACCATTTTTCGCATTACCTATAAGGGCAAATCTTTCATTTTTACGGGTGATGCCACGAATGCGGATGAGAGTGCTGCCATCAAGAAAGGTGCGGACAAACTTCAGTCGAATTTCTTAAAAGTTTGTCACCACGGTTCGACGACATCGTCGTCAAAAGCCTTTCTTGATGCGATATGGAACGGCATTGAAAAGACTGAGCGCGGTGCCTTTATATCGAGTGGGCGAACGAAATTCAGTGGAACCTATATTCCGGCCGAATCAACCGTCAGCCGCCTGTTAGGCTATGTCGATCAGGATAATCTGTTCAGTACATCAGCCGGGGATGAAAGCAAGGAAGAATCAGAAACCTTCCGGGATGATAATATCCTGATTGTTGTCAAGCCGGACGGTTCGCATTACGCGTGTTATTCGGGAACAAACTGATTGAAGCTGCCGCCTGCTCTCGACGCAGGTTTCATGATATTCGCCGAAGCTGTCGGCTAGGAGCCGTCATCAAACGAAACACTCGAATTGATGACGGTATTTTTATGGCTTTTTTGGGGATTTCTCCCCGTTGATGGAAAAATATGAAAGTACTTGGAATTGAGAGTTCATGTGATGAGTGTTCTGCCGCAATCGTGGAAGACGGAAAAATACTGTCTCACATCATTGCGAGTCAGATACCGCTTCATGCCAAATACGGCGGGGTAGTGCCGGAATTGGCGAGTCGAGCTCATATCGTCGATATCGTTGAAGTGCTCCGAGGTGCATTTCGCGAAGCCGGCGTTGAACCGTCCGAAATCGATGGTGTTGCAGTGACGCAAGGCCCCGGGCTCATCGGCTCTCTTCTCGTTGGTCTTGAGGCTGCAAAAGCCTTTGCTTATGCCAGAAATATCCCGTTAATCGGTGTTCATCATACCGAGGGGCATCTGCTTGCACCGCTTCTTGATACAGCTCAGGGCATGGAAAAACCGGATTTTCCTTTTATGGGACTTGTCGTTTCCGGCGGTCACACAAACCTGATTGCAGTTCGCGGTGTCGGGCAATATGAAATGATCGGGCAGACCCTGGACGACGCCGCTGGTGAAGCCCTCGACAAAGTCGGCAAGATGCTTGGACTTCCGTATCCGGGCGGCGTTCAAATTGACAAGCTCAGTGTCGGCGGCAACCGTGAACGTTATAATTTTCCGAGAGCACTGCCGCAGCATGACAACTTTGATTTTTCTTTTTCCGGTCTTAAAACAAGTGTCGCAACGCAGCTTCGTCGCATGGGGGCAATGCCAGAAGGCCAGGAACTTTCTGATCTTTGTGCCTCAGCACTTGAAGCCGTCGTCGATTCGCTGGCGAGAAAAACCTTGCGGGCTGCAAAGAAAATTGGAGCCAACACGATCGTCGTGGCCGGTGGTGTTTCGGCGAATCGACGCCTTCGCGAGCGCCTTCACGATGACTGCCAAAAGGCCGGCCTTCATCTGTCCATTCCACCGATGAAACTTTGTACCGACAATGCCGCCATGATTGCCGGTCTTGGTCAGTACCGACTTCGACCTCTCATCGAAGCTCATTCCGGTTTTGATGCCTTTGATCTTCAGCCAAGACCCGGCTGGAGCCTCGTCTGATTCATAGCCGCGCGTTTCGCGCGGCTTTTTCGCATTCTGACAATTCCTGATAATCTCGGGTTTGTTGCTGTTCCGACTTGAAATGAAACAATTTCGCGGTAAATAAGAGCAAGTCTTAGTTCTGAGTTTTTCCAAAAAAAAAGAAGTTGATAAGGAGCAAACATGAACATTAAGAAGTGGCTTCCACTGTGCATTTTTTCCATTCTGGCTTCCGGATGCAGTGAATCCAATGCACCGGATCCCATGACAACTGATTGCGTCGAGGGCACAAAAATGTGTGCCACGGGGAATACAGGCGTCATGATCTGCCAAAATGGCCGCTTGATATTGGCTGAAGCTTGTCTCAATGGAATGATCTGCAGCAATTCCGTGTGCACACAAAACACGACGCCAACGCCAGTTTGTGTTGATGGTACAAAAATCTGTGATACCGTTCAAAATCGACTGCTCATTTGTCAGTCGGGTACATACTTTGAGAGCAAAGCATGTCTTGCCAGTGAAATCTGCAATCCAACAGCACTTGACTGTACGGCAAAATCGTTTTCCGGCTGCACAGATGGTGTCTTCCGTTGCGAAAATAACGGTGTTCAAAAATGTGTGGCAGGAAACTGGGCAACTCTTGAACAATGCACTCAGCAGCAGACTTGTAATGCCGGATCCGGTAAATGCGATAAAATTGTCGAATGCAGCGACGGTGTTTCCAAATGCGATACCGACCTTAGTCGCGTCCTGATTTGCTCCGGCGGTTCGTGGACTGTTCAGGAAGCCTGCGATAGCAACTCAACCTGTGATATGGCGACGCTGAAATGTAAAGCCGGATGCACAGAAAATGAACTTAAATGCAGTCCTGACGGCAGTCTGCTTATGAAATGCGCCTCAAACAACTGGGGGATTTCGGAAGACTGTAGTGCCGGTCAGATGCTTTGTAACGACCAGACAAAAGCCTGTGAGAAAGAGCCTGAATGCGTCGATGGCGAACATCTGTGCAGCCAGGATGAAAAAGGCATCATGGTTTGCACCGGCGGGCAGTGGCAGCCTGAGAAAACCTGTCTAAACAATGAAAAATGCGTCGCCGGCAACTGTATTTCTTCTTGTACGGAAGGCGCCGCCAGCTGCAACGCCGGAAATGCCGTCAATTGCACAAATGGTTCTGAAACCGTGTCAGAATGCGGTGCTGATGATATCTGCATCATTCGCAATAATGTTGCGGTTTGTGAACCTAAACTTTGCAATGACGGGGAATTCAAGTGTGAAGGAAATACACAAAAGACCTGCCAGAACAACATTTGGGACGATAATCCTTGTGCCACGGGCTTTAAATGTGATGAAGCCGCCAGGGGATGTGTTGAAATCATCTGCACCGAAGGCAATACACAATGTCATGACAATAATGTCGAAACATGTACCAATAATGACTGGAACGTTTCCAAAGTCTGCAAGTCCAGTGAAATGTGTTCTGATAATAGCAAATGTGTCGCCGTTGAATGCAGCAAGGGCGAGAAACGTTGCCGCAATGGCAATGTCGAAATTTGTAATAACAACGCATTTGAAGTGAATACAGAATGCACTGACAATCAGATTTGTTCTCAATCCGGTAAAAATGCATCTTGTGTTGACCGCATTTGTATTGAAGGCTCGTATCAGTGCAAGGGTAACGTCTCACAGCGATGCGACGGCAATAGCTGGAAAGATGTCCAGACTTGTGATGCTGCAACCCAGGTCTGTCTTGCCTCAACCGGTGTCTGCACACGCCGCATTTGCAGTGAAAATGAAACGCGCTGTTCCTCAGACAGCAAATCCATTGAGATTTGCAAAGACAACAGCTGGGTTCAGGACACCAAATGTTCCGCAACAGGAAAGCTTTGCTACAATTTTAGCAATAATCCGACCTGCATGACAAAAATCTGCGATTCCGGCGTTTCCTGCGATAACAACGTTTTGAGTGTTTGTGAAAACAATGCCTATACACTCAGCCTGGCATGTCTCAATAATCAGGTTTGCAATCCCAAGGACAAAACTTGTGATCCCAAACCCGAATGCACCCCCGGTGAATATCATTGCAAGGGCTCAACGCTCCAAATCTGTCAGTCCAACGGGTTCTATAAAGATTACAAAAACTGCATCGGTTATGAAATCTGTGATGATAGCCAGGGAAAATGCGTTGACACCTCGACTTGCAAAGATGGTGAGTACACATGTGATGGTCAAATCCTCAAAAATTGCGCATCCGGCCAATGGCACACGCTGAACATTTGTGACAGCAGTCAAAATTGTGACGCCAAAGAGAAAAAATGTACGCCTAAACCGGTTTGTGAAACGGGGCAGTATTCATGCAGTGGAAAGCAGCTCCGCATTTGTGACAGTACCAGACAATGGAAAAATCAAACACTTTGTACAGAAAAACAGACCTGTAATGAAACTCTGGCTAAATGCACGGAGTGCGAAAGCGGTGAATTTTCTTGTAACGGTCTGACGCTTCGAAAATGTATCAACGGTTCGTGGCAGAACACATCAACCGTGTGTAAAACCGGTCAGACCTGTGATGCTTCTTTGCAGAAATGTACTGAATGCTCCGGTTCCGAATATCGCTGTACAGCAAGCAACAATCTTGAGGTCTGCAGCAATTATCTTTGGGTAAACGCTAAGACCTGCACATCGACGCAGACTTGTGATGCTTCACAGATGAAATGCGTTGAAAATGCTGTATGTGGGCCTGGTAAATATTCCTGCAAAGACAATGTTTTGAGAATTTGTGATGACGCCGGTCAGTGGAAAGATTCCAAAACCTGCAACAAAGACACTGAAACCTGCGATGCCGAAGGAAAGACATGCAAGCTCAAACCTGTCTGCACGCCTGATGATACACAATGTGACGGCAACACGCTTAAAACCTGCGATGCCTCCGGACAATGGACTTCATCAGACTGCAAAGCAAATCAGATTTGTGTCACGGATGCCGGCAAATCTTCCTGTGTCGATACCATGGTTCTTCCGACCTGGTGCAATATTCAGCACGTCAATGACGACACTGACCAGGGGTATGGCCGTGTTTTGATGCCATCCGAAGTCAATATCTCGGATATCGAAGCAAAATTCGTCTGCGGCGATATCTCAACACCGGTTAAATCCTGGGAATTGTCGGCAGATGCTGTTCACAATGCCGGCTGCACTGATTGCAATGCGAATACGGAATTTGTCAGCTATTCAATGAAAGGTGCGGCTGGAAACTATCAGTGCACCTATGAATTTGAATTCGGTCCTCAGACTATTGCCTGTGTGAATGGAAAAGACGGCGATCTTCGTCCCATCATTCTTGACAGCAAGACGACGATGACAAATGAACAGACTTTCCCGATCACATTGCCTTCACGCTCAACAGAAGCTCCGACCTGGTGTAATTTTAAACACTATGACGCATCGACCTCTCAGGCTTATGGCCGTATTCTTCTGCCCGGTTCAACGACTGCTGCTCAGGTCAGTGCTTATTTGATTTGCGGCAACATCGATCAGCCTGCAGTCAATTGGCGCTACCGTCGAGAGGCCAAGCAGAATCTCTTCTGCAATGACTGCTATTCCAACACCGAATTTATCTCCGCACCTCTTGCCGATAAATTGAACATCCCCGAAGGGGACTACGCTTGCGCATTTCGTATGGATGTGAACGGAAAATCGTACGTCTGTACGACAAATTCCGATTATGGTGCGCCGGGAGCTCCAGTTGAACTCACAAGTACAAAACTTCTCAACAGTACGGATAAGACCAACGTTCCCGATGATCCAATCACGGTTTGGGGCGTTCATATTCAATATTAATAATATATCCTCATATAAACAAAATGAGGTTTCCAAAGGGCTCAGCCCTTTGGTGGGTTTTGGGGCAAAGCCCCAAAAAACAATTAGACTATCCATAAGTGGGCTCTCATAAAAAGGACGTTTCACAAACGTCCTTTTTTTTGGCATAAGGCACCTGCGCATTCGCGCGTTCTTTTTTCGATTAAAGGCAAAATAAAATGTCTGTTGTCTGTCACTCATTAGCTGAAACAATTTCTTTTGGCGAAAAACTTGGAAAAGTTCTTCATCCCGGCGATGTGATTGCCCTTCGCGGTCATCTCGGCATTGGTAAAACACAGCTCGTTCACGGCATTGCCGCAACTTATCTCAATGCCCCGGTTCACGTCTGTTCTCCCTCATTCACGATTATCAATCGATATGAAGCCAATCATAAATATATTCATCATCTCGATTTATATCGTCTATCCACCCTTGAAGAGCTCGAATCTACGGGCTACTGGGATGTTATCGAAGATCCCGATGCACTCATTCTCATCGAATGGCTCGATCAGGTCGATAGGGCACAGCCTCTTGACTATGTCACAATTGATATATCATTTACCGATGAATCTGGCGAGCTTTCGGCTTCACCGCGAGAATATGAACTCAAGGGTGAAGGCGAATTATATGAAAGACTCAAACCGTTATTTGTATGATGGATACAAAATTACAGCTTTTAAATATAGGAATTTCGTTATTCAGCTGTTCGCCCTATGAAGCCGTCGGTGTTCAGGATATCGTCGAACAGGCTCATGTTACGAAGCCTACCTTATATCATCATTTTGGTTCCAAACTTGGCTTCTATGAAGCCGTATTTGAACATTTCGCTCTGCCATATATTGACACTATTCTGCCCAAAACTGTTTATAAAAACGATTTGGTCAAAAATCTCAATGAACTGGCCTGCTTTTCATTTGAATACTTTCAAAATAATCCCTCTGTGTTTTATTTTTTAGAAAATACATGGATTGTTTCTTCGGGATCTGAACTTTTTCCCTATGTCGAAAATTATCGTTGTCAGATCCTGGATGCCTTTGAAAAGCTGTTTAGTTCAGCCGCTTTACAGCACGGCAATCTTAAAGGCAAAGAAGCCCTCATGGCAACCTTGTTCATTCACTCGCTTCGTGCTCAGCAGCAGGTCATTTTGTCGGGTAAAATTCAGCCAACCCCTGATTTGCCTTATCGACTGGTTCACCTGTTTATGTATGGTATTTTTTCTTGACAATAACTCGGCAATTGTTTATAAACCTCGCTCGTTGAGCTACTTTAGGTGGCTTCAATGTGCGAGTTTGGCTCAGTTGGTAGAGCGCTAGCTTCCCAAGCTGGATGTCGCGGGTCCGAGTCCCGTAACTCGCTTTTAGCCCTTGTCCTATTGACAGGGGCTTTTTTTTGCCTTGTGCGCGCCTATGTGCCGTCGGCCCATACGGCACGCTGGGGCCGTGCTATCGGCTGCGCCAATACGCACGGCCGTTTCCATGTTTTGAACCCGCTGTGTGCTTACCCACCAGAGCTGGGAACGCAAAGTCGCAAATTTAGGCCAAAAATGGTTACAACTCAGGCAGGGGGAGTTCACAAATCTTCTGAAATATGGTTACAACTCAGGCAGGATTAATTCACAAATCAACATGAAATATGGGCAGAGATTGGTGAAAGACGGATTATTTCGCAATTATAAGGCAGAAAATGCAGAGAGCCGGGCGGTGGGGCCCCGGCGGGGAACAATTGTAAGGCAGCCCCAAATGCTTATACCACCTAAAATATTGCGGATTCTTAAGGGCTCAGCCCTTAAGCGGG
>JAZRVP010000078.1:0-22581 GCA_045599245.1 Myxococcota bacterium
GGCGAAAACCACAGAGCCCAGTGAGCAAATGAAATGAACGAGTTGGAGACCCGACAGGCTCGGGAAACGAAGTGCATTTCATATTGCGAACTAAGGACAGGGGCAGAGCCCCGGAAATAACAAGTAAATAATCTTTATTCAGACCTTCCCTAAGCAAACTGAATAAAAGGCATCTAAGACAAAAATATAAAAAGACAGGGGTGGGGAAGGGCTGTTGCTTTTTTCTCGTGATTCGTTTTTTGAAACGGTCAATGAGCGCATTTCGCAATGATTTGCGCTCATTGACTCTCATCGTGATGTGTGTCGTTTTATTCGTTTATGTCTTCAATTTTTGAACTGTCAACAAGTGTGTACAGATATTCAGACTGGTCTTGTGCTTCGATGAGATTGTAAATAAAATCTCGATAACTGGAGATTGGAATATTCAAACAGCCCTGGGACGATGTTTGATCATCGGGGCTCGTGTGAATATTAATGGCAATGCTTTGTTCAGAATCGTGAAAACGAATATATAAGTTTTTGTAAGCATCCACTCGTGTTGCGCGTTGAGGGGCGCTGTAAAATTTGTCGCTCGATTTCCCGAATAGAATTTGGCATTCCTCATCCGTATATCGTACTGTGTGGTCTTCAATCCACAAATCAACTGCTTCATCGTATGAAAAATTCGGATATTCCTGATCGAGTATTTCATCTTCGGGATATCGGTTCGCGAGTATTTTTTCGGCGGTTTCGACTTCCTGAAGTGAAAGAATGCCATCGCTTTTTTCCGTATTGATATGAAAATCGCGAATGACTTCACTTGCACCGGATGCAGTGATGGATAATCCATTATATTTTTGACCGGAATAGACGTTGTTGATTGCAGAATAGGTGACGCGGGATGTACTCGAACTGGTCAGTTTGGATGGAAGGTCTTCGTATGAAAAGAGATTATAGTTTTTATCGCCGGGGGCTAGAATATCAAATGTTGCAATATCTTCGTAGCAGGCAGTGAGAACCGCATTGACGTGATTGGCTAGTGATGTTCCATGTCTTCCGATACGACCAATATACTGGCCGTCACGAAGATGTGCGGTTCCATCATAGGCTTGTTTTCCCGACCATTGGAGTCCCGGATCGACACTCATGGGATAGGCAAATACATAATACTCTGTTTTGTCACCATTTATTTCATTCCATACGGTGATCATGACATCGTCAAATGGCATTTGACCGGCATCTGGATTGAGGTCAGGTCCGGAGGCAAAATGAATGAGTGAACCTGCTGCCGGTGTTGCTTCTGATATATTTGTAAAGTATAAATCGGATGTGTTTGTCCTCAATATTTTGTCTTCATGTATGATGGCACCTCGAATCGCAAGCATGTTGCGTACTCCCGGTTTCGTATCAAAATAGCCGCCATAGCTTTCGATTATATTTTGACATCGTTTATACAGGGATTCGTCTGCTTCTCCCGTCTTTCTTAGTCCTTGGACGAGAACACCATTGGGCGTCGCTATGGGGCCCAGAAGGGCATGAATTTGGTTCTCTTCGATGAGTTCGGATTGTATCTTTAATACTGTTTGTGCATCGATGAGGCCATATCGTGTTTCCCCGAACCATTCTTTTTGAAGATTTGCGATTTTTTGAATGGTCGTTTCATCAAATTTGACTGCACTAGCAAGCGTTGTTCGGTCAATTTCGACGCCAATTGATTGTTTTAATTTCAAAATAAAGCGAATCGGAAGTCTACGCGATTCATTGTAAAAAATTGCTTCTTCCGTCGTGTGGTCTTTGGCATGCTTGACTGGTTTGTGTATATCAATCGGAGTATCAGACTGATTTGGATTCGTTGGATCCTGCTGACTGTCTGTATCTGTTTGATTCCGGTCACTCGCTACCGGTTTTCTTTGGCGGTTTGCGCGAGAGTCCGAATCATCATCTGAACATGCTGAAAAAGTAAAAAGAAAAACGGTGAGCAGTATGAAAAGTGTATTTGATGATTTCATGGTTCAAACTGAAGCTCGTCGTGAATAATTAATATATATTGAAAGCAAAAATGTTCTTCACATTCTGCTCTCAACCCAATGTGATATGTTATCAAATATGGGACAAATTGAAAAGCCAGTGAGCCTCTTATTGTGTTTTTTGTGTTACGACTTATCTGCCCCGAACCCCTCCAATGGGCATAGTTCTTTGGAATCCTCAATATTTTAGGTGGTATAAAAATTTGGAGCTGCCTATCCCTTGTTCCCCGTGGGGGCTCTACTCCCGGCTTTCTTCAATTTATGTCTTATATTTGCGAAATACTCTGCTCATATTTCAGTAGATTGGTGAATTATTCCTGGCTGAATAGGCACTTTTGTTATTGAACATCTGTCTGATTTCTGTCAGCCCCAACACATTGGGGCATAAACTCGGTGTGAGTATCGACAAAAAACGCGTGACGTATCGGCATGGCCGATAGTTACGCGAGCTGCGGTGTATCGGCCCGGCCGATAACCGCAGTTGCCAGTTCGTATTCGCGCTCGCGAATAGAACGGCTATATAAAAATATATCTAATAGTTAAACTTAAGGAAAGTCTGAATTAAGATGTTTTTCGGGGCTCTGCCCCGGACACCGCTTAAGGGCTGAGCCCTTAAGAATACGCAATATTATAGCTAGTATAGGCCTTTGGGGCTGCCTAATTCTTGTTCCTCGCTGGAGTCCCACCCCCAAGCTTTCCTCATTTGTCGCCTAATTTTTATTTTATTCAGCGGTTCCTTTACTTGAAAAGGAATCTCTGAATAAAACATTATTTTAAGGCATTAAATGTCGAAAGCTGGGAGGCCCCGCGTGGGATAATACACTAATCCAGATATTGAGCACACGTCCCTTTTTTAATTCGTGGCTTGGCATTGTTTCTCACAGTCGAATTGCCAAAACATGAACCGTCTGGCATAAGAGTTTGTATATAGTTTTGAATATATGGGAGAATGAGTTCTCCACCTTCAACTTTGTCTTTGCTCGCATTAATAATCCCGTCAAACCCGTCGCCTCCATTGAGAAGGTAATCACTCATGACAACTTTATACTGTTTGCCGGGATCAATGGGTTCGTCTTTTATTGTGACATTGTCGCATAAACAATTGATTTCCCAGTTTTCTGTCTTGCCGTCTCCATTTAGATCAGCTTTGGGGCGGCCGCAATTTGGATTGAATTGATAGGAAATGCCGCTTACTTGGAGTGCGCCTTTGTAGAGTGTTGAACTGACTTGAAGCATTTGAATGATTTGGCGGCCTGTGAGATTGACCAGATTGCCTGTGTTGTTAAACGGCATGACGGCTTCAATGTCGGCTTTTGTAATCGATCCCGGTTTTAACGATGTTCTTAGGGCACCGACATTCATAACGGCAGCATCTGCCGATGGAAACTGGCTTTTTTGCGCGTCAGTAAAGAGATTGCCTAACCCCGATTCTCCATCGTAATCGCGATACATTTCTTCGGTCGTGCAGGCCACTGCTCCGCACGTTTGATTGGCATTTGCCTCAAACTCATGCGTCAGACGAATGCCATCGGCATCCGGTGTGATTTCAAGACCGCCGGCATTCAATGTTTTGGGTACATTTTCATAGCCTTTTTCACAGCCGCCGTATATTGGGGCATGAGACAAACGGACTTTTTTCAATGTCGATATATCGATTGATAATTTTCCGGTTTCGTCCGGAATTAGTGTCATGCTCGTAAGTTCGTTTCCTTTATGAATGTTTTCAACCGCAATGAGATGACCATTTTTCACTATAAAGCTTGAATGTTCATGACCTGCGGCAATGAGATCGATGTGTTTTAATATATCTTCGGGAAGGGCCATGATGTCGCCCAGCTCTTTGGTGAATGTGACATTCGAAGTCAGTTGATTGAAGTCTTGTTTTTGTGTCGGTTCACCGCTTAAATGAGCGAGTACTATGGTAAAATCAGGATTTTCAGAGACTATTTGTGGAATGATGCGTGTGAGTGCTGTTGAGGGTGACTCAAACGAAAGACCTTGAATGTTAGTGGCATTGGTTGTGAGTTGTGTTTCTTGGGTCGACAGTCCTGTAATTGCAATGCGATAAGGGCCTTTTTCAATGATTTGATATGGTTTCAAACCTGTCGGTGGCCATGTCGTATTGCCCGATTCCGCTTGAACATTGGCACAGACCCAATTGAATTTGCTCTTTTGTATGGCGTCTGAAAGATAGCCTTGGGGGCCTGCGGCATTTGCTCCATAATCGAATTCGTGATTGCCAAGTGTCGAAGCTGTAATGCCAAGTTCATTCATGATTTCCACGGTTCCAAGACCTTTGGTTGCATTGAGAACTGGCGAACCTTCAAACATGTCGCCACCATCGATGAGCAATGAAAGCCCGTCTCCCTGAAGACTGCGAATGGCTCCCATAAAAACGGGGAGACCTCCGTATGTTACGTTTTGAGTTTTATCTTCATACAGCTGGGAATGAAAATCGTTCCAAAATACGACACGAACCGATTCGGTTTTGTTTTGTCCTTGCGGATTTTGACCAGGCTCCTGTTGGTTTTGAATGGGGTCCTGTCGGTTTTGAATGGGGTCCTGTTGGTTTGGACCAGGTTCTTGCGTCTCTGTGTCTTCTGAACAGGCGGAAAGAAAAATGAAGAGCAGGGCAGAAAGAAAACCATAGCGTTGGAACATCTGAAACTCCGTATTTGAGCTGGAATGAACCGTTGTGAAGTTTTGTGATATGCAAAATGTGACAAAACACTATGTTTATTACACACAAATGCGCTTGTCATGAAAGTGACTTTTTGCATAAAAGTTCGCAAATTGGCCGAAAATTTCTAAACGGCTGAAGGTGTAAAAATGAAAAAATCGTTATTGTTTGCGGCTAGTTTGTGGGTGTTTGGGGCGAGTGGTTGTGGAATGAAAGCAGAACAAGCCTGTTCCTGCAATTGTCCTAATCCTGAGGTTTCTGTATGTAACGTCGGTGAGATGGCTCAGCCTCCTGTTCAGGCTCCGAATATCATTTCCAAAACTCCGATAGAAGTCGGTGGACCTGAAATTGTCCTTCCTAAACCTGAACCTTTGACTTCCTCGTTGACCGAATGCCTCCAAAATCGTCGCAGTGTCAGAGCATATACCGATGAAATGCTTTCTTTGGAGCAGCTTTCGGCTCTCTTGTGGTCGGCTGACGGGATAAATCGCGATGATGGCAAAAGAACGGCACCGTCTGCGAGGAATATGCAAAGTGTCAGTATTTTTGCGACGTTTGAAAAAGGTGCCTATCGATATGATTTTAAAGACCATAAACTTGTTCAAGTTTCTGCAGATGATTTGAGACCGGTAAAACTCGCACCATTGGAGCTTATTTTTACATCGAATTTTGATAATGATGTTATCCGTGGTATTGATGTAGGAACGGTTTCCCAGAATGCCGCGCTTTATTGTGCTGGTGCTGGTCTGGCGACCGTTATTCGTATGATGCGCGGTGATATGACTCAGCTTCAGAAGGCGCTTCAGATCGAAACAACCGATTTGCCGGTGTTTAATATGGCGATCGGGTTTGAACAGAAGTAATCGTTTTATTGGATTTGTTTATGTCGGAACGTATTTCAATGACAGAACAGCCGGCAGTTTCTCAAGCAGGAATGTCATCCTCACACCAGAAAAAGTCGGATCTTATGCCGAGATTTCTTTGCTTTTTCATTGGTGCACTGGTTGTTACGGGACTTTCTATCGGAATTGAAGCCGTTCATGTTTCTCTCAATCCTCCTTGCTATTGTCCCTCTGTCCCTTCATATAAAATGCATCAAATGCCGGCTTCTGCGGGCGAGGAGTATGCTGATCCTGAGTTTGATTTGACGAATCTCGACTTTGGGGATTTGAATCTTGAGGGCGGTGAGACGCCAACAGACGCTGTTCCTGCTGGAAATATGATTCCGGTCATGCCGCCTGTCGCTGTTCCTGCTGGACAAATGCCTAATACTGTTCCGGTTTCTCCTACCCCTCAACAGATTCGTCAGCAGCAAAGAACTCGAGCAAATTCCGTTTCCGTAAGAGACAGTGCGCCAAAGCCTGAGGAACAGGTCGCTGTTCAGGGAACACAGGCTTCGGATGGTGCCTCGGCAAATCCGGAGACTGCCACAGCGGATTCTGGGGGTTCGGGCGAAACTAACGTCAATGTTTCAGTTGAAAAAGTTATTCGTTCGGTACCTGAGGTTCCAAAATCCAAAGAAAAATTGCTTAAAGAGGCTGGCGATTTATTCAAAGAGAAAACTGGCGCAGAAGACCTCTTTGAAAATCACTGATTTCCTGGCTTCGTTTGAATTCATAAAAAAAGGCACCTTTCGGTGCCTTTTCTTTTATTCTGCTTCCGTTGTTACCGTCGGACTGATCTTTGGCTTGACGGGTTCCTTGTTGATATACGCCATGGTGAGAATCGCTATGAAAAGAAGCATGATCACAATAATGAGAACATAAATGATGTTGTTGTAGCTCGCATTGCTGTGTTCTTCTTCAACTGGCTTTTCCTGTGAAGAACTTGCCGACTTTTCCTGCGTTTCGCTCTCTGACTTTTCTGCTGCCGGTTTGGCAGCAGGAACTTCCGTCGTCATGTCCGTTTCTTTGACTCTGGACAGCGCCGGTGCTTCTGTCGTGATGTGTGATAAACTGTCTTTCTTTTTGTCTTTTGTCTCAAGAACCTGCTTCTCAACGATGTGATCTTTCGGCCCCGTTTTGAGCTGTTTATCGTTGGAGATCATGCGGTCAAAATCCGTGACGCGCTTTTGCGGCTGCGCATAACGTGTCTCTTCGCCTTCCTGAAGATGGGTCAGGTCTTCAACAACCTGCGCAAACGTCTGATATCGCTCTTCCGGTTGCTTTTGCAGGCATTTGAGTACGACAGCTTCCAGCGCATAAGGGACTTCTGTTCCGTCTGAACTGCTCATTGGCGGAGCCGGTTCATTGATCTGTTTGTACATCACATCCATCTTCGATTCGGCCGTAAATGGAAGCTTTCCACAGATCATTTGATACATCAAAATACCAAATGCATAGATGTCCGTTCGATGATCGATATCGATACCTCGGCACTGTTCCGGACTCATGTATTCCGGCGTTCCGATGATCTTTCCGTTTTGGGTCTGCATTTCCTTCGGTTTATCCGGTATCTTGGCAATGCCAAAATCGAGGACTTTGACCGAGAAACGATCGTTCACACTGCTCTGGAGCATGATGTTCTGGGCTTTCAGATCGCGGTGAATGATGTTTTCTTTATGCGCGGCACTCAGGGCATCCGCTATTTGAAGACCGATTTCGATGATCTGTCTCGATGAAAATCGATAATACGTCGCCAGATATTGGGAAAGTGTCTTGCCGCGAAGGTATTCCATGATGATGCACAGGCGATTGCTTCCATCCGGGCTTTCGAGACTCAAAACATCGTGAAGGGTGACAATGTTGGGATGTGACAGTTTGCTGTATATCCGGGCTTCATCCTTAAATCGCTGAATGACTTTCGGATCGGTATAGTACTGTTCATGAAGCATTTTAACGGCGACATCGGGACCCATGCCCTTCTGATGCGCCAGATATACCGTTCCCATCGCACCCGTCGCCAGTTTGCGTTCGACATAATATTTGTCGCCTATACATTTCCCGACGAGATTGAAAAAGTCGCATAAATTTGCCGGTGTCGCTATCGTTTCTTCTCCGACTTCGTCATCATCCATGCATTCCATCATCCCGGATGTGGCTAAAATCGTCTTTTCTCCGGCCTCTTCCTCGTCATTGTTTGTCTGTTTGATGTTATCGACCATATCCTGGCTGGCAACAATGGTTTTGTCTCCCGGGATTTCGTCGTCATCAAGACATTCCAGCATGGCGGATGTCGCAATGATCGGCGCATCCACCGTCGATATCGGGGCTGACGCAGCCGGGCTGCTCGTGATGCGGCCTTTTTCAACCTCTGAAACGGGCAGAAGTACCGTTTCTTCTATGCGCGTTGGCGCTCGTGACACCGACGCTTTGTCATCCTGACTGACGGCCTCGACCAAATCCAGGACCTGCAGCGGTTCAATGGCCGGAGAAATCGTTGAAACAACAACACTGTTTCCTTTCGAGGATTGATATTCTGTACTATTTTCCGCTGTACTCGCAGGGGACGGGGACTCGTTTGAAATTAAGGCCTGTAAATCGTCCAAATGCACCGAACAGCTGATAATATCCGGATGATTTCGCGCACTTTCCGGTTCTGCCGAAATTTCAACGGGGATGGCTGTTGGCTCCGGTTCCGGAACAATATCCTGAACGGTTTCGTCGTTTTCATCTCCTTCTTCCAGTGGCGGTAGCTCTTCGATTTCAGACAGAATGCTGCGAATTTCCTCTTCATTCATCGTGTCGTTCGGTGATGCGGATGTCTCTTCCGGCGTCGGGGTGGCTTCAACACTCGATGCCTCTTCTGATGCGTCTATCGCTATTGCTGGAATGGAAATATCCTGAACACTGTCATCTGATGGCTGTATCGCCTCAAAATTCTGACAGACATCCCTCGCTTCGATCTTTTCGTTTTCATCTTCGGGCTCGGCCAAAATATCCTGAATGCTGTCCCGACTGATTTCAGCCTCGGAAATCTCCTGCAAACCGTCATCTTCTGGTTTGGCCAATATTTCTTGAATATTATCATCTTCTGGTTCGGCCAATATTTCTTGAATATTGTCATCTTCTGGCTCGGCCAAAATATCCTGAATGCTGTCCCGACTGATTTCAGCCTCGGAAATCTCTTGCAAACCGCCATCTTCTGGCTCGGGCAATATTTCTTGAATATTGTCATTTTCTGGCTCGGGCAATATTTCTTGAATATTGTCATCTTCTGGTTCGGGCAAAACATCCTGAATGCTGTCATCTATCGATTGAACCGCAGATACTTTCTCGGCATTGTCTTTTGAAGGTGCCTCAATGTCGGCATCATTCTCATTCGGTGCCTTGACGGATGGCATTTCTACGATGCTGTCGTCAAATTCCGGGCTGGAAAGCAATTCTTGAAGATGATTTTCAGGCTCCTTGATGGCCGGCATTTCGTTGAGGCTGGCATTGAACTCGGGGCTCGCAAGAATTTCCTGAAATTCTTTTTCGTCCTTGTGATTTGCATCGGCTTTCTCATCTTCCAATGTTTCGGCCATTTCCTCGGCTTCTTTATTCGCATCTCGATCTGCGATGACCGTTTCTGTCGGCTTATCGGCCATTTCTTCGGCTTCTTTTACATCGCAACTCGGCTCATTGGCCGGTGTGTTGGTGTCGGTTTTATCACCGGCTTGTGCGCTGACGGCGCGAAAATCACTCGACATGGTCGAACAGGCATAATCTGACATGCTGATGCCGTAGCTGCAACTGATGGGCGCTTCGAGAATAAATGTGGATTGGCTGTTTTCAAGCGGTGAACCGCAATAATCACATTGAGTGGCGTTGTCATCGATTTCTCGATGACATTGTGGGCAGGTTTTCATGCATACTCCTGCAGTTGAAATAACTGTTTAATTAAGTTCTGGTCGTTTGGTATTGGCCGGCCTAGTCTGAACGGTTTATCGATAGGATAGGTTATATGCCATTATCATGAAAGGTGATTGTTTATCAAGGTTCAGACTACGGCGCGTCCAACGCTGCTATCGCAAAGCGATACGCAGCGTTAAAATTTTGTTGTTCCGACTACGATACCCGGACGAAACGGGCTACGAAAAAGCCATCGCAGCCATCGATATGCGGTAAAAACTTCAGCTGGGATGCTGCCGAATGCTTGCCTAGACAATTCTTCGGAAGGGCATCCGGCCGGTAATTGGGATGCGTTTCCAGAAAATGCTTTATCTGCATTTCGCACTCTTCCTGCGTGATGGTGCAGACGGCATAAACAAGTATTCCTCCCGGACGAAGATGGCGGCTCACATTGTCCAGAATATCTCTCTGAAGTTCCGAAAGCGCCTGAATATCCGCCAGACTTCTCGTCATTTTGACTTCCGGATGACGTCTTAACACACCAAGACTGGAGCAGGGCGCATCGACAAGAATCGCGTCAAATGGCGCCAATGGAATACTTCCTGATACAGTCAAATCCCTCGCTTTGGTCACAAGATGCTGCTTCGGAAAATGTTTCATCTGGCTGTCGCGAAGACGATCCAGTTTATTGGCATACAAATCAGTGCTCAGAAGCGTGTATTTTCTTTCCGTCGTATCAATGGCTATTTCATCCAGAAGATGCAGCGATTTGCCGCCTTGTCCGGCACACGCATCCCAAAGATGAATGTCATTGCGTTCCGGTGACCAGGTGCAGGGCTTGCCCAAAGCACACACTGCTAATTGCGCCGCCTCATCCTGCACACACACATCTCCGCGTTCTAACGCATTGTCAATCGCTTCATGTCTCGATAACGTCGCACATGCCGTTTCCGGCAGTAACGCCGTGCTTTCAACCTGAATCCCTTCACAGGCTCGGAAGGCTTCCATGGTCGTCTTTGACTGATTGATACGAAGAATCATGCGAGGTACCGATAGCATGCTTTGCGCAACCTGATCGGCTTCATCTCCGAATTCTCGCAGAAGCAGCTCGGCTAATTCATCGTTCAGACTGTATTGAACTGCAAAATCTAGTGCCCGATTGCCTGTCGGCTCATACTTCAAACCTTTTTCTGATTCCTGACGGGAAACCGCTTTCCTCAATAATGCGTTGCAATATCCGCTGGCTGCTCGATTTCTCAGGCGTTTGACGATATCAACACTCGTTGATACGATCGAATATGCCGGGACTCTGTCCAGAAATACGAGCTGGTACATCGCACTTCTCAAGGTCATCTTGACGACTGAATCCGCGCGCTTGAGCATCTCCGGTTCAATCGATGTCCACAGGGCATCAATAAGACGCATATTCGACAGCGTTCCATAAAAAATGCGCGTCGCAAGCATTTTGTCCAGATTGTTCAGCTCGCTGCGACGAATTGCAATATCCCATACAATGTTGGAAAATCCGCCGTCTTCTATGCGCATCAGTGTCTCGACAACGAGCTCTCGGGGATTGCGCGTGCCCCTGCGGCGATTGTCGCCAGGCTCGGCGTTTGATGCGGCTTTCTGGCGCTCTGGACGGCTTGAATGCGACTCGCTTTTCTTGTCATGATGACGAGGGGCTTCCCGTTTATGCTCAAATCGCGGCGCTTTATTCTTTCGCGCCGGCGGCATCATGCCGTCATCAAACCTTTTCTGCTCGCTTTCTGAATTGCTGTTATTGCTTGTATTTTGAGACATATCGTCAGCTGCTCATTTAAAGAATCAATGACTCTTCAATGGTGTGTGGTAATATTGCTCGGCTAAAATTTATTGTTGCCGATAAAATCGCGTGAATTTATGAATGACGCGCCTTTGTGGCAAGAAAAAAAACGCATGAAAGGATGAAACAATGGCTCTTTATTTGTCAAAACCTCAACTTCAGGCCGAATTAAACCGTTGTTTAAACTGCAAAACTCAGCCATGCATGTCTGCTTGTCCCGTGAGCTGCAATCCTCAGGAATTTATTCGTTACGCTAAAAATGAGCAGTGGACTGAAGCCGTTCATGCCATCGTGCGAAATAATCCAATGGGACAGACCTGCGGCCTCATCTGTCCTGACAAGTTCTGCATGAATGCCTGTACGCGTTGCCGTATCGACTTTCCCATCAATATTCCAAAAGTTCAGGCTACGATCCTTCACAACTGGCGTGAACACGATGAACTCATTCTGCCGCCTCTTAATAACTTTAAAATTGCCGTGATAGGTGCCGGCCCCGCCGGCCTGTCCGCCGCATCAAGACTCGTCAAAGACGGTTTCTTTGTCGAAATCTTTGAGGCCGCTTCCGTTATCGGCGGCGCCCTCAACATGATTCCTCAAGAACGGCTTCCTCACGAGGTCATCGTTCGCGATTGGGATTTCATTCACGTCCCCGATCGCATCCTCCTTCGTCTCAGTCAGAAAATTTCCGATCCTTCTGAACTCGCTCGTGATTTCGACGCCGTCATCGTCGCAACCGGTGAGCCTAATTGCATGGCTCTCCGGATTCCCGGTGAGGAATTGAGTGTCTCGTATATGGATTATCTGTTCCATCCTGAACAGTATAAGACGGATGGACCCGTCGCCGTCATTGGCGGCGGAAATGTCGCCGTTGACTGCGCTTTGACCGCCGTCAAACAAGGCGCTTCTTCCGTCGAAATGTTCATTCGAAGACGCATCGCTGATATGCGGATTTCTAAAAAAGAATTCGTCGAGCTCATCGATAACGGAATCAATCTCAACGGCATGACTAGCCCTGAAAAGCTCTCCCAAAATGATCGTGCGCTTTCTCTTTTCGTCCGAAAAAATGTCTTCGAAGGCGAAAAATGGAACCCGCTTCCCAATTCAACCATTGAACTTCCTTACTTTAAACTTGTCATTCGCGCTATCGGCAGTCGCGCCGATGAAAAAATTCAGAATTGTTCAAATCTTTTTTACGCCGGCGATTGCAAGACTGGCGGCTCGACCATCGTTGAAGCACTCGCTTCGGGACGCGATACCGCTGAACAAGTAATTGCAACTTTGTTGCATTAACAAAACTTTTAATGGATAATTCGCATCAGGTTTGGGCTTATCCCCGCTTTCGATTTCTCGATCTGATGCGTATTTATGACAGTTCGCGATAAATTTTGGGCTTATGTGACGGCTTTTGGAACGTTGTGGGGCGGCCTTGAACTGACCCTGGGAACGTTTCTGCATGTCCTTCATGTGCCCAAAACCGGCCTGATCATGACATTTTTAAGTCTCATTCTCGTCCTCGCACAGCGTCACATCTTTTCGGACAGAGGCAGCACGATTTGTGTCGGAATTATCGCAGCCTGTATCAAAAGTCTTTCTCCCGGCGGCATTATTCTTGGCCCTGTTGTGGGAATTATCGGCGAAGCTATTCTGATTGAACTGTGCTTTTTCGTTCCAAAACGTGGTTGGTTGCCTGCAATGATCGCCGGCGGCTTGGCTGTGACCTGGTCTCAAATGCAGTCTGCTTTTAACCTTTGGATTTATTATGGTCAGGACTTTATTGATGGCATTTGTGTCGCCATTGAAAAGTTTTTTTCCATGCCATGGTCGGCTGCTTTGGGCTGGGGACTGCTTGGCGCCTTTTTCGGCATCATGTTCATTCTGGGGGGCGTCGGCGGTTTTCTCGGCAATAAATTGGGAATTCGTGTCGAAAATGAACTCAAGCGAATTGAAAACGAGGATTTGGAGCATTCAACCTGCCAAACCGGCGATTCGCATTCCGGGACAGCGCAGGCACTTCATGTCATTTCGGGGATATCTTCCGGCAAACGAAAATTTGCAAAACCCGATGAACAAATTCTCAAAACACGTTTAATCGTCTTTCCTGTAGCTCTTCTCTCATTGATTGCGCAGTTTAATGGCGATTTGCTTTGGTCATCTGTTGCGCTTTTCGGGTGGATTGCGGCGCTTCTGATTTGGGCACGAAACGTTCTGAAAGCCATCTGGTGGCCGCGATTTTGGGCTTTGACCGTCGCAGTTAGTCTGGTTTGCGGGCTGCTTCTTGCCTGGGACTGGAAAGATGGTTCATGGCAGTGGATGGTTGGCATCGAAGCAACAGCCAGAATGCTCGTGCGCGGTATTTATGTCTTTTCTCTCATCGGTTGGGTGACGAGATGTGTCCGGACGGAAGAATTCCTCACAATCTGGAACAAAATTCATCTGCCTGAACTGGGAAAAGCTCTGACCAATGCCTATCAGCTTCTTCCCGAATGGATAGAACGCATGAATGAACTCGTCGCAAAAAGGCCCGGGGGATTTAAAAATAACTGGAAATATGCCGAAGAAAGCATCCTGATGTGCCTCGTCGATGCTTCAAAAAACGTGGAAGATGCGGCATTCAGAAAGATGCCAGCTTCTGACGATTTGTACCCTCACGCATAAAAATGCGTCTGTTTTGTTGTGACGTTTTGTGAGGGGGCAAAGCCCCCTGCGGCGCTATTTGCAAAGCAAATACGCGCCTACCCCCAAGTGCGGGGATCGCCCCGCAACGCCCCACTTCATGCCATCCGCTCCCGCATTTCGTTATCAAAGTTGAGATAAATTTAGTTCTGATAAAAAAGAGCACCAAATGATTTCATCAACCATGTCTTTCCAACCTGACGTGCTCCCTTTTAAATAAGTGGTTTACGGCAAGGACTGTTTTAACATTTGATCAAATCTTGAATTGCATTGCGTTCCATGTTTATGCTCCATCAGATAAATGACGCAAAATCCATTATTGTCACACCGAAACACATTTTTCCGTGTTTTTTGAAACCAATTTTCACATTTTTCCTGGAATTCAGTGGTGCATTTCGCACATTTTTCCAAAAAATCAGCGGGGTGAGATGTTTAACCTTTTGGTCGTCCAGAACGAGATTGTTTTGGTGGATTTATTTTAATCGCGCCCGCGAGGTGTATCCGGCGCTGCCGAATAGCCGTGTGCCTGCCATGGGCACTCGCCTGGAGATAAAAGTTCTCCGTGGACCCTGGGGAACTCTGAATAAAAGTTAATTGTAAGATATTTCAGTCAGTTTTGAAATAATATAATCTTTGCTGAGCATTCCATGGCCCGTATTACAATTAGAATTAAATGTATTAAATTCACCGAGGTCTGCGTAGGCGTCAATTAGTGCTGCTTCAACCTCAATAGCTTCTTTTTCGCTCATTCCGTAACGCATAATGACGAAATTAACATCTAAGCCTTCTTTTCGTATATCACGAATGTTCTGCATTTGGTTTGAGGTTTCATCTTCTTTCTTGTCTTCGATATCGACGTTGTTTTCAAATTCAAGTTTATCGTTGATGTGATTAAAAAGTCTATTTTTACAGCCTTTTCCGATATAAAAAGTTTTATTATCACGAGGATCAATAAGTCGATAGACGTAATAACCAAGATTTTTAGAACTTATATCTGAAAAATTATAGATATCAGTAGTTTTATCGTTATGAGATATTACTGGCTTAGAGACTTTGGTGGTTGATGAGTCTGATACGGCACTCACAAGAATGCCGACGACGACGTTCATAAAAATAAAAGAAGCTAGCATGACAAATGAAACAAAGTAAATCCAGGCCATAGAAAATTCAGCCATGACTGGACGTGATATGCCCATAGACCAGCTTTCAAGCGTCATTACCTGAAACAGAGTGTATAGACTTTTTCCTATTGTTCCAAACCAATCTGGGAATTGGTTGCCAAATAGAAAGGTGCCAATGACTGCGTAGATATAGAAGATAATTAAAAGTAAAAGAGCAGTCCAGGTGATGCGGCTGATGGAATGAAGCAGTGAGGAAAGGATTTGTTGCAGTGGCTTTAAAAATGTTATCATTCGTATGAGACGAAGAATACGAAAAATGCTGATAAGTCGGAAGGCAGAGAAAAAACTGATTTCAGATATTAAACAACTTAACACAACTGTGAAGTCAAAAATGTTCCATCCGCTTTTAATAAACTCGCGTTGTTGTGTAATGATTTTAAGAACGAGTTCAAAGATAAATATAACAAGACAAATTAAATCTATTGTTTGAAGGATACTGCCGCAAATAGCCATTATCTCAGGACTTGTCATAAGCCCGAGCGTAACAGCGTTGATAGTGATAACACTCAGAATTATGATTTCGAAAACATTCGAATCGACTATTGATTTTAATCTTGATTTGGATTCCTGAGTGTGCATTGTGCAATCCATGAAAGCATTGTATTTTTGTCATTTAAGTCAAGCCATGCAAACTGTCCATTTGGATTGACTTCTAAAAAATGGAGCTCTCCTGTTGCATCTTGTAAAAAGTCAAGTCGACCGTAAGACAATTTAAGATTCTTCATGAAATCTGTAATGTTTTTAATGGAATCTATTGTAAGATCGAAATTTGCCCAATCCATTATTGATTCATTTGATATTAGAGTTCTCCAGTCCGTAACATTTTTTGAGCGTGGGTAGCGGAATGCAAAACACCGTTCGTGGGCATAAACAACCGTTACGTCAAAGATGGCGTTGATTTCTCGTTGTAAGAACCATTGAAAATCGGGAGAGAGAGAATCTTGCAACCAGGGTTTTACTGTAGGTGCTTTATTGTAAGCGCTCAATAATAGAACGTATTGACAAGAAAGGCGGCTTATGCCGCCTTTCTTATTTCAATGCGAACTGTTTTTGCATCTCATCAGCCCATGGCAGATAATCGTCGATGACAAATCCTGTTTCAAACTTGTCAGGCAATACAGTGAGCAGGTGAAGTATATATTCATTCACATTTAATCCGTTCGCTTTGGCTGTCTCCATCAGAGAATACACTACAGCACTGGCTGTAGCACCGCGAGGTGTATCAGAGAACAGCCAACCTTTTCGGCCAACAACAAAAGGACGAATTGCATTCTCGACTTGGTTGTTGCTGATTTCAACTTCCCCATGATCGAGAAATGTTTCGAGGTATTTTCTTTGGCTAAGCGAGTAGGTTACCGCATCTTTTAGTTTTCCTGAGACTGGACCAATATTATTAAGCCAATCCCAATATTCATCGAGAAGCGTTTTGGATAGCAACTGCCTTTTTTGCAATCGTTCATTGTCAGAGAGCGTTTCAAAGTTTTCTTCTAAAACAAAGAGTTTGTTGCAGTATTCAAGACCAACAGCAGCCAATGAATTATTGATGTTAGCACCTTTTGGCATGGCTTCTCGCCATTTTCTTCGAAGATGAGCCCAACACCCAGCTCTAATCACGTTCAATAATTTGTTGTAGGACGCACAGCCATCAGAAACGACGATGCCTATGAAATCTCCAAGAAAACCCACTGCGCAATCACCGCTTCTCGTTTCCTGATAATCAAAACAACGTACCTGTCTGGATGCGCGTTTTGATGTTGCATAAACCCACATTCTTGACTGAGCTGTTGCTGGTCGGCCTTGTTCTTTTAAAACTTGAAGTGGCGTTTCATCTGCATGAATGACATCTGCCCTTAGCAATTCATCATGCATGCAGATGTAGAGCGGCTGGAAATACTTTTCTGCCGCAGAAATCACCCAATTGGCCATTGTGGCTCGTGTTAGATTTACGCCTTCGCGTTTATACATCTGTTCCAGGCGATATAGCGACATCGCGTCAACATATTTATGGGCCAAAATATCTGTTACAATAGAAGCAGAGGCATAGCTTTTTTCAAACAGCGGCTTTGATACTGTTGGCTTTAAAATAACCGTTTCCCCGGTTTCCAAATCGAGAAGTCGATCAAGATAGGTGTTTCTAAAAGTCTTTTTTATGAAACACTTCGCAGGAACACGTATGAGTTCGGAGCGAACGAACTCTTTTCCAATAAGCTCAAGCGGTTGTCCCTTAATCCCAAGCTTTTTATCATCAGGCAGATCAATGATTTCCACGACGACTGGCAAATTTTCAAACTTCTCTTTTTGGGTTCGTTATTACGTTTGGTTGCCATTCAGTTCTACCTCCTGAATGGCTGTATAGCGAATTTTGTGACTGAAAAACAGCTTTATTTTTATTATTTCAACATATTTTATCTGGCTTTCCATGGCTGATGGCTTTTTTCTGACAAATTGACAATCCTTCCATCAACCATCGAAATTCCTGGGAATTTAGCTGTTTTAACTCCTGTTCATTGCGTGGCCATTGGAAACGCTTTTCACGAAGACGTTTATAGAGCAGAATATATCCCGTTCCATCCCAATAAATCGCCTTAACTCGGTCTGACTTGTGACCACAAAACAGAAATATTGACTCTTCATCAATCGCTCTGCCAAACTGCAGCTGGATCATAGCCACTAGGCCATCAATTTGCTTTCGCATATCAGTGTAACCACAGGCAATGTAGTAATTGCGAACTTTGCTAAAATCGATCATTTCGACAGCTCTTTCATAAATTCCGCAATGATATGAATGTCCGCTGTCGTTGAGAATTCTGCCGCAGCTTCCCCATATCTAACGACGATTCGCTCACCATTCTCATCTGCTTCATGAAGATTTGTTGAGACTATATTGACTGGGGAATATTTGACCAGGGGCGATGTCTTGTTCTCAAATGTATCTATTGCTGCTTCCCTAACCTTTCGTAGACGATAGTAATACTGCTGCTGCGTCATATTATTCTGACGGCACCAGGCAGAAATTGATAATCCACTTTCCTTTCGACGAATGATAATCTCCTTCCAGTTTTCGATATTTGCTAACTCTTTAATTTTCGATACTCTCATAACAACTCCAAGTAAGTACTGTGAAAAACTTGTCAACGTTGTCAACGTTGACAAGTTTTTAATACCTTACTCAAAGTTCATTAAAAACCCGGGGGATTATTGAGCGCTTACGAGGAATCGAACTTATCCTTTAATTGGGGAACCGCAGTAGTCGCATTCGCCTACAGTGCCTTTTTGTATTGTGTTAATACCACCACAACCATCACATTTAACGGTCATCATTTCTACTTTGGATGCCGAATTAGAAGTGGAATTTGTATTGCTTTGATTTTGTTGTTTTGGCTTTCCTGAAGATTGCTTGTTTCGAATAATCAGGCTATTCAGGTCTTTGTCAATGTATGCATCAACAAAAAAATGTCTTTGTATCATTTGTTCAATATTTTTGGTAACAACGTCTTCCGACTGGTTAAGAGATGCAGCCATGTCTGGAATACTGCCATTGGGAACGTTAGAAAATACAGCGACATATTTTTTGAAGTTATTAATCAGAGTATTGGTTTTATTGGCTTTTTTTAGTAACAATATTCCAAGTATTATCATTATCAAAGAAAATACTAACATTGTGTCAGCTCCCTCTGAATTAAGAGTAGCCAAAGCGGCTATGCACATCATACCAAAAAAAACTAAAATTATGATGCTTATTATCTTTTCGGTAACACTTATTGTTTTGTTTATGACTAATGCGGTTTTTTGTTCATTCATATCTGTCTCTCCTGTTTGCTAACTTCTATATCTTGCCTGTATTAACAGCACTAACCGAGATCTTTCTCTGATAAATCAGTGTTTTTAGACGCGCCAGTGCCGGGGAAATTTTGTCATGAGTCGTCGAATTATCAATGTTTCCAACCTCATTGATATATTTAATCTCTGTTTCGATTGTTGAAATGGTATTTGAGATTTCAACATCTTCTTCAACGACCTTGGAAATATCAGTAAATCGCAAATCATCACTTAAGGTTTTAAGAGTAGATGCATATTGCTCACATTCTGGGCAATCTGCTAACTTTCTCAATCTCGCAATCATTGCTTCTGAATTAACAACAGCTTTCATGGTTTGCTCATTTGATTTCTGAACACTTTTGCTTGCTGCAAGTGAGATGGCAATGCTTATCGCTGCCAATGCGAATAAGATGACTTGAATGATCGCAAACGAGGTCGTTGATTCTTTAAATAGTCCAATGTATATGAAAGAAATAATAATGTTGATGAGAGCATAAATTGTAATAATCGCATATAGCGATGCTCTTGTCATGATTTGATTGGTCCTGGTCGAAATCCATTCAACAAATACAAGACCTCCGAAAAAGACTATTTCTGACCACAGAACGGCGGCAAATGCACCTTTTGTTATACCGCTCCAGTCAGAAATACATAGCGAGGAAATGATTATAGTGGCAAGAATTCCGACAAAACCACATATTGTAAGTGTTTTAGCTCTTAGATTCATTTGCTCACCTCATTACAATTATAGACTTTTCCCGCATTCGGGACAAAATTTCTTATTTCCTTCAATTGGAGTTTTACAATTAGGACAACACTTCATTAAAGCCGCACCACATTCTGGACAGAACTTGGTGCCTTTATTTATCTCTATACCGCACTGAGGACATGTTTGAGGCTTTTCATAACCGCAATTGCCACATTTTGATGAGTTGTCTGCGATATCATTTCCACATTTAGGACAATGATCAATTTTTCTTCCACATTCCGAGCAGAATTTAGTGGTTTTCGTAATTTCTGCATGACAAGCAGAACATTTGATGGGGGTATTTTCGTTTGTTTCTGGTTTTTTATCAAAATCAAATCCGCATTCACTGCAGAATCTTTTTGTTACTTCTGTTTGAACATGACATTTAGGACATTCTCTTGTGTTAATTTTAGATGGTTTAACTTGCATTTCCTGCGCCATATCGCCAAAGCTCGTTCCGACGCCTTGCCCCATGGCTAATCCCATTCCGAGTCCCATGCCTGCTCCTAAAAGAGGCGAGGCAGTTGACCCTGTATTTTTTGCAGCACTTTCAAGGGTATTAAATGAACGTTCCTGCTGATAACTGTAACCAATGATGTTCATTTCGGCTCGCTTTGAAAGTGCGTCTTTTAATTTTTTTACAGCGGTATCATCTTCGGGAACGCAGATTTCATTGACATAGAATGATACGAGTTCAATTCCATACTCGTTCATCACAGGCTGAATTCTCTCTTTCATGTGTTGAGATAATTCATCTATATATGCGTTGATTTCTAAAATACTAATTTGTTTATGTATTAGATATGATGAAATGGCGTCCTTGACTTTTGTAACATATAAGCTTCGGAAGTATTTTGTAACAGTTGAGGCATCAAATGTACGCATCGTTGTTACGAGCTTTATCAAAAATTTCTTTGAATCATCGATATGAATTCCAAATGCGCCATTGGAACGAACAGGAGCAAAAATACCATATTTAGGGTCTTGGATTTGTATGGGAGTAGGGGTTCCCCATTTAATATCAAGATTATAACCTTTGTTGATATACCAGACTTCTGCTGTAAATGGGCTTCTTCCACCAAAAGGGAGATTGACAAGTTTGCTTAAAATAGGAATGTTTGCGGTGTCAAGCGTATGTCTTCCGCTTCCAAAGACATCGAGAGCTTTTCCACTCTTAACAAGTATTGCTTCTTGTGATTCGTTAACAATTAACTGCGTCCATGTTCCTAATTCTTCGCTGGGATATTTCCATGCAAAAACATCAGGATTTCCGTTATATTTAACGACTTCTACGATTGCCATAATGAACTCCTAATTGTTGTTCGTTGTTATTCTGAAATTAGTTCTTTGGTTTATTTCCCATTTATACGCTTATATTCACTGCGCTTGGACAAATACAGAGGAAATGCGATAATCCAGAGCAATAGACATGCTATAAACCATCCTATAACCCCCATGTCTGTTAATCCTTTCATTTGCCCTTGTTTTACACCGATTGATTTTGCATCACATAAAACCCAAATTGATGTCCCAAGAACAACTAAACTTATTAATACCTGCATGCTGTGACTCCTTATTGTGCTTGCCCAAATTACATATATTGTTTGGGAGTTGATTGTATATTGTTACGAGAAGTGTTTTTATTTGAGAAGTTTATTTGTTCTGTCATCTTTTACACCGCATAAAAGACATTATGTCATAAAAAAAAAATTCATTCCGTCAAGACGGAAAAATCGAGATTTTGCAAAAAAATTTCGGCTTACAAAGCCGCTGAAATAGGGCGCACAGGCGCATAAGCACCTGTGATTGGATTGGTGGAGATCACTGTGATGCGCGATTCGCCGCTCACTTGCTTCACTTTGTCATCAAACCGTCGAAACAGTCATCCGCTTCACTCTGTCATCAAACCGTCAAAACAGTCATCAAACTCGTTGAAACATTCTGTAAACTTGTCGAATTGGTCATAAAACTTGTCGAATTAGTCTTCAAACTGCGCCTGTGAGGGATTGATTCGTTCCCGTATGATGCATGTCAAGGCGTGTCTTTGGTTCATCTGATGTTTATTGACTTTGTTGGCTGTGATTGATATGGTGATAAAGTTTCAGACTTTTATGTCTGAAAGTTTGTTGTGCTGCAAAGTTTCGGATGTTTAGGTTTGAAAGTTCGTTTAGAAAGATCCAAACAACACAATATTACAAAGGCATAAATTGAAGAGAGCCGGGACAGGCGAGGGATACAAGTGACTCACTTTTATTCTGAGGTTCCTTAGGTGCTGATTAAATAAATCAAAGACTTGTGAGCCTAATTCATTATTTATAAGCAAGTGCCTAAAATTCAATATGGTTGTCTCATCCGGTGTTGGGTTATTCAATCCTCCAAGATGGGCAAATTTTCGCATAGCCATACTATCAATCAGCTCATTCTCCATCATGGGGTCCGAGAGACTATAGCACAGCTGCATCAAATGGATGCGAAGCATTGATTCTAATGGATAGGGGCGTCTGCCTGAGCTTTTGGGCTCTTTGGGATAATAAGGTTCAACTAATGCAACAAGTTTCATCCACGGAACAAGCCTGTCCAGGACTTCGAGAAATTCTGCTTTACGTGATTTCTTTGTCTGTAAATTCTTTTCAAAATCAGAAAAACTCAGCTGCATCGTTTACACCTCCTCAAACAACCCAAATCATTTTAACATGTTTTGCATGGCGCGTCGTCTGTTATGTTCAGAGATTCCTTAGCTCATCTATCTTCTTTTCTTGACGAGAAACAGTGTCTTCAAGTTCTGCAATCCGATACTCTGTCTGGATTTTGTAATCTGAAAAAGTGCCTTTCAGATCTGAGATGGACTGCTGAAGTTCCTCAATATTTTTAAAGAGGTCT
>JAZRVP010000079.1:0-13327 GCA_045599245.1 Myxococcota bacterium
TCGGAAAACGAGTTGCATACCTTATTGCGAACTGAGGACAGGGGCAAAGCTCGCCTTGAGCCGCAAACTTTTGCGGCTCAAGGCGAGCTTGCGACGGCTATTGTCTGCTACTTAATCACAACAACAGGACGAACATAAGCAAACAATTCTTTTGACCATGTATCGATTTTATTGTTTTTTAAAGGATTGATAATATTTGCCAAAAAACTCCAACTGGAATGCGTGTTTCTTAACCACCAATAACTATCGTTAAAACTCATTACTCCTGCTATATCTTTATAAGAATCAATTTCATCTTTCCCTAACAGGAATACATTATCCGTCGTTTCCACATCAGTCAGCTCAATGGCTTGAATTCTAGCCCTTTGTGCAGCTGAAAAATTCGTATCAGCATTATAAAATGTATCATTCAAATAAATACGTAAACTGGAACTTGCCCATGGCTCATCGTTATTAGTGCTATCAAACTGCAATCTATCCACCGCTCCTTTTGTTAATAATTTAACACCGGCTGATGTATTTTCCAAAACAATCCACTCATAGTTTCCAAACTTAACAACATCTCCCGCAACTAATGTCGAATTCGATGCACACACATCATCTTTAGTTATTGTACATTCACAACTGCCAACCTCACCACCCCAGCCATTAGCCAGGTCACAAACACATTCATTCGTGGTTTCATCTAAAGCCAGATGTTCTTCCGAATTGCATTCATTCTTTAGCTCGCAAACACCTCCAACGCCAATATAATTTTCCTGCATACATCGACAGGTTGTTCCATCGCCAATCCAGCCTTTTTCATTGTCACAACCACAAATATTCGCATTTTCAATATAATATTGACCAGCTAACGGATCACACTCAGTCTTTGTTTCACACGCATTCCCGACCTGAACCTTGCCTTCGTCACAGGTGCAGCTCCCTGCCGTTCCCGTCCAGCCTTTGTCGCTGTCACAAGAACATGTATTCGTGGTTTCATCATAATTCTCGCGATTCACGTCACACGTGCGTTTTATCTGACATTCATCACCAACTTTGACATAGCCCTCGGCACAAATACAGGCTTCACCTTCACTGGTCCAATGACCGGCTGTGTCACAGCCACATGTATTCGTCGATTTGTCCCAGACTGTATGTTCAACCGTACAGGCTTTAATCTCCTGACAGGCATCACCAATCAACACATATCCATCTTCACACTGGCAGGAAGCCGCATTGCCGATCCAGTGATTGGCACTGTCGCATACACATGTATTGGTCGTCTCATCGAGAACGTTGTGGGCATCGGAACACGTTTTCTTTTCTGCACACATATTGCCGATTTCGAGATAACCATCTTTGCAGACGCAGCTCCCGGCTGTTCCCGTCCAGAATGCCTCTTCATTGCACGAACAGGTATTGTCGCCGACGTTATATGTTTCTTTGACGGCATCACACATCACGATCGGTTCACATGCACCGTTCTTTTGGAAATATCCCGTTTTGCACTCAAACCCGCACGTTGCCTCGATGTCATAAGTACAAATGGTATTGGCATTATCAACCGCTGCACAGGCATCATCATCGGTCAGATCGACGAGTTTGCCATCGTTGCATTTGGCTTTGTTCGTGCCTTTGACGTTACATACAATCGCCTCATGCACGATTTCATCATTGTCACCGCAATTGAAATAATCGCGGCAGATATTGAGTTTCGGGTCACAAAGCGGTTTGCCATTGTTGACGGTAGCGCAGTCAATACCTTCGCTGAGTTCGCCGTCTTTGTCGGCGGAACAGGTTTTGAGAACGTTTCCATCACAAACGGTTTCATTTTTGGCAACCAGACCGCCGTTCCAGGAACAGTCCGTGGAAGCGGGTGTCTTGCAGATGAATCCACCCTCTGCCGCATCGTCGGCAATGCAGAATTGTTCATTTTCAACGCAGTTGCCATCGGTAACGACACTTGTTTCGCCATCATTACACGAAACAATATTGCCGTCTTTACAGCCATTTTTGCCGTGTTCGATGTCATCGCAATCCTTATAGGCACTGCATTCAAATTCGCCGTCACGGCAAAGGGGCATATCATCGACACACGCATTATCGACATCCTCGATCAATGCACCGTCGTCACAGACCATGAGTTTGTTTTCTTTGCAAATATTTTTGCCGTCGACAACATCGTCGCAGTCGCGGCGAACACACTTGCCGTCCGTGCAGACACCTTCCGTGCAGGCAACGCCTTCGCTCATCACGCCGCTTTCTTGACATTCGACGACCTTTCCGTCGGTATCACAGGCTTTGTCGCCTACGAGCAAATTCACATCGTCAAAGGCGCAGACAACAGCATCGACACAGGCCGGAACACCGAACTCATTGTATCCGCAAACTTTATTCTCATCACTGCACGATTTCGTGATTTCATTCATATCCGCATCACAGGTCGTCAGAACGCCATTCACACACGACGGCATGCAGGATTTAGCAGCATCGACACACGCAGGAACACCGAACTCATTGTATCCGCAAACTTTATTCTCGTCACTGCACGATGTGGTCACTTCATTCATATCCGCATCACAGGTCGTCAGAACGTCATTCACGCACAACGGCATACAGGATTTAGCAGCATCGACACAGGCCGGGACGCCGTTCTCATTCACACCGCAAACTTTATTCTCGTCACTGCACGATTTCGTGCTTTCATTCATATTCTCATCACAGGACGTCAGAACGCCATTCACGCACGACGGCATGCAGGATTTCATCCCCACACATGCCGGCCGATAATTCTCATCCATTTCGCAAATCTTGTTGTCTTCGCATTCATTAAAGACCTCGTTCATGTTCTCATCACATGTGACAATGCCGTTATTCTTGCAGTACGGCATGCAGCTTTTCTGCGGTATGGTGACGCACCCGGGAGTGCCCTGGGTATTCAGCCCGCAGACCTGTCCTTCGGTGCATTTATGCGTCATCGCATTGCCATCGCTGTCGCACAGTGTCACGACACCGTCTTTGCACGACGGCACGCATTCTTCTTTGGGACCGCTCACACAGGCAGGCTTTTTGTCTGCATTCTGACCGCAGACCTTGCCGCTGTCGGCACAATTCGCCCCAAGTGTCCATTCCCCGGCTTTGCAGGCGTAGAGCTTATCGCTGTCACACCGCAATTCGCCATCGGAACAACCGGTATTCGGCGTCCAATTTTCAGATTCATTACAGGCAGCAAGAAGCGTCATCGCCGCACAAAGTGAGAACACAAAACTCTTTTTCATATTAATTCCTGTCATAAATAAACAACTCAAATGATTTTTCGCCGTCAGCAAACACTAACAGACTTGTATATATTATATCATTTAAATGACAATTGCAAATTCAGCATAATCACGCCCCCTGCGCCATGCCTCTCTATGCAAAACAGCGGCGTTCAGCTGTTTATTTTATTCTCAATATAATAATATCGTCAGGAACTCTGATTGTAACATTTTATTATGTTACTAATCATTTGCAATCTATCCGAGCATGAACGCCACAACGTTTGAAGCGTACCGTTGGCTTGCGGAATAATATCAAAAAAAACGCCGCGTATCCTGGTGGGATAGCGGCGTTAATGCGTGACGTATGCGCCGTGAGGCGCATAGGCGCGCCCCAACATATAAATTATTCGTCGTCTTCTTCTTTGGCGCCACCGAACGGTGATTCCTTGATGATCTTGGCTTCGAGGTTGGAGGGAACATCTTCATAGCCTTCAAAAGCCATTGTGAAGATACCCTGACCGGAGGTCATGGAACGAAGATCGGGTGCATAGCGCTGAATTTCGGCGAGCGGGCAGATGGCGTGAATGATGGTCTTTTTGTGTTCGGGGTCCATACCGAGGACGCGGCCACGACGGGACGTGATATCGCCCATGATGTCACCGACGGATTCGGAAGGAATCGTGATGTCCATTTTGTAAACCGGTTCGAGGAGTTTGACGCCGCCCTGAGCGAGGCAAGCGAGGATGGCTTTACGGCCGGCCATTTGGAAAGCAACTTCCTTTGAATCTACGGGGTGATATTTACCATCGATGAGTTCGACCTGAAGGTCGGTGACGGGATAACCGGCGAGTGGGCCAGATTCCATACGGCTGACGATACCTTTTTCGACGGCAGGAATGAACTGACGGGGAATGGCACCACCAACGATTTGATCGAGGAATTTGAAGCCTTCGCCACGATTAAGCGGAGCGGCATTGATGTAGCAGACACCGAACTGGCCGGCACCACCGGACTGTTTCTTGTGTTTGCCTTCGATGTTCTGAACGCGTTTTTTGAGGGTTTCGCGATAGGATACGAGCGGCAGAGAGGACGTAACTTCGAGTTTGAATTTACGTTTCATCTTGTCGATGGCCATTTCGAGGTGCTGCTGCCCCATACCTTTGAGTGTGAGGGCGCGGCCAAGTTCATCATAGCCCTTGGAGAGCGTCGGGTCTTCGTCAATAAGTTTATCGACGGCAACGCCGAGTTTGTCTTCCTCGCCCTTGTTCTTGCAGGTGAGGTTGAATTCCATCATCGGGTCGGGATAAACGATGGCTTTGACAGCGACATCGCCCGTGGCACCGAGGGTATCGTTGGTCTTCGTGTCTTTGAGTTTTGCAACGGCAATGATATCGCCGAAAACGCCCTGTTCGAGGGCATCGCGGTTGTTGCCGCGAAGGGCATAGAGCGTGCCGAGACGTTCGGCTTCGCCGCGACGGGCATTGATGGCGCTGTTATCGGCAGGAACTTTACCGGACAGAACGCGGAGAATGTTCTGTTTGCCGGAAAATTCATCGATGAATGAACGAATGACGAGGGCTTCGAAAGCGCCATTGGGGTCGCATTTCATCATTTCGTCGGCGCCGTTGCGGGTGATTTCAACATCGGCATGCTGGAGCGGTGTCGGTCCGTACTTCACAACCATATCGAGGAGCTGTTCAATGCCGACGAGGTTGAGGGCAGAAGCATAGAGAACGGGAACGAGTTTGCCGCTCTGAATGGCGTTCGGCATAGCATTGATGCACTGTTCATGGGAGAGTTCCATCGTGTCGAGATATTCCATCATGAGGTCGTCATCGGTTTCAGCGACGGCTTCCATAATGGCTTCCCAGGCTTCCTGAACGGCATCGGCATATTCGGCGGGAACGTCGCCGGCTTTGAATTTGCCGGTGTTTCCATCGAACGTATAGGCTTTGTTGTCGAGGACGGAGACGATACCTTTGAAGTTTTCGGCAGCGCCCATGGGGATCTGGAGCTGGACGGGGCTGATCTCGAGTTCCTCTTTGATATCGGCGAGGCACTGCGCAGGATTAGCGCGTTCTTTATCCATCTTATTGATGACGATCATCTTGGCGAGACCGAGTTTAACGGCTTCAGCAAAAGCGCGTTCGGTCTGGACTTCGACACTGTCCGGAGCGGAAATGACGACGACAGCCATATCGGCACCGCGCATTGCAGTGAAGGAGTCATAAATGAAGTTGCCATCACCCGGAGTGTCGATGACATTGACTTTTTTGCCGGCGTATTCACACCATGCAAAGGCTGTTGCATTGGAGCCGCCGCGTTTGATTTCTTCGGGTTCAAAGTCGAAGGTCGAAGTGCCGGCTACGGTCGAGCCGAAACGCGTTGTAACACCCGTCTTGAGAAGGATTGCTTCACCAAGTGTTGTTTTACCGCTGGCACCATGACCAACGAGCGCGATATTACGGATGTCACTGGAATCAAAAAGAGTCTTAGCCATGCTCAATCTCCTGGGAGTGATAAAAGGTCCTGCGGCTGCAAACAGCGGATAAATACTCATTATCCTGGCTAAACAGTCTGCTTAAACAGGGCGGAAAAATTGCGAGCCGTTTTTCAGCTCAAAGAAACGCGCGGCACTTTAGGACGTTATGCACTTTTCGTCAAAGGATTTAAGATGTTTCACACTCTAAAAAATGTGTTTTTTATTGCGCGTCTATGGCCCCCGGCCATACGACTCGCCACGGCCTATCTGCGATACGGCCGCCGCCCCGAGGCTATCTCGCTCGTTTGAGAGACGCAAAATTTTGCTCGTTTGAAAGACGCAAATTTTTGCGTCTCTACTCGCTCGATACGCCTCGGGAAACATGTTTATATTTCTTCCCTTTCAAATCGTTCGACAAAACATTCGTTCGCTTTTCGCTTGCTGTAACTGATGCCGACAATGACAACTTCGCCATAAAAATCCTTGATCTCATCCGGATATTGATTTTCTCGAATCTGGTCGATGGCGGCTTTCACTTCCTGTTTTAATTTGAGTTCGAAGACGATCGCGGGCTTCATAATTTTGGGCTTCGGGACGAGAACAATGTCGGCAAATCCTTTGCCCGTGGGCATTTCGCGAATAATCTTATATTGATTTTCAATGGAAATACACAAAACCGAAATCACGCATGAAAGCGCATTCTCATTGTTATAGGCGAGGATTGACGTCATATTTTGATGCGTCTCCTCGACCATGCGGGCAACTGTTTCGTTGTCTTCGCTCAAAATGGCGTTGATAAATCGCTGTGAGCGCTGCCAGGGTTTGATCGCCTCCGGCCAGGTGCACACTTTTAGCGCACTCTTAAAAGCCATTCGAACTTCTTCATTCGGAATAAAAACCTCGCTCTTTTCGGCATCATAACCGAGATAACCGATGTGAATTAAACATGTAAATGCATCGTCTTTGCATTTGGGCGTGGTAAATGAATTGTCATAAGTTGAAGTATCGACAAGCACGCGGCCGCCAGCAATCAGAAACTGCACATCGGCATAAATGCCGTCCAAATCGGCATTGATATAATCGAGCAGCGACTCAAATGAGGCGGTTGCGGTCCAGTAGCTACCGTATTCACGGTTCTGCATGGCTTGCACAAGCGAACAGGGATTATAGACATGCCCTTCGTCATGGAACAGATAACCGTCGTACCAGTATGCAGCCCGGGCACGATCCATCTGATACTGTCTGCACAGTTCGTCGACTTCTGTCTGGCGTATACCAACATACGGAGCCAGCATCAGCGGGCGAATCATTGTATATTCTTTAAAATTATTGAGAGATGACTGCGTTTTATACTTCTTAACCGGCAGAATACCGGTCAGATAGCCGAGTGCAATATATTTTTCCGAAGATTTTTGTTTGAACAAATCGCGCAAAAAGTGAATCCATGCGGTTTGTGTGACGGTATCATCGGGGTAATTGCGGAAAATAGCATCCCATTCGTCGATAATAATGACGAATTTCGTGCCGGTCAGTTCACTGATTTTAGCCAGCATATCGGGCACTGTCAGCCCATGAAGCGGAAGGCTTTTCCATGCCTCTCGAACTTCGTCTCCTATCGCTTTTTTGATGCGCTCAATATAACTTCTAGGATTATCTCCCTGCTGCATGAATGTCTGCACATCAAAGCTGATGACTTCATACTTATTGAGATGCGTTTCGAACGACGGATCTCTGGCTATCTCAAACGGCGCAAACATTTCGCGTGAATCGCATGTTCTGCAATAATAGGCTTCGAGCATTCTGGCTGTAACAGTCTTGCCGAAACGACGCGATAGACTGACACATACATAGCGATCGTCCGTGTTGATCCAGCGATTCAGATGCCTGATAATTCCTGTTTTATCGACGTAAATCTCGGAATTGAGCGAGATTTGAAAGCTGTCATTGCCACTGTTGAGAAAAAGACTCATGCACTTGCCCTCCATAGACGAAGATGCCTGAAACATCATCTTCTGCTTTTTAGCATGAAATCAAGGGGATGGCGAGTTCGCTGAAAAACATGTCATGCCTCATCCATGCGGCTCAATGGGGCAATATGCAATACGGACGCAACATTTTTTGTGGCGCGTTGTATGGCATCCGGCCGACGCGCATCACGATACATGTGGGGGACACAGAGATATAAAAGACACTTTTATTAAAATGTCACACCAGTCAACCTCTGAATGTCATCTTTTTTCCAAAATTCATTTTCCCAATAAAAATAAACATTTTTTCGCTTTTTAAAAATTCTGAATGGTTCCAATGTATTGTCATAAATATGAACAATCTCAGCTATTTCAACAACCTGCAGTAATAGCTGCAATGCTTTAAAATATCTACTTCTTACTTTATCCACTTTCCGCTTCCATTGGGCCCGGCCAAAACAAGGATCTCAGGCTTTTTTGATGTATTTTCTGGAACCATCGGGATACTCTAGGTATGCACAGCGAGTCTGAACATCATATCCGGCAATTGGGACACCTTTGATACGCTTGATTTCATTATCAATTCTGACGGATTCGCGAAACCTGTATGTCAACTCATCGTCAGACAATCCGGCAATCGTGTCTTCTTCTTCAAATTCGTTATTGAACATATTTTCCATCAAAACATGCACTTTTTCTATCATTTTTCTAATTCATCTTCATCATTGCATTCAACCTCAGCTCCATCCTATGAGCTGCCATCATTTATCGGATGAAGTTTTGTGCCCATTGCAGCATCATGAACGCACAGATCATCGCTTTTGAGGACGATATGGAGCATCTCTACTGCGGCCACAACCGCCGATGTGCCCAAAATCATAAAAGCTCCCCTAATAAGGGGAGCCGGCAGCGAAGCAGCATGAGGAGGAACCAATTTACCGACTGGCCAACGGCCAACCGCAAGAAAAATCATCATACCGCGAATTAATACAACATCAATAAAGATGAAATAGTTTGTGACTCACACATTTATTGCGGACATTTAGGATAATCCGCTGTCTCAGATTCACCACAACTTATGCTGGCACTAATATCACCTGAACCAGAATAAGAACAATCCTTATATACACCATTATCACATTTTTTATATTTCGCAGTACTCAGAGCGCCAGAATTTTCTATCTTGCAAACAGTCCCATTTAAGCAATCTCCACAGTCAGATCCAAACGAGTTACATGAAACATTATCAATACAATCTATAACAGTACCAGCGGGACAATATTGCCCAACATTATCCTTGTCATAACACATTCCTTTATTCTCCAATTTTCCATTTACACAACTATAAATATTTTTATTAGAATCACACTTATCAGGAAATTCTGAATAACATTGCAATCCTTCCTTTAATTCTTCAGAACACGAACCAAAAGCTTCATCACATCCATTTTTGCATTGTTTACTCAAAATGCGATTCCAGTCTCCATTTTGGCATGAATATGAAAAACCATTTTCACAGTTATTTTCACCATTCTTACATTCACCACAGACATTTTCTTTACAGGAATTTTGGCCACAATCATTATCTATTAAATTTTCACCATCACATTTATAAGCATGCGTACCACTATTATTATCTATACATATTTCACGTTTTTCTGTTGGTATCCAATTTTTATCTTTACATTCACAAAGCTTATTATTTTCACATGTATATTCTCCATCAGTGCAGGCATTTTGTGGAGCGCACTCACCATCTGACGAACATCCATTTGGGCAAGTTATTTCATTCCATTTTCCATTTTCACATAATTTTTTAGTATTTTCTACACATGTTTTAGAACCATTTTCACATTCACCACAATAAGCGTTACCTTCACTACCATAACAATGCAGTATAGAATCACATATTTTCTTTTGCAAATTCCCATTATCATCACAATAAGCCAGCACATTATTAGACTCGCAGTAGGGCACATTACCAGGGCAATTACCGCTGGATTTTTTTACACAATCTGTATTAGTTTGGTTACATTCATATCCTTGTTCGCAGTTTTGTTCTTTAGACCATTTACCTTTATCACAAGTGAATTTAATATAAGTATACTCACCATTATTCGAAACATTAGTTTTACATTTTGTATCATCATTTTTACATTCACCACACTCATTACCAGCACAAGATACCTTCTCACCGTCTATATTTTTACAGTCTTCAGTAAAAGTAACTTTTCCACCATCATATTTATATTTTGTTCCCAAATATTTATCATTATTTACACACACTTGCTGTATATTATCAGAACATTTTTCATCAGGACCAACAGGTTTAGTAGAAGAACATTTACCTGTTTCTGCATCACATTTTTCACCAGACCCGCAATCAGCTGGAGTTTCCCAAACGCCATTGGCACAAGTTCTTATTTTCTCACCTGCACATATTGTATCATCATTTTTACATTGACCACAATCTGTTCCATCATTATTACAAGAAACATCTTCACATGAAAACCCTGTATTTTCACCTTCAACACATACAGTCATTTGGCCAATTTTATTATTATCATTTTTACATTCTCGTAAACTTTCATCACAAGCACATTGTTTTAGATAGCCGAGGCAATCTCTTTCTTCACAATTCTCTTTTAACACCCATTTTTTAGTATCATCACATTTTTTAAGCTCATGTCCATCACATATTAATTCACCAATATTACAAATTATTTCCGTTGTACAAGTTCCATTAGAACAATATTTATCATTGCAATCTTCAATTTCTACCCATTTCCCTTGTTGACATTCAGAAACTTTTTTTAAATCCGTACATTGTCTAGTATTACCACTACATTCAGCACATTTCTCATTTAAACAACCATATTCACATTCTTTATCAAATAACCATTCACCTCCATTACATATTTGCTTTTTAGAAGCTTCTTTATTACATTGTGTTTCATTATTATTACACACTGCACATGCAGTAGCCTTTTTATTACATCCCAAATCTCCGCATTTATTAGGCTCACCCCAATCCCCATTAATACAAATATATTCCCCATTTGCATTACATTTTTTAGCATCATTTTTGCATTCACCACATTCTTTATCATTTTTACATGAAAAACCAGAACATTTTATTTCTTCACTTACACGTCCTTCAACACATACAAATAAACTACCACTTCCATCATCATTATTTTTGCATTCAGTACGCTCACAATTTACTTCAATTATATCATTCGCGCACTTCCCAGCAATGCAAACAACGCCTGTGGCGCACTCTTTATCGCACTTGCAAACGTTGTCTTTTTCTTCAACTACATCACCCCCGCTGGCTTTGCATAAAGCTCCAAAATCCTCAAAGCTGGAACTGATCCCATCACCGCAGGCGGTCAGGCCGGTGCTGCACAACAGGGTTGCAAGAATGAACAGGATTTTCGATGTTTTCATGGGGATACCTCTTTTTTTATGTTGGTTTTATCTGATTGGATTTTTTTTTGGGGGGCGGTGCTGCTCGCCTTGAGACGCAAAATTTTGCGTCTCTACGGCTCGCTAACACTTTTCGTTTGCGTCTCTACGGCTCGCCTGGATGCATGCGGCGTTGTATGCAACGCCGTTACGGGGATGGCTTGGCGGCGTAGCATGCTACGCCGCTACGTTGTTATTTATTTGCACATTTTAAAGAATCTTTTTCGCCAATGCAGAAAATGCCGTCTTCACACTCCTGGTCACACATACATTTACTATTGTCACTCCACTCTCCCCCCGAAAGGATGCACATCTCCTGGTTGTCCAAAATAACTTCATCGCCGCAACTCGCCAAAACAAAGCACACGGCGACACACAATAAAATGATAAATGCGTATCGTTTCATTGCATCCTCCCGGCTCAGAAGGTCATCGCAAAAGACGCGCTCATGGGCGAAGCATTAAACGTCATCACGGCATCCGACTTGGATTTCGAATAATGATAACCACCGATTCCGGCCATGACTGCGCCGGCGATTGTTAGACCGATGCCCGTCCCCAACAGTCCCCAGCCTGCCGTAAATCGCTTGTCGATATTCAATTGATTGCCATCACTGCCCACCAATTCCGTCTTTTCCACACTTGCGGCGACACCGGCGCCCGTGCCGATAAAAACGACGCCGGCAATCCCCAATCCGACGCCCGTCCAGAGAATGCCCTCATATTTTTTGCTCACATCAAGACTGGCCGTTGCCGACTCAATGATCGACTGGTTTTCCAGGTCATTCACTTTCTGTTCGAGTTCGGCAATCTTCTCTTTTTGTCCCGAAACGGCTTCTTCCGTCCGGTCGGGATGTTCAAGTTCATATCGTTTGTACCAAATCAGTCTCGATGTCCCCGGGTCAGCCGCCATGACCGTCAAATTCTCGCTGGCTTTGGTATAATAAATGAGCGCGCGTTCCAATTCGCCCTGTTTTTCGAGTGCCGCACCGGTGTAAAAGAGAAGCGATGGCGAGTCTGCGCAGATATTGAACATCGGCTTCGCGTTTTCGATAACGGCATCGTAATTTTCGGCTTTATAATAGTTCTGAAGCTTGCTGATATTCTGCGTCCATTCTCTGTTATTGGCTATATTGCTGCAGTCTTGACCCAATACCTGGGATGAAACGAAACAGCCCATCACAGCCGCAACAACTGGAAGTAATTTGAAACAAAATGATATCTTTGTTAAAAAGTTTCGATGTTCCGGTGAAAAATATGTGAGTGAAAGATTGGTGGTTTGCATAGCATTCAGAAATAGTGAGTAATAAAAAGAAAAGCCCAATTGTGAAGCGGCCAAAACTCATTATTGATTCTACCTTTTAATAATAATTTTTAATAATAATTCAGACAAGTTTTATCGCGAATGATACAAACATAATACCCTGGATATATTTTGCAACATTTTATAAGCAGCAAGGCGTGAGTCTATGGACTTTGTCCATACGACTCCCCTGGCGCGGCCTATCGGGAGATACGGCCGCGCATATTTCATGGAAGGGCTACGCTATGGCCCTGCGGCCCATACGCGCGCCCGCTGCGTCTATGCGTCGAGACGCATACGACGCATCCAGCCCTTTTTATTTGTTCAAAATTGTGAACCTTCTATAATGAATAATTGTCTGCAAGCGGGCTGAGAGAACATTCTCACCCACATATACTTTTGCGGTATTCCCTTCTTCAATCATCCCAGGCGGTTTTCGCTTTCTGATTTGTTGGTTCAATTGAGGAAATAGTCATGAAGAACACATTGAACTCCGTATGGTTCGCAGTCCTTGCCTTTACCGGCTGCATCATGTTTCCGACTTTAGCTTTGGCTGACTGCAATAATTTGTTCGACAATCAGGAATGGAATGCCGGAATCGCGAAAGTGCAGAAATCCATTGAGTCAAAACAATTTGATGAAGCCATCGAAAACGCAAAACCTCTCTACGCAATTTGTCAGGATTCACCCCTTCTTCTGTATTTGACAGGTTCGGCATTTGAACAAAAAGGCGAAGTCGATCGCGCCAAAAACTACTTCCGCCAGGCCTCCGAAAATACTTCACGTTTTGTCGTTGAACCGGGACTTGCAAGGCGCATCTGGTTTGCCCATTATGAAACCGAATATCCAGAGCGAACCGAAGCTGC
>JAZRVP010000080.1:0-8803 GCA_045599245.1 Myxococcota bacterium
TGGACGAACAGGCATGCCACAACGATTGCATATTTGACTCATGGACGTTCCTCCCGAATTCAAAGCTTTGGTTTTTAACCAATCTCATTTCTTTTGGCTAGCCACGAACAGCGTTTTGACGCGCGTCTTGTTACTATTCACCCGGGGCTAATTCATATCTATTGAATATGGCGCATTTCGCAATTTTTAGGCAGAAATTGCAGTGAGCCGGGTAGGGCCCCGGCGAGGAACAAGGGATAGGCAGCCCAAAAGGCTTATACCATCTAAAAATATTGAGGATTCCAAAGGGCTCAGCCCTTTGGTAGGGTCTGGGGCAAAGCCCCAGTAGGGTCTGGGGCAAAGCCCCAGTAGGGTCTGGGGCAAAGCCCCTGCTGAGCAGTAACATGTTTTTTGTACTTTTGCGCCAAAAAAGTTGACGGTCTGGACGCATAACGCCTAAAATTCCTGCCCATCAAAATAGGCGAAAGCCTCACAACCGAAAGGAGACGAGACGATGATTGATCAGACCAAAGACAAGAAAGACGACGTCCTGGCTCAAAAACTTGATGCCAAAAAACAGGATGCCGATCAGGCTCAAAAACTTGCGAGAGAAGAACAAGAACGTGCCGAACTCGCTAAACTTCAGTCTGCTGAACAGCAAAAAGTTAAAGAACAGCCCGGAAATAACTCGGCAAATGCTATGCAGCCCATCGGAAGTGCCAAAATTACCGCCGAAAAAGCCGAGGCTCATACCGAACCCGCATCAAAAGGTTCCGTCGTGGGCTCTTTTGCTGCTAATCAAAAGATCGACATCCTCGAGCAAAAAGGCGGCGAACTCAAGGTTCTCGTCGATGGAAAGATCGGTTATATCGCCGCTTCACAGACTGATTTTGAAGGAAAAGAAGCGGATAAAAAGGTTCAGAATCCGGCCGGCGCTGCCTCTGTCGCCTGTTCGGCGCTCTACATTCGTCGTGCGCCGGGTAAAGATGCTGAGACTCTGGGAACACTTCGCCAGGGCGATCGCGTCAACTTTTATGCGGAAAAAGACGGCTATCTCGAGGTTCATGTCGGCGATCAGATTGGCTGGATTAAAGCCGATTACACCGATTTTGCCGCGAAAGACAAAGGCAATAACGTCAAGCCGCTCGAGGGGGATGCTCTTGAACTCGCTTCGGATGAACTCAAGGAGCTTTTGGCTAAGGAAGACCTGACGGCTGGTGAAATCGCGGTTGCCCGGGATTTGATTGCCAAATCACCCAATAATATTCGGCCGGCACTCTACGAAGCATTGCAGTCAAAACCTGCCATCATGCGTGAAAATAAAGAAACCGTTAAACCGACGTCACCGACGGAATACGCAAATCTTGCGGCCAGTCTTCAAATGCTTGGCGTACAAAATCCGTCTTCTGAAATGTCATTTGCGGCTTATTTGGCGCAGCTCAAACGCGATCAGCGCCTCCCTGAAACGGGCGGCATGGCAAATTGGGGGAGTCTTGCCAATGCAATGGGCGTCAATTACGGCGTCTTGTGTCAGACCGGAGACAGTGCTTCCGATCAGCGTGAATTCTGGTCGAAAACGGCCCGTGAACAGCTTCAGCTGGGGCATTCCGTGATGGCTTGTGTCAACAATCAGGCGGTTCGCATTGAAGCCGTTGAGGACGAAGGACTTGTGATATCTGTTCCCGAAATCGACAATGGAGAAGTGACCAAGCTGGGATGCTGGAAGAATTATTCGGGTAAGGCGGCGATCAAAGGTCACGGAAAACGTGGTATTATTTCGTATGATGCCTTGAGAGATGCGGGGATGGATTGGGTGATATCGTTGGGATAAGACCGTACATTAAATGAAAATACCGGCCGTGAGGCCGGTTTTTTTTGTGTCCGAAGACCTGGAAAAGGCGAAAAAAAAGGCTCCCGTTTGGGAGCCTTTTTTAAATCAGAGCGAAGTTCTGATTATTTCTTAGCGGCTGCTTTGGCTTCGGCTGCTTTTTTCTTGGCTGCATCAGCGGCTTTTTTCTTAGCATCTTCAGCTTTTTTCTTGGCATCGTCTTCAGCTTTTTTCACGTCAGATTTAGCTTTGTCTTCAGCTTTTTTCACGTCGGCTTTGACTTTGTCTTCAGCTTTTTTGGCGTCGGCTTTGACTTTATCTTCAGCTTTTTTGGCGTCGGCTTTGACTTTGTCTTCGACTTTTTTGGCGTCGGCTTTAGCTTTGTCTTCGACTTTTTTGGCGTCGGAGTTGACTTTGTCATCAACTTTTTTGACTTCGGTGTTTACTTTGGAGTCAGTTGCTTTTTTGGTGTCAACTTTTGCGTCATTATTTTGTTCTTCAGCGGCTGCTTTTTTGGATTCTTCTTTGCTGAGAACTTTGACTTCGTCGCGGCTGTAACCGGCGTCTTTTGCTTCTTTGAGGGTCATGGTTGTTTTGACTTCATCCTGTTCGAGGATGTTGAAGACGACGCGGCGGTTTTTGGCGGCCTGTTCAGCGGTTTCTTTCTTCTGGCCTTTAGCGAGTGGTTCGACCGGCTGGCTCATACCGAAGCCCTTGGAGGTCATACGATCTTTTTCGACGCCGAGTTTAACGAGGCGATCATAGACGGCCTTAGCGCGGTTTTCGGAGAGTTTCTGGTTCTTCTTGGCATTACCGGAGAGATCGGTGTGACCCTGGATTTCGACTTTCTTAATCTGGGGATTGTCTTTGAAGGTCTGAGCGATTTCTTCGAGGAGGCTGTCAGAGGATTTTTCGATGGTAGCCTTGTTGGAAGCGAAGTTAATGGCTTCGTTGATTTCGATTTTGTCGGCGGTAACTTCGACGCGGCGTTTAATGCAGCCCTTGGCATCGTCACCCTTTTCATTCGGGCACATATCTTTGCCTTTGCATTCGGGGAAGCTGGCCTGGAGGTTATTGTCATAAACCCAAGCGTCGCAGAAGCCGTCGTCATCGGGATCAGGATTGCTGCAGCCATTAAATCTGTCGGAGCTGTAATCTGGGCAGAGGTCGGTGCCTTTGCAGATGGAAGCGTATTTTGCGGAGAGGCCTTTTTCGGAGACCCAGGGATCGCAGAGGCCGTCGGAGTCGTTATCGGGATCGGCGCAGCCGTCATCATCGGAGTTGCCGTCGACGTCTTCGGCTTCATCAGCGCATTTATCGGCGCCTTTGCAGACGGAAGCGTATTTATCGGAAAGACCCTGAGCTTCGACCCAAGCGTCGCAGACGCCGTCGTTGTCGTTATCGGGATCGGCGCAGCCGTCTTCATCTTCGAAGCCATCAATATCTTCGGCTTCATCGACGCATTTATCAATGCCTTTGCAGGTTCCGGCGAAGGCATCGGAGAGGCCTTTTTCGGAGACCCAGGCGTCGCAATAGCCGTCACCGTCGGTGTCGGGATTCAGGCAACCGTTGAATTCTTCGATACCGGCATCATCCGGGCAGTCATCGATATCATCGAGAACGCCGTCGCCATCGCTGTCAGGAACAACGAGAACCGGGGTGGCATAGCTGCCGAAGCGAACACCGAGGGCGATGTTCGGACCTGCATGGCTGAGTTTGTCTTCATCGATCTGTTTGTCAACGTCTCTTGCCAGGCTGTATTTGGTCGGTTCCATTCCGAATTCTTTGTAGTAGCTGAAGGCTATACGAAGATAAATGGCGAAGATGTCGCACGGATAAAATCTTGCTTCAACGAACGGACGAACCAAAAGTCCGTGGCCTTCGAGATCATTGACTTCGCTGTCAAGCCAGGTTTTGCCGTAACCTAAGCCAATACCAACGGCGAATTCATAGAATGAACGACGAATGCTGAATGCGGGTTCGATACCGGCATAGCCATAGTTAAAGCCCGTGTCAGAAATATAAAGCGAAGAATAACCGCCGAATGCGCTCAAACGGAAACCTTCAACCGGCGTAATTTCAACGTACAGCTCGTGATCGGCAACAAAATCAACATCAAAATAATTCTGTTTGCTCGGAATCAAAAGATAATCATTCCAGTTTGACATATCCGTGAACGTCAGGCCATACTGAAGACCAACGCCCCAAGACATTTTAAACTGATAGCTGCCGTTTGCACTTACGCGCTTTTCTGTTGTTGTGGCGCTGGAATCACTTGCTTCATCAGCATCCTGTGCCATGGCATTCGTTGAAAACAGGGCGATCATCGCCGCAACCAACAAAAATCGAAGTTTCTTACCCATAATTCTTCCTACGTTAGGCCCTTTTTGTAGGGCGTTAAGTCTCTGCTTTTCTATTAACTGCTTATCTTTCGTTGAAAAAACGACAAAGCGGATTAACACGGCCAAACATTATACAACTTTTTGCGCTATTTCGCAAGTGTCTCTAACCCCCTCTTCTATACCTTAGCTCTTTTCTCCCTTTTCCTGAAATTTTTAACCTTTTTTCCCGCCTTATCCCTCTTCTTCTCCATCCAGCACATTGCCGACTAAATCATAGGCGGATGATTCCACAATTTCAACTTCCACTATGTCGCCCGTTCGCGCCGGCTCCGAGACACTGTTCTCATACGACAGATACACCTGGCCGTCCACTTCCGGAGCCTGGCCATAGTACCTCCCCTCCAGAACCAGCTCGTGTTCCTGGCTTATTCCATCCACCAGGACCGACAAATGCTCGCCCATCAGCGCTTCCATCTTCTCGGCATGAATTGCCTGCTGCGTTTCCATCAGACGGTTGCGTCTCTCGGTTTTCACTTCGTCCGGGATCTGATCCTCTCTTTCTCCGGCCGGCGTTCCCGGCTCTGCCGAATACTCAAATACTCCCAGACGATCAAAACGGATTTCTTTCATCCACTGCTCAAGTTCGTCGACATCGCTTTCTGTTTCTCCCGGATAGCCCGCAATAAGGGATGTTCTCAGAACCATCCCCGGGATTTCTCTCAGACGCCGAAGCAGACGATCCTGATCCTTCTGGGCAATGTGGCGCTTCATGTCGTCCAGAATGTGCTGCGAGACGTGCTGAAGCGGTATGTCTACGTAAGGCAGGACTTTGCCTTCGCCAAGACGCTCGATAAGCGGTTCGGTGAAGTTCCACGGATACGTGTACATCAGGCGAATCCATTCGATGCCTTCGATCGGTTCAAGCCGGTCGATGAGATCCAGAAGCCCGCTTTTCATCCCGAGATCCGTTCCGTAGCCCGTCAGTTCCTGGGCAACGAGCACGATCTCTTTGCTCCCCGTCTCTGCCAGCGTCCGCGCTTCTGTGACGAGACTCTCGATCGGACGCGATACCTGTTTGCCTCGAATCAGGGGAATCGCACAGAACGAGCATCGGCGGTTGCACCCTTCCGAGACTTTCAAATACGCGTATGACTGCTTCTGGGCCAGACGCCTCGACAAAAAGATGTCGGCATCCGGATCGGGGTAGGCCGACGGCTCGATCGCCTGAACGATCTTTTCCAGCTCATTCGTCTGAATGAATGCATCCACCTCGGGCAGTGAACTTTTCATGTCTTCCATTTCGTTTCGATATCTCGACGGAAGACAGCCCGCCACGACGAGACGTTTGCATCGCTCCTGTTTGTAATCTGCGTAGTCCAGAATTTCATCGATCGATTCCTCGATCGAGGATTGAAGAAATGCGCACGTATTGACGATGATTGCATCGGCCTTTTCCGGATCGGGGGTGAGTTTCCAGCCCCGTTTCTGTAAAAGCCCGAACATGACTTCACTGTCGACTCTGGTTTTGGGACAGCCCAGGGATACCATGTATAAATTCTTTGTTTTCATGCCTATTTCCGATTTGTTTCACTCTAAGGAAGTTCTGATTAATTGGTTTTTCCGGGCTCTAACCCGGACCCTGCTTAAGGACTGAGCCCTTAAGAATCCTCAATATTTTAGATGGTATAAGCTTTTGGGGCTGCTTAACCATCATTCCTCGCCGGGGCCAAGGCGTTGTATACAACCCCTCGACTGGCTCTCATCATTTTCTGCCTTAAAATATCGTTTTGTTCAGAGGTTCCCTGATAAATGGGTGACCGGAGTTTTATTCCGGCCATTTCAGCCAGTGTCCAAATACTCCATCATTGCGTGAAGATTCAAGTATGACGAGAACTCGACCTCTGATTCGTTCCGATTTGTAGATGCCGTTCTGGCGCGAATCGTAGGAAGCCATTCGATTGTCCCCCGAAAGAAAGTATCCGTCTTTGACGTCGACGGTCCCCGTTCTTGGGCCGACGACGGCTTTTTGGGGGAGCATGATACGGTAGCTTTTGGCATTTGAGAGTTTTTCGCGCCAGATATCCGGTTCATCATCTGGCCTCGCGATGGCAGGATTGGTCAGCTGGACGCGTTCCGGTTTCCTGCCGTTGACCGTCAGTTCGTCATCTTTATACGACACCTCGTCTCCGGGCATTCCGAGGACGCGAAGCACGTTGGGTTCCATGTCGCTTTTTCCCGTATAAAGCAGCACCGGTTCGCCCATGTCTTTGGGTTCAAAGCCCCAGATCGGGGCCCATGACGCGATGAGGTCGCCTTTGGCGAAATTCGGCATCATGGCATTCGAGCTGACGCGGGAAACGTCGAACAGGAAGAATGAGGCCAGTGCCGCGACAGACAGAAAGACGGCGACAAACTTCAGCCAGACAAGCGTCCTGGAAAGGGATGCCTTTGCTGTTTTGGCGGATTTCTTTTTTCCTTTTTTCTTTTGAGCAGGCTTTTTTTCTGCGGCTTGTGTATCATTTTCAGCGTTATTGCCTTTTTGGCGGCTTCGCGATTTTGTTTCTTTTTTCATTCTTCCTTCTTTTTTTAAGGCCCGAAAACATGCAGACCATACGAAACATTCAAAATATCATAGCTCGTCATTTTCCAGAAAAATGTGCTGAATCGTGGGACAACCCCGGGCTCCAGATGGGGCATCAGGATGCCTCTGTCAGCCGCATTCTGACTGCACTTGAACTCACGCCGGCCGTTCTTGACGAAGCCGTTGACGGCGGTTTCGATCTCATCGTGACGCATCATCCCTTTATCTTTCGGCCGTTCAAGCGTCTGACCGATGAGACGGCGGACGGGCGGATGCTGCTCAGACTGGCGGAAAATCACATCGGGCTTCTGGCCGCGCATACGAATCTCGATTCGGCTCCCGGTGCGATAGCCGATAAACTTGCCGACGACCTTCACCTGAGTGATCGACGGCCCGTCATCGAACATCATCCTTATGAAGCCTGCAAGATCATCGTTTTTGTTCCGTCCGGCCATGCGGATGCGGTTTCCCGGGCCATGCATGATGCGGGGGCGGGTTGCGTCGGGCGGTATTCCGATGTTTCATTCCGAACGTCCGGTACGGGATATTTTACCTGCGGGAACGATACGCATCCAGCCATAGGGGCGCCGGGACAGGCTGTCGAGACGCCGGAAGTCCGGCTTGAAATGGTCGTTTCCGAACAAAATCTGAAACCGGTTCTTCGGGCCGTCCATGAGACGCATCCTTATGAAGAACCGGCTGTCGATGTCTTCAGGCTCTCGTCCGATGTTCACGGCATTTCGGATCTGTACGGGTTTGGAACGACGGGCCGGCTCCCGGCGCCGATGCTTCTCAAGGATTTCATCCCTTACCTGAAGAAGCTCTGGGATATCTCGTCGCTTCGCGCCGCCGGAGACCCGGAAAAACGCATCGAACGGGTCGGGATTTTGAACGGTTCGGGGGCAAAATATATGTCGTCATGCCGGGATGTCGATGCGTTCATCACGGGCGACTGCGGGCATCACGATTTTGACAATGCCGTCCGGTGCGGCGTTGCGCTCATCGATGCAGGCCATTATGAGACGGAGAAATTCATCCCGGAAATTTTGGCCGGGGTCATTGCGAATGATGCCGAAACGGATGAACTGGTCGTCAAAATTGCCTCGGCCATGTCGAATCCGTGCCGCACATGGTGACAAAATAAAAAGAGGCCGGACGTATCGGCGCTGCCGATAGTCTGGCCCCCCGGGCACGGCGTATCGGCCGCAGGGCCGATAGCCTGCCCCCCAAAAAAAAATCAGGCCACGCTCTCGTCGCACAGTTTGATCGTCATCGGCGTGAGTGCATTGTCGTCCTCGAGGTGTTCGGCGGACATCGTGTTGGTTGCGGGATCGATGACGCCGGATCCGGGGCCTTTGTAGACGTGCAGCTTGATTTCGTCGGCGTAGAGAACTTCTGAAATGCCGTCTCCTTCGAAGTCGAAGAGGCTCGAACCTGTTGCCTTGCTGGAATAATCCTGTGTGTTGTAATCGGCCCAGAGGACGACTCTGTTTGTGCCGTTAAAGACGGAGTAGGACCAGCCTGTGGCCAGGCCGATGTCGGGCTTTTTGTCGCCGTTGAAGTCGGCAACGACGAGGGGGCCGCCGCCGGTCGCACAGATGTATCGCCGGTACCATTCGTTGTACTGCTGCGAGTTTCCTCCCGATGACATGTAGGAGTCATAAGATTTCCGGTTGCATTTGAACGGTGTTCCGTCGCTGTATTTGTAACTGCTCATGTAATTTTCAGCGATGGAATAGATGACGGGCATGGGCTTTTCCCAGATGAGTTCGCGTCTGAATTTTCCGTCTTCATTTTTGTAAATTTTGTAGGTGATAATTTTTCCGGGAGGCGGTGTTGCCACGGAATTGTCGCCGTAACCGCCGCTGACAAAGCCGTAAAGATGAGATCGGGGATATCATTGCACGCAACGTCGTTACATGGTGTGGGTGCCTTGTTATCGGCTTTGCCGATACGCAAGTGCGCGACGTTGCACGCAACGTCGTTACATGGTGTGGGTGCCTTGCTATCGGCTTTGCCGATACGCAAGTGCGCGACGTTGCACGCAACGTCGTTACATGGTGTGGGTGCCTT
>JAZRVP010000081.1:0-2539 GCA_045599245.1 Myxococcota bacterium
ATTCGTCTGAGAATGCCAGGCTTCTTGAACAGACGACTGAAGCGTTCAAAGACAATTCTGAAGCGTTCAAAAGCTTTCAAAACACGCTGAACGAACTCAAGCAGACGGTTCAGCTGTCACTCGAACGAATCAAATAAAAAAAAAGGCGCCGTCACATGATGGTGAAGGCGCCTGGCTCTCTTTTCTCTATCGCGATCAGGAGCGTATCGCGAATTGTTCATGATGCTAGTGATTTACTGACAATATGTCAATGTGATTTTTTATCATGTGTTATCATGTGGCTTCCAGAACGTCAGCCATTCGCGTTCCTGTTTGTCGAAAACCGAACCGCTTTCACGACATAGACTTGCAATGGCTGCATCCAGATCTCCGGAAAACGTCGAATGGACTTTGACGCGAACGACATCCGAAGGCTCAGGACGAACACACGAACCGTCAAATGCCCGGATAAATGCCGCCAGCGTGTTCGGCTGCAATCCGTTCATCCCGATGTGGCACCGAGCCTTCATCAATCGCGCTCGCGCCATGATGGATTTGATTTTTGAGTTGCTCAATTCAACCATATTTTGATTCACCTCATGCAACAAGCATATCTTGATAATCGCTGATTTTTGACCATGGTATTGCTCTGATTCCATAGCTAACAAGCGGATCAATAACGGATGTCTTATTGATGCCTGAATCGTTCAGTATGGCGAATAAAGAAAACCCTTTTCGCCTTGAGTCTTTTGTATCAAGCCATTTAAAAATGGTGTTCTGAATGTTCTGTTTGTTTGGTGTGTTGATTACATCAACGATTCTCTCAGACTGTTTCGATGAACGAGGGATTATAAAGTCAAAATGATGAATGAATCCGCTTTTACCTGTTAGCTGAAAATTATCAACCGTCCTGACGTTGTTTTGGTTAAGCCAGGAATAAACATCATCAAAAAATGCACTAACAGCAGTAGGAGAAGACAGATAAAACAAATCGTTGATTGAAATCATTGATTGCAAAATCATGTGCTTTCGAACCGCGAAATTCGACGCATTAGCCATCGTCTTAATCTCACCATCTTCAACCTTTACACCGAACCCATTAGCGACCTGTTGAATCAGCTCTTTTCGCTTTGCCGTTTTGATATCAAAACCAGACATATCGAGATCATTCAGGATATACCCGCCATCGGTGATCTCAATATTACCATCCGAAATCTTGACATAAATCGAAAGACAATCATTGTGCCTATCTAACATAGGCGTTTCAATCTCTGTCCATCCATTACTTGCTGGCTTTGTAATTACGCCACGGCGAAACCACGAGTAATAATCATCAATAAGTTTTGTGATTTCGATATTGTCATTCATCGAACAAATCCTTTCTGACGATTTTCTTTGGTTCGCAAACATTGCAATACCTGAGAAAGCTAATCAGAGCATTGTATTTCGTCGATATATCAAAGCATTCAGGAAGTTCAATAGCAAAGCTGTCGCCATATCCCTCGCGATACACATGCACATGGTTTCCGGATATCCGTTCGCCATCTGGATTAATGTGGCTTGTCGAATTCATGTCAAAACGGACTAATACGATGCTTTTTCTATATCTTTCCTGATGTGTCACCTTGTTTAAAGTCATTTTCGATGGATTGACATCGATGATGAAACACTCATCATCATCCAATGAGCGTATTTCAAACGAAATTTTGCCGCCATTCACTGGATAAGAAAGCATTTCACCAGGATACTTTTTATCCATCGAAATAAGACGATCTGCATCAGACTGACTTAAACAGTCACTCATACTCCCTTCTCCCTCCCACGCAGCCATAATCAACCATCTTTTGCGCGAAAGATTAACCATGGCGACAAAGGAATTCTAAGCAACCGCCTACTCCCATTCGAGAACCCGACGCCATGGCTTTGACGTCATAAGCAACAATCTACCAACTTCACCACCAAAAATCGAGCATCAAATCACAATTCACCACCCACAATCACAATCACCCCACAATGCCCCTGTTTCGCGTTTTCACCCATACCCGACCAATCACACGCCTGCACACACAAAACGCACTCACAGCTCAAAACAGGCGTGTCTCTGACGATGTTTTATGCCTTCGGTTTCCAGAAAACGAGAAACGGCGCATCCTGTTTGACGAATACGGCCCCAGATGCTTCGCACATCTGGTCAATCAGTGCCTGCAAATCGCCGTCGAATGTCGGATGGACTTTGACGCGAACGACATCGCATGGCTCCGGATGTGTGCACATGCCATCGAAGGCACGTTTCATCGCCTGCATGACAGGCTTTGTCACACCGTTCATGCCGATATGAACGCGCGCCTTCTGCATCCTTGCACGCGCCATGAGCGCCTTTGTCTTTGATTTGCTGAGTTCTGACATGGATTTACACCGAATCCCAAATCTTTTTGAATTCTGCGTCTTTTTCGTATCTTTTAGCAATGCATTCGTCGAACGTCATGTCAACCTCCAATGAGCCCCTTTGGGGCTCTGTTTATTTCTTTCTGTCGTAATAGTCTTTTCTGTATCGCTTAGC
>JAZRVP010000082.1:0-14459 GCA_045599245.1 Myxococcota bacterium
ACGCAAAATTTTGCGTCTCAAGGCGAGCGCCAATTATTTATTCATAGCCTCTTCGACCTTGACAGCGGCGGTCACGGTGGCGCCGACCATCGGGTTGTTGCCCATGCCGAGGAAGCCCATCATTTCGACGTGTGCAGGAACGGAGGACGAACCGGCGAACTGAGCGTCGCTGTGCATACGGCCCATTGTGTCGGTCATGCCGTAGGAAGCGGGACCGGCTGCCATGTTATCGGGATGAAGTGTACGGCCCGTGCCGCCGCCGCTGGCGACGGAGAAGTATTTTTTGCCCTGTTCGACACATTCTTTCTTATAAGTGCCGGCGACGGGATGCTGGAAACGGGTTGGGTTTGTGGAGTTACCGGTGATGGAAACATCGACACCTTCCATGTGCATGATTGCGACGCCTTCGCGGACGTCATCGCATCCATAGCAGCGGACTTTGGCGCGTTCGCCGTCGCTGTAGGCTTTTTCCTTGACGATGGCGACTTTACCGGTGGCATAGTCAAACTGCGTCTGAACGTATGTGAAACCGTTGATACGGCTGATGATCATAGCGGCGTCTTTTCCGAGGCCGTTGAGGATGACGCGGAGCTGATTTTTGCGTACTTTGTTGGCGTTTCGGGCGATACCGATGGCGCCTTCAGCGGCTGCGAAGGATTCGTGTCCAGCGAGGAAAGCGAAGCACTGAGTTTCTTCGCTCAGGAGCATAGAAGCGAGGTTTCCGTGACCGAGGCCGACTTTACGGTCGTCAGCGACGGAGCCGGGAATGCAGAAAGCCTGGAGGCCTTCACCGATTTTTTTGGCGGCATCAGCGGCTTTTTTGCAGCCGGATTTGATGGCGATGGCAACGCCGAGGACATAAGCCCAGCAGACGTTTTCGAAGCAGATCGGCTGAATATCTTTGGCGATCTGATAAGCATCAATGCCTTTGGCGTCGCAGATGGCTTTGGCATCATCGAGGTCTTTAATGCCATATTTTGCGCAGACTGCATTGATTTGAGGAATACGACGTTCGTAACTTTCAAAAAGTGCCATGTTAAAAATCTCCTCTTAGTCTTTGCGCGGGTCAATGTATTTCTTGGCATTGTCGAAACGGCCATAGTGACCGGTGGCTTTTTTGAGGGCGTCTTCAGCGCTCATGCCGTCTTTAATCCACTGCATCATTTTGCCGAAGTGAACGAATTCATAACCGCAGATTTCGTCGTCTTCGTCGAGGGCGCAGCGTGTGACATAGCCTTCGGCCATTTCGAGGTAGCGGGGCCCTTTGAGTTTGGTGGCGTACATCGTGCCGACCTGGCTGCGGAGGCCTTTTCCGAGGTCTTCGAGACCGGCGCCGATGAGGAGGCCGCCTTCACTGAAAGCGGACTGCGTACGACCGTAAACGATCTGCAGGAAGAGTTCGCGCATGGCGGTGTTGATGGCGTCGCAGACGAGGTCTGTGTTGAGGGCTTCGAGAATGGTTTTGCCGATGAGGATTTCGGAAGCCATGGCGGCGGAGTGCGTCATGCCGGAGCAGCCGATGGTTTCAACGAGGGCTTCTTCAATGATGCCGTCTTTGACGTTGAGGCTGAGTTTGCAAGCGCCCTGCTGAGGAGCACACCAGCCGATTCCGTGCGTCATGCCGGAAACGTCTTTAATTTCGCGCGACTGAACCCATTTGCCTTCTTCGGGAATGGGCGCGGGACCGTGATTCGGGCCCTTTTTAACCACACACATGTTCTTGACTTCCTGCGTGTATTCCATTTGATTTCTCCTGTTATAGTTAAATTCCAGCCACTATGGCCGGAACAAAGCGGCGCGCTTTTTAGCACACTTTTGCGCTTTTGTTGCGGATTTTTTTATGGGAACGCTCGCCTTGAGCCGCACAATTTTGCTCTACGGTTCGCTGAACGATACGGTTCGCGGGTGTGGCGTTGCGCTCGCCTTGAGCCGCAAAATTTGCGGCTTTACGGTTCGCTGAACGCGGCTATCGGCCAGAGGCCGATACGCCGCGCGGTGCGGCCTATCTGCGATACGGCCGCACAGGAAATAATTAATAATTTGGCGTGCAGCTTGATGGTTTGCCATTGCTTGCATACGAGTATGTTGCCGGAATACTCATCCAATACAATTCGCCGTTCTGGTTGGGTTTGCATTCGCAGCAGATATCGAGTGTTCCGCCTTCGGAAAGATAATCATCCACGAGAATTTTGATTTGTCCCTTGACGCTGCAGGCTTTTCCGTCACTGATGTTTGTTCCCACACCGTCTTTACCTGTCATGCATTCGCCGTTGCAACTGTACACAGTGATTCTTGCATCGCCTTTTACTTTGATGCTGCAATTATACTCATAACCATTATGAACGAACGGAACAAACGTGTCTGGGTTGCAGGCCTGACCGGATTTGAGTTCGGAACAGCCCTCGGCGCCGGTTCTGCAATAGGGCTTTTCGTCCGGACATGTGCTGACAGACCAGTGACCGTCGACGCAGCTCATGAGACTGAACGCGCTTTCGATGCATTGGGCATCGGTTGGGCCGCACGTGCTTTCACATTTGCCCTGATAACAGATTTCACCGTTTCCGCATTTGCTCTGGTCTGAGTCGGTGCATTCAACGCATCCGGACAGGTCGAGCTGGCAATTGTTGCATTTGATGGTGCCACCGACGTACTGGCTCATGTTAGCGCAGGTAAGGTTGTTCATGTCTGAGCCGTCGCATTGTTCCCAATCCTGGTTGATGACGCCATCGCCGCATTTGGCCTGAGTTTCGTTCGTTTTGCATTTGCCGTTGTCGCAGTACTGGTTTTCACTGCATTTGGAGAGATTGGACATCGTACATTCGACGCAGCCGCTCGTGTCGATGGCGCTGCAGTCCGAGGTGCAGCTTAATGTACCACCGACAAAACCCGGGAAGTCGGTACATTCCATATTGTTGAAATCGTTGCGATCGCACTTTTCGGAGTTCTGGTTGATTTCGCCGTCGCCGCAGACCGGCGTTGTGCAAAGGGAATTGATGCAAATCTGTCCGGGGCCGCATTTGGCCGTGTTGTCTGTCGTGCATTCGTAGCACAGGGATGTATCATATTGGCAGTTATGTGCGCATTGCAGTGTGCCGGCGACGTATTTTTCGAGATCTGAACACTGTTTGCCTCCGAGGTCATTCGTATCGCACCGTTCGCCGCTCTGGTTGATTTCGCCGTCGCCGCAGGATTGTGAGCTGGTATTTGGGATGATTTCGGCGGTTCCCATCTTGTCGGTTGATTTTTCGGAAGCCCATTCGACATAACAGTAGACGGTCTGGGCGATTTCATTTTCGTCGTAGGGGTGCTGCTTGAGATCGAAGCTGTAAACGTAGCGGTATTTACCCTGTTCCGCTAACGAGAGCGTCGCCAGGTATTCGTTATTGTTTTTATTGTCACCGCTGAAATCGAAGAACGGGTTGGCTTCGGCATCGAAGTGCGCCCACTCGCTGAAATCTTTGTCAGCCTTATCGGCTTCGATGTAGAGAAGTTTTGAGCCGACAACCTTATTGCACCACTGGTGATCGGTTGTGCAGCCGTTGATGAAAATAAGTCCATAAATCGTGAAGGGTGTGCCTGTCATGACTTTGAAGTTATGATTGTAATTTGTTGTGTTGGGATTGAGGAAGGTGTCCATGCCGCACGTGAAATCTGTCCCCCTGTTAAAGACTGCCTGAGTCTTGGGCGGTTTTTTGCAGACGTGGTCATCACCGCACACCGTGTTGCCGTCAACATTGCCTGCGCAGAAGGAGTCGTCGATGCATTCGAAACATTCAGAGGTGTCCAGAGTGCATTCATCGGTGCATTTTAGTTTGCCGGCAGGCAGCGCACCGACAGAGGCGCACGTTTTGTCGCCGAGGTCGTTCGCATCACATGCTTCGTTGCCGTTCATGATCTTGTCGCCGCATGAGGCCTGTGCCTGGTCGTTGTAACAGACGCCGGTGGAGGAATTGCATTTAATTTTGCCGTCGGTTCTCGACGCGCAGTCATCGTCTTTAGCGCATTCAGGTGTAGCAGCAGGCTTTTCGCATTTCTGGTTTGATGTGTTGCATTTAGTCATGCCGTCGGTTCTTGACGCGCAGTCATCGTCTTTGGTGCATTCAGGTGTTGCAGCCGGCTTTTCACAGACGTTCGTTTTGAGGTTGCATAATGTCCGTCCATCGGCGTTCGCGGCACAATCGGAATTGCTCTTGCATTCGGCGGAAGGTGATGAGGAGCTGTTGTCGTCGCAGGCATAAAAAACTAAACAACTGAGACAGCAAATAAAAAAGAGCGATTTTTTCATAGAAACTCCTTGAGAAATTGGACTTGGTTATTTGGGATATTCGAGGAAGGCTTCCCCCGCGCGGCTATCGGCTTGTTCAACGATGAGGACGATTTGCTGATAACCGCACCATCGAAATGATGCAGATGTGAAAAAAAAAGTTGTGTAAAGAGACCAATCTTGATGGCATGTCTGAACACAACAATGATGCTGACAATGCAGATGCGCGTGTTAATGAGGACTGTGTTGCGAAAAGTGTTTAAGACACCTAATCAAGACACTGACCGAAATACCATGCAAATACAGGCATAAGGGATTAAAACGCATCAGCAAGTACAGGTAAAGTAAACACAATTTAAATCCTGTCGTTAATGAGAGCGATAAACTGCCATTACTTTGCCTGGTAGGGTTAATATGCAAGCATCATGCCATATAATGTGATAAAAATGCATTGCGTTGATATTTACATTTTTACCGCCATTGCTCAATCCTAGTTACCACCATTGTTCAATCCTGTCAAATGGGCGTGTGCATGAGTTGACAGTTTCAGTTACAATTCAGTTGAGGCTCTGCACGGGGCTTTGTCCTGTTCTCAGTTCTATTTTGTGAAAAGTGTTAGCCAAAACAGAGTCAGGTTTCCTGGTAATGAAAGTTTTTTTGTGAACACTGGGTGTCACAAATTGCACAAAATAATGCGCAGGTCGTATCGGTGTGCCGATAGAACTGCGCCGGAGGGCGTATGGCGTGAGCCATAGCCCGATAATATAAAAATATAAATATATTGTATGAGTAAATATTAGAAACCGGAAACCATGAGATCTGAGTAGTCATTTTCATCACTGTCGTCGGAAAAAACGACGATGCTGTGACCGGATTTTGTACAGGCGATATTGGGAGACTCCTGAATGCCGGCCACATTGTGATTTACTGTTTTTATGGATGACAGTTTGCCGTCTTTGTCAATGGTTGCAAAGTGGATGTCGCCGTATTCGAGGTCATCGGTTGTTGTCGAGAGGGCTTTCCAGACGATGCTGGCTTTTCGATCATCGGCGAGACAGATTTCGGGGGAAGGGGTGCTGTCCAGTTTGTCGTTATTAGAAACAATTGTATCGTTAAAAATGATGTTTTTATTTTTGTCGAAACCACGGACACGAATGTTATGAACAGATTTGGATTCGACGTTATCATAAGCGATATAGAAATCGCCGTTTGAGTTCATGCCAATCGAAGGAGCGAGTTGGTTTCCGGCATCATTTTCGTTGACTGTGAAGTGTTTAAGGCGCATCGAACCGTCGGCATTAAATGCTTTTGCATAAATCTGTGTAAGGCCGTTTCCATCGGTGTCATCCGTCCATGTGACGACAAATGAACCGTCCGGAGCCATGGCAATATCGGGTTCACGGCGTGTTCCTGAGACGGTATCCATTGTATTTTTATCGTGGAAAAGTTCCGTACCGTCGGCATTAAATCCTCGAATATATATTTGAGGGTTATCTGCACCATTTGAATAATCTTCCCATGCGACGACAAAGTGTCCGTCGGGGGCGACGGCGATGGCGGGAACAAATTGCTGGCCTTTGGCAACTGAATTGACTGTGGTGGTTTTAATGCGTTGATTACCTGTATTGTCAAAACCGCGCATATATATCTGATATGTTCCGTCGGATTCGTAATCATCTTCCCAGACGACGACAAAGTTTCCATTCTTGTCCATGCCGATGTCAGGTTTTCGTTGCTGTCCTGAAGTGACGTTATTAACAGTAAACTGCGGGCGATCCTGGCATCCACCGGGGCAGAAAAACCGGGCTTCGATATCGTGATTTCCATCGCCATCTTCTTTGCTGGAATCATCTTCCCAGACGGCGACAAATGCTCCGGTATCTCTATTTACTGCAGCGGCGGGATAGAACTGTTTTCCGTCACTGTTTGAATTCAGGTTTCGGTTGCCAAAGGAAAGGTCATTATTTGTGCTATATTGATATTGAATGGGATTGGAGAAGTCGATTGTGAACTGATATTTGTGTTCCGGTCCGGTTGATGATTTGCTGTATCGATCTGAAATGTCACTTGCATCCTTTTTGTTGTTTCCATATTTTGTATTATCAGAACAATACATTAAATCCTGATTTTGATATTTTTCGAGGACACTGAATGTTTGTGCCTGAACATTTGGAATGAGCTTTCCGTTGGAATCAATTGAATTTTTGGGGTCAATGGTGAGGAGGCGAAGCCATCCGTTACCGTTTCCCTGTTTAGCCTTGTCTTCGCAGCACGGTTCATATCCGGAGGAGAGACAAGGCTTTTCGCATTGATAATCGACGACGGTTTCATGAAAGATATTGCCGTTGTTTCCGGTGCGATCGCGATGGGCAATTTCGCAGAAGTGTCCGCTGGCGACCATAATGATATTGGAATGGCGAGCAAACAGTTCCTTATACATTTCTGCGCCGGATGTTCCGTATGATGCATAATGTCCCCAGGGGCTGCCTGATTTGGGATGACGTCCGCGAGTGACAGTTCGTCCGTTGAAATAACTGAATGATTTGTTTTTGTCTTTATTATAGGTTTCGCCTTGACCGTCGCTTTGGAGATAGGCATGGGTGGTCAAAATGATATATCGGTCTTTGAGTTCATTTTGAATGAGCGAGTCGGCCCAGCAAAGGATATCTTTCCGAGGGGCATATTCGAGTGCTATGACAGCAAACTTGAGATTTCCAATTTCAAAAGTGGCATACATGCTGTCTTTAGAGTGGAAGCCGTGAAACCAGCTGATATCTTTTCCCTGAAAAGCGGATTTAATAAAGTCATCATTGATATATTCACTGAAAAGAGAGCGAGAGCGTGCAGCATAGGTTTTCCCACTGTCTCCCTGTTTGTATTCGTGATTGCCGGTTGCAATGGAGAAGGGTATTCCAGCCTGTGCAAGAATTTTATATGCCTTTTGAATGATTTCATATTGATATCTTTTGTTATCATTGGCGGCATCGCCCATGTGCATAACAAATTTGATGTTATATTTGGTTTTGTTGTCAGCAATCCACTGCATCATTTTGGCTGTTGTTCCGCCGTTTGTTTCGGTACTGTCAAGTGTATAATACTGGGTGTCTGGGAGGATGACGACAGAAAATGGATCGCAGTTGTCACCACATAAATATTCGCAGTACGGGTGTTCATTTGAGCAGGACCGACCAAATCCGCATTCTTCAGTTATCCAGTCATAACAGCCATTTTCTTGCTTTTGACAAGTTTGAACTTTTGCATTGCTGAGACACTTTCGTTCGTTTTCTGAACATTGATCGATACATCCCGGGACACATTTCATTTGTGAATTATCGCAGTGTGTATTGCCTTCACACGGCACGGTGATATTCCAGACGGCACAGCCGTTGGCATCGGATGAACATTCGGCAATCGCATTATCCAGACATTTGATGGGGTGGGAGGGGCATGTTTCGATGCAGGCTGCACAGATTTTGGCTGATTCATCGCAATAGGTTCCTGGTTGGCAGGTTTCAGCAACCTGCCATTCGGTGCAGTGATCGGATTCAGTGATTTCACGACAGTGCATGAGTGCATTATTTTGGCACTTTTTTTCATTTAGAGTGCAGGGATGACATTGTTCCTGTGCCTGCTTGCATTCTTCGGTATCACAGGTTTCGGGTGTTTTACAGTCATCTTCCGAACATTCGTGAGGTTCATCACTGCAGTTGTTCCCTTCGCATTCTGCGGGATCATATCCAAGAACCGGGGTATCATTTCCGTTTTGGGAGTTGTCATTTCCGTTTTGGGAGTTGCCGTTGGTCGGATCTTTCTTGTTACAGTTATCATCCAGACAGGTTTGGGAATTGTCTGGGGTGATGTGAACGGATCCATCGTCACTACACGATGAACAAAGAATGAGGCTGGATGTGGCTAAAAAAGTAAAAAATCTATATTTTTTCATTATTTATTGTACGGAAAAAGTTTATGGATGAAAACTAACAGGAATTAATTATACACTAGTTATTATGGTTCTCCAACCATTATCTGGAATAGTTATGGAAACTCCGATTAAATATTAAACTTATTTTTCCGGGGCTCAGTCCATTTGTTGTCATAAATATCGTTTTATAAGAGGTACCAAGGGAAGGTCTGAATAAAAAACAATTTTAAGGCAGAAATTGAAGGGAGCCGGGGGATGGACCCCGGCGAGGAATCATGGTTAGGCAGCCCCAAAAGGCTTATAACAACTAAAAAAATATTGAGGATTCCAAAGGACTGAGTCCTTTGGTGGGGGTTGGGGCAAAGCCCCAAAAACATCCTTAATCAGACCGTCCTTAGCATTTGGTTTGCGTATCAATGCGCACGTAGCTGCTGCCATTATCCGCTTTTTCAACAATGATTTTGTTTTCAATGCGCCGCTTTAATTCTTCGACATGTGAAATGATACCAATCATTCGATTGCTCTTTTCCTGAAGTGAAACCAGTGCGTTGATTGCATTATTGCGGGCTTCATCGCTCAGGGTACCAAAGCCTTCGTCAATGAAGAGAGAATCGAGCTGAATGCCGCCGGCGGCTGCCTGGATTTCATCACTCAAGCCCAGAGCCAGAGCCAGGGAAGCCATAAATGATTCTCCGCCTGAGAGGGAACTGGCCGAACGCTCTTTGTCGTTGAGTGTTTCTTTGACATTGATGTCGAGACCATAAACAGAACGTCCATCTGTGGCAATTTCACTTCGTTTGAGAAGGAATTTGTGGTCGCTCATTTCGTAAAATCGTGCATTTGCACAATTTAGTATTTGATCGAAACGTACGGTCTGAACCCAGGTTTCGAGATCGAGCTTTGTGCCTGCCTGACCTTTGGCAACAGCGGTCAGGGTTTCCAGGAGTGTGCTTGTTTCACCCAGTTTTCCTAAATTTTCTTTGAGCACATTGAGTTCCTTGAGACTGGACTGATTTGTGATGAGACGGCTGGAAATCGCTTCCAAATCCATATTTCGTGCGGTTTTGTCAGCTGTGAGCTGTTCTTGGGCAGTCTCGAGTTCGTTTAAGTCATAGACGGGGGCGTTTGCAATCTGTTCATCGAGAGTTTTTTCCTGGCCTTTGAGGCTGTCAATTTCACTTTTTTTGTTTGAGACATTGTTTGATGCACTTTCTATGGCTTTATTCCATTCATTGACCTGTTTTCTGAGTGTTTCAATCTTTTGTTCAGCTTTCGTGCGATTTTCACAATCCAGTTCGGATTTGAGTTTATCGCGGTGTGATTCGAGATTCTTCAGATTGCTTTCTGAAACGGCTTTTTTCTCTGTATCAGCTTGAAGTGCCTTTCTTGCTGCATCGATTTCCTGGATGAGTTCTGGCATTTTGTTAGTAATTTCAACTTTCCGTGCACTGCGCGTCATTTCTTTTGTCAGCTGTGCATTGAGTGATTCCAGATTGTTTCTGATGTCTGTTTCTGAATTGTGTAGAGTGCTTTCAATATTCTCATCATTTACAGGTTTATTGAGGGTTTTGGTCGCGTTGTTAAGTAAAGCGTCGTATTTTGTGCGATAACTTGAAGTATCTGAAGCAAGTTGTTGATTGAGCTTATGAAGTTCTGCGTTTGAATCTTCATAAGACTTCTCAAGTTTAGGAATTTCTGTTTGTTTTAAGAGATTTCGGTGTTCAATGCGGTTATTAGTTTCTGAAATGAGACGTGTAATGTCATTCATCTGAAGCATGAATTTATCTGTTTTCTTTTGAATTTCACCAGAGAGTGATTCAAATGGCACATCGATACTCGCGGCAACTGCGTCTTTCATAAGATTGTTTTTTGCTTCTTTGATGGTTGCATTTTTGGCAGAAATCGAAGTCAGAAGCTCATTGAATGTGCAATTTAAAGCGTCGAGCTGTGTTCGTTTTGCAGGAAGTTCTTTTTCGAGTTCAAGTTTTCGCTTTTGATCCGTTTGGTACTGCTTTTGGGTTTGTTCGAGTTGACTGAGGGTTTGATTCAGGTTGTGCAGGGCTTCAGTGATGTTTTGCTTTTCTGGTGAAATACCAGTTATTTGCGCAAGTTCTTCGAGTTTCGTGTTCTGACCTTTTAGGTTTTCTGTACAAGCGGCCAGCACCAGTTTGATCGCATTGAGATTGTCCTGAGCGTGTTGCAGTGCGGTTTGAATTTGGTCATGTTCCTTGATTGCTAATCCTTTGCGAGCACAGGCTTCACATGCGTCATTGACCGAGTTTTCACATTCAGCGATTTTGGCCGTTTGTGCGGTTATGGCAGAAAGGAGTTTGGATTTGACATTTTCCCATGAACAATCACCGATGAGGCTTATGGCTGTATCGAGGTAATGTTTTTGTTCAGTTTCAAAAGTGGTTTTATTGGCAATATTGAGTTGTGAGGCTGTCTCCATTGCTTCTTTAGCTTGTTCGGATTTGGATTTAGCAGTCTGAACAGATTTTTCTGTTGGGGCGTCATCGGCTTTTTGAGCTGGTTTTGGGTGATGTATGGAACCGCAGACGGGGCAAGGTTCGCCATCGACGAGTTTTTCGGCAAGAAAACCGGCTTTTTCATCAAACCAGCGCTGTTCCAGTTCATTTGCTCTCGTTTCGGCTTTAATTTTCTCATTGCGTTGTTTGAGGTAGTTTTCTTCAGAAGATTTCCATGCATCCAGAAGGGTGAGAATGGATGCATAATTATTGTCCAATTCCTGCAGTTTGAGGTACTTTTCTTTGGCATCGGTCAGGGCATTTTGTGTCTGTTCGAATTGAAGATTGCAGTCTTCCAGATGAGCGATTTCAGCCTTGAGTACATTGAGCTGTTGGCGAAGAACGTCAGTGGATTGAGCCAGATTGTCTGCATTCGCCTGTTTTGCATCCAAAGTGACTTTTAAATCCAAAAATGCGTCGATTGCTGCCTGATAATCATTTAGCTGGGTTTTATAATTCTCGGATTTTTCTATTTGTGTGTGAATATTATTAAGTCTAATGTCAATATCTTTGAGGATTTCTGCACCATTTGTTAAATGGTCGATTGTTTTTTTTAATTCATTGATTTCAATTTCTTTTTTGGATTTCTGTGTTTCAATATCGCAGAGTTCATGGACATCTATATCAATTTTTTGAAGTTTAGAGTCGATTGTGTTGAGTTTATTGATATTTTCATTGATATTGAGTTTTTGCTGTTCAAGTTTTGTTTTTTGGACGTCGCAGTCGTTTAGTGTGTCGAGTTCAAGTAAAAGGTCTTGCTTATTTTTATGAATTAAATTTAATGAAGCATTTTTAATTTGAATATTATTTTTTATTGCGTCGATTTGGTCATGAATTTTCTTTAAATCGTCGTATTCTGTAATATATTCATGGATAATATCTGCGAGTTTGGTTGTGTCTTTTTTGAGAATTTCGAGCTGATGAAGTTTTTCCTGAACATCTGATAGAGTTGTCAATTCGTCTTCGAGAGTGGACTTGTTTTGTGATTTTGCATTCAGTTCGGATTGATTTTTAACGATATTTTTGTTGATTGTATCGATTTCATTTTTAAGTTGTTCAAAATCTATTTGGATGGATGCCAGTTGATTGTAATCGCCGAGCTTTTCGTTGCGGATTGCAATTTCTGAGTTGAGTTTGTCTATTTCCGGTTTTTTATTTTCGGCCTCAAGTTTAGTTTTTTCGAGGATTTCGAGTTCGCTATTGGCTGCCAGAATTTGTTGCTTCAGTGTAGCGAGTGTGTTTTTATAATTCTGGATTGTCTGTGCAGTTTGTTGTTTTGCTGACAATTCCTGAAGTTTTGTATCGATATCAGTGATTTCATTTTTTTTATTTTCGTATTCAGTTTTATCCATTTCGATAAAAAACTGGATAAGGCTTAGAGCATCATCGGTGATATATTTGCTGTTTTTGAATTGATTCCATTTCTGTTCAAGTTCAGAGTGTGTGGTATTTACGTTGGTGTCATCCTCGATGGTTTCTCTGGGATTGTTTGGTACTTTGATTTTTCTATGTTCGCTTTTTATTGCATCCTCAAAAACGGATGTTTTTTGTTTGATTTCAGACAGTTTTTCGGCTAATTTTATTTGAAGTGTCTCATATTTTTCGGTTTTAAATAGTTTTCTAAAGATTTTCTTTCGATTTTCTGTGTTTGCGTCGATGATTTGCCGAAATTCGCCTTGTGCAATCATGATAATTTGTTTGAATTGATCGGCATCAATGCCAAGAATTTCAATGATTTTTGCTTTAGCTTTTTTATTATCACCAATCTGAGAACCGTCTGGGAGTGTGAGCGTAACTTTTGCAGTCACTTCGGTAAGGCCACCGTTTTTCAGAACATTTTTTGTTTTTCTGGCTGCTTCTCTTTTGTATGCAAGGCTTCTTCGAACCCTGTATTTTTCATTTTTGTATAAAAACTCAAATTCGACAAATGGTTCAGTTGTTTGTTCGGCCAATGTAGAGTGCATCATATCACTTTTTCGGTCTTGTCCGCTTGTTTCGCCATAGAGGGCGTACGCGATGGCATCAAAAATGGTCGATTTGCCGGATCCTGTGTTTCCGGAAATCAGATACAGGCCGTGTTTTCCGACTTCTTCAAAATTGATGGTTTGTTTTTGGGCATAGGAACCAAAGGCCTGCAAGGTAAGTTTCAACGGTTTCATATTTTCTCCTTAGGGATGTTTTGATTAAAAATGTTTTTTGGGGCTTTGCCCCAAACCCTACCAAAGGGCTGAGCCCTTTGGAAACCTCAATATTATAGGTAGTATAAGCCTTTGGGGCTGCCTAACCATATTTCCCCCGCTGGGACTCCACCCCCAGCACTCTTCAATTTCTGCCCTGAAATATCGTTTTATTCAGACCTTCCTTAGGGATGATTTGAAATAATCGATACGAATGTTGTGTATAAAATTTAGTTTTCGTTGCCCCATATTTCGGCCATCAGTTCATTGATGAGGGTTTTCTCATCATCATTCATTTCGCGGTTCATTTGTCGTCGGAAAAGCTCTTCAAAATACTCTTCGGGGCGCATCTGACCTGTTGGTTTGTGCATTTCAGCATTGATTACTTCTTTTTGGTATTCGTATTCAACGTTCATCCAGTAAGGGTAATATTGTCTGAGAATATCTGCGGCACCGGGGATTCTGTCTTTATCTTTGAGGATAATTTTATAGTAATTATCTTTTGAATTTTTTGACGTAATTTCTTTTGAAGTGAGTTCCGCTAAAGTACCTTTGAGTTCAACCCAGTCTCTTTTGGCTTTGAGAGGAACTGTGCGAACGCGGATATCATTTTCTATTTCGATGATTGTGGCGCTTTTGATATGTTTCATCTCGGAGAATGAGTATTTTAGGGGAGAACCGGCATATCGGACGGTTTCACGTCCGACGGATTGCGGTCCATGAAGGTGTCCCAGTGCGACGTAGTCCATGGCGTTAAATACGTCATGGTCGATGTTATCGAGTCCGCCGACGGCCTGTTCTTCGGAGTCGCAGCGTTCGGAATTGGTAATGAATTGATGAACAAGGGCAACATTTCGCCGGCCTTTTGTCAGGTTCAAACGATTCATTACGAGGCGCATTGCATCGGTATAGGATTCAATTTTTTCATCCGGATAAAAGTGTCGTACATCGCTTGGTCGAATAAAAGGAATGAGCCAGAAATCGACTTCTCCGAATTCATCTTTCATCGTCCATGGCGTGATTTCTCCTTGAAATACGGGAGATATATGAATATTGCAGGCATCGATAATTCTTGATGCAAATGACAGTCTTTCGGCCGAATCGTGGTTGCCGCTGATGATAAATACTGTAATATTTTCACGAAATACTTTGACAAGAAATTCGTCAAACAAAGTGACAGCTTCTCCTGCGGGAATGGACTTGTCATAAATGTCTCCCGCAATCAGCAGGGCATTGACGCCCTCCTGTTTCATGATTTCAAGGGTTTGGGTGAGGATTAATTCCTGTTCCTCAAGCATTGAAAAGCCGTTGACTCGTTTTCCAATGTGAAGATCAGCCAGATGCATCAGTTTCATCGTGTGACTCCTTTTGGGAAAAAACAGTAGAACACAATCAAATAAGTAATGTACTGAAACTATGAATGATTTAGAGCATGTTTAGCAATATTATTTTTTGAAGTCAATATTTTTGTTAAATTCATTTATTGATTTGTTACTATTCAACCGGGGCTCTGCCCCGAACCCCGCTGGGGCTTTGCCCCAGACCCCACCAAAGGACTGAGTCCTTTG
>JAZRVP010000083.1:0-3056 GCA_045599245.1 Myxococcota bacterium
AACGCCCATGCTGGAGAAATTACAATATGCAGCGATGGCTTCATCAACGCTCATTTATTTGTCGTCATCATCGCCATCATCGGCTTTCTTTTCGCAGATTTTATCTGCGTTGCAGACGAGGTCGTCGTTGCATTTGTCATCGGCGAGGCATTTTCCGCCTTCAGCGCCGTCAGCGATATCGGCTTTTTTGGCGCATTTTTTGTCGGCGTTGCAGTAGTTGCTGGCGCAATCGGCGTCGGCTGCACAGACAGCACCATCGGCAAGTTTCTTGGAATCTTTGTCGTCATCGTCATCGCTGCATGCGACGAATGAGCAGGCGCAAAGGCTAAGAACGGCGATCATCATTGCGAATTTTTTCATCATGGCTATATCTCCTAAAAATGGTGCGGAATTAAATATAATTATTATCCGCTGTTATTCTTCGTTCAAAATCGATATGATTTTGAAGCAATCAATCAAAAGACCTGACGGCTTGTTTCTCTTGTTTTCCCACCGTCAACACTGTGCATACTACCAATAAAAAAAGGCAGAACCAGAACGACATGCATGTCATATATAGTTTTTAAAGCGATAAACTGGCTTGATATCTCATTATTTTAAATTGATTTTTTTTTTAAATTTTTTTCACGTCTAAAAATAGGACAAAAATGTCGTTATTTTACAAGCCGGAAGCGTCGAAACGTGTGATGAATAAACTTTTCAATATCGCATAAAATCAAGGGTTTAATAGAATAGTATGGGGTGTAATGTGAATGATTTAAGGTGCGTCAGGTCAAATTCTTTTTGAGCCGTATTTTATTGGAGAGGATGTGGCAAACGTGCGAAATGCCGTTACAAAAAGAGGAAAATGTCGTATGGTAGTCGAACACATTTTTGCCCCCAAGAAGTTGGGGAATGGCGGTAACTATGACAAAATATACAGTAAAAATTCCGCATTCAGTCATTTATAGCATTGGTGATACGCATGCACGTGGTCGAGAAGTCATAGAAATGATTTCTAAACTCGAGATGAGGAGTGTGCTTCGGGGGGAGGAACGTCCAGCATTTGTGCAGCTGGGGGATTTGTGTGATGGGTTTGCTATGCCGAAGGATTGGACAGTCGAGTCACTTCGGGGCATGACCATGTCGCGTATTAATGAAATTCCGGAGCTTCGCGAGGTGATATATCGCGAGAACAATCACTTCGTGAACTGGCACAGAGATTTGGGAGTGCGAGAGTTGATGACCGGGAGTGAGCTTCTGGCATGTGACGAACCGGAAGTTGCGACGGCGGTGTATCAGGCGACAAAGTGTTTTGAAACCCTTCTTCTCTATTCGCGCTATCAGCAGGCGCATCCCAATCAATTTTATGTCATATTCGGCAATCACGACGGCGATTTGCTACGAGGACAGTGTGCGTATGGCCGGCAGCAGAAATATATCCTGCTTGGTCTGCTCGGTTTGTCGCCGGATGCCGTGATTTCACACATGACCAAAGGATGGACGCGCCGCGTTCTGCGCAATCCGTGGCTTAACTGGCTCAATCATCGGCCGCATATCATTATGAGTCGTGACACGGTGTATATGCATGGCGGTCCGACGGGATCACTCTCGCAGCAGCTTGCCGAAACCGGCTGTGAGGGCTTTGAAAAATGGTGTGAAGACATGGATAAGGCGCGAGGCCGAGGAATGCTTGATCCGGCATTTGAGGAACATAAATCGTTCCTTTCTCCGGATGGTGCCGATAACGACTGGCTCAATCATCCCGATTGTATCCGTCATTTTATTCGAGCCGCCGGCACGCGTTTTCTTGCAGTGGGGCACTCGCCGTTTTTGGATTACGAAAAAGGTCCGCTTCTCGATCTCGCGAATGCAACGGATGAGATGAAAATGCGTTTCAGAACGCCGGCACAGCTTGAGCCGGATGGACTTCTCATCAAACATGACACCGATATGAAACGCATGGGCGGGTTCTGGGCATGCCGTCACGAAGTTGGAAGCGATGAATGGACGGGCATTGATGGCGCATTAAACGAAAGTTCCTTGAGGCGATAATTGACGCTTTTGGGGCTGATTTATGAAGAGAATTTTCACGGCGTGTCTTTCGATATCGATATGGTTTGGGTGCGTATCGAGTGCGTTTGCTGCACCGGAACCCGGGTCTGATGAATGGACATTTGAAATGTCTAAAGCCATTGCCGTGGAACTTGCACAGACGCCGGCCTGGAGCCTGGCGACTTCTTATCTCGTCGATTTAAGCCCCAAAACACAGGACTGGAACGTGCTCCTGCTCCAGGCTAAGGTTGAACTCCAAAAAGGAAATATCTCTGGAGCTGAGAGCGCAATTCAACGCGCACTGGCGGCGAATCCTGACAATCCTCGAATATTGACGATGGCCGGAAATGTCGCCTCGGATGCGGGAAAACCCGATGAAGCTCTCGTCTATCTCGAACAGGTGCTCGCAAAACAACCTCAAAATGCTCAAGTTCTACTCGCAGTAGCTCGCATTCGATTTGGTCGTCAGGAATGGCCTGATGTGATTGATATTTATGAACGTGCATTGAAACTCGTGATGCCGACGAGTGAGATTCTCGTTCGCCTTTCTGCGGCGTATGAAAATACGGGGAACATTGCACAGGCCGAAGCTTGCCTCGTTCGAAATCTTGAAATTCATCCCAATCGCATCCTTGCCCTGATGCCTCTTGAACGGTTTTATCAGCGAAATCAGATGGAAAAGAAGGCCTTAGAGACGGCTAAAGAACGCGAATTGCTCCAGAAAAAAGCAGGGGATCAAAGGAATTTGAGGAGCCTTCAGAAGTCGTCGAAGTGAGAAATAATTAATAATTGATAATTATTGGTGGGGGGGGAGTGGTTAGTGGTTAGTGATTGTATGAGAAAAGAGCCGTGCCGCGTCACGGCTGTACAGTTGGTGGATTGAAAAGTGGTTAGTGGTTAGTGGTTAGTGATTGTATGAGAAAAGAGCCGTGCCGCGTCACGGCTGTATAGAGGGGGCAAAAAATAAATAACGGCGGCGTATCGGCTTGTCCGATAGCCGGCCGTAGCGAGCGTATGCCGTG
>JAZRVP010000084.1:0-7292 GCA_045599245.1 Myxococcota bacterium
ACGGCTGCAAAGAAGACGGCGTGACGTGCAAAGAAGAGCCTGTCTGTCCTGACACGTGTGCGAACGGCTGCAAAGAAGACGGCGTGACGTGCAGGGACGATGAGGATACATGCCCGGATTTGTGCACGAATGGCTGTGACGAGGACGGATATTGTCTGTGTGCGGCGGAGTGCCCGGATGCTTGTGAAGACGACGGCAGCTGCCCGGAAGTCGGCTCCAAATGTCCGGATTCCTGCCCCGATGGTCAGTATTGCGATGAAACGACGTCGTATGAATGCAAGGCGGTTGCACAGTTTGGCTGTCCGGTGAGCTGTCCGGACGGCGCAGTCTGCGACGAGACGACGCAAGGCCGCTGCATGAAGGTTGAGGTCAATAAGCAGTGCGCGTGTCCAGAGGGCAGCACGTGCGAAGACCCCGAAACCGGCGTCTGCGTGAAGGAAGAAGTCACGGCAGCCTGCCCGGTGTGTGATGAAGGCAGCCACTGCGATGAAGCTCGCGGTGTCTGTGTGACGGATGAGAACGAAGATGTCTGTCCGAAATGTGCCGAAGGCATCACCTGCAATGCCGAGACAAAGAAATGCGAGACTGAGGATGGCGCAGCCGTATGTCCGGTTTGTGCCGAAGGCAGCACGTGTAATGCGGAAACCGGAGCGTGCTCTGTTACGGCCAAAGTGAATGTCTGTCCGGACTGTGCCGAGGGCAGCCACTGCGATGAAACGACGTCGTGGGTTTGTGTCAATGATGAGAATAAACGCGTATGTCCGGTCTGCGCAGATGGCATGAAGTGCGATGAAGCAACGGGGTTCTGTGTGACCGAAACGAAGGTTGCCGTTTGTCCGGATTGTGCCGAGGGCAGTCACTGCGATGATGCAGGTGAATTTGACACGGAGAAAGGTGTATGCGTCAAAGATGACGGCAGCATCGGTTGCCCGGTGTGTCCGACAGGAACCTTCTGTGATGATACGACGATGGGCCTGTGCCAGAACAACGGCTATGTCCCGCCAGCGGTTCATGAATGTGAAACAGGCGATTTGAAATGTGATGGCAATGTGCTGATGGAATGCGGCAGTGATTATCATTATGCCGAAGCCATGAACTGCGAAGAAGGCGATTCGCCGAAAGCGTGTTTTGTCAATGAGCAGAATGAAGTCGGCTGCTTTGAGTCGGCGTGCGAACCCGGCACATCGATGTGTCAGGAAGGCGCTGTCATGTTCTGCAACGACTACCACAAATATGAGCTCAAGACGGACTGTTCTGAACTGGCAGAGACTCCGATTTGTGAAGAGGGCGGCAATTCGGCTTATTGTGTCGAAACGTGTGAACCTGGCGCGACCAAGTGCATCGATTCGAAGGTGATGGAATGCAGTCAGGAGGGCATATTCGTAGAAAAAGAAGTGTGTGATGTCTCGACGCACGACTGCAAGCAGGAAGAAGGCAAGGCGGCTGCATGCGTTGCGCATGATTGTGCCGAGGGTGAGTCCAAATGCGATGGCAGTCAGCTCGTGGTGTGTGAGGCGGGCTGGTGGAAAGTCAATTCCAACTGCAGTGACAGCGGCCTTCTTTGCACTCAGACAGACAAAACAGCCTCCTGCACTGAAAAAGTTTGTGACGAAGGCTCGAAATATTGTGACGGCCAGTACCTCTATACGTGTGTGAATAACGCATATCCGAACAGCGCCAGTGTGTTCTGCAAAAGCAAGGGCAATGATTTCCAGTGCATCGATCAAAAAGACGGCAGAGCCGAGTGCAGGGAAATTCAGCCGATCGTTGCGGTTGCCGCCGATAATGATAGCGACACAATCCCTGACTGGATTGAATGCAACCTGGATGAACCGGAAGACGACGACAATCCAATCGATTATGCGGAATGCGACAAGATCGACACGGATAAGGACGGCACGCCGGATTACAAAGACACCGACAGCGATGGCGACACGATTCCGGACAAAATCGAAGCCAACAACGAGGGCGGCAAATACGAGCCCGATGATGCCGACTACGACAGCATCCCGAACTACCGTGATCTCGACAGCGACGGCAACGGCATTCCGGACAAAGACGAATACCAGAACGGCCGCGATCTCGATGCGGACGGCATTCCCGATTACCTCGATTACGACAACGACAACGACGGCTTCAGCGACAAACAGGAAATCGAAGGCATCATCGTGGACAACCCAAAACCGCCTGCGGGTAAGTTTTCCGGGTATTGCCGAGGTCAGAACTCGATTGGAACGGCTGCAAATCCGGTCGATTGTGACGGCGACGGGATCCCGGATTACAACGATACGGACTCCGATAATGACGGCCTCTCGGACAAGGTCGAAGGCATGGTTCGTTTGTCCTCCAACGGTTTCCTGGCTCGATATAACCCGGATACCGACGGCGACGGCATTGATGACAAGACCGAATGCGGCAAGACTGGCATCAAGTCATTGGCCGAATGTATGGATTCGGACTGCTACAACACGAAAAACGCGAGCGGCTGTTATGTGTATGGCTACAATGCGTCCTCGTGTGACGGCATCCCCGATTTGCTTGAACTCGACAGCGATGGCGACGGCCTGAAGGACAGTTTTGAGAAGACCTGGGGATCGGACCCGGCCAAAGCCGACAGCGACGGTGACTGTGCGACCGATATGGTCGAGTACGGTGCGGGAACGAGCCCGATCAATTCCGCCGATAATCCCGTGTCCAAAGGCAATTTCGTCTTTGTCGTGCCGTATAAAGGCGAGACAACTCCGAAAAAACAGACCCTCAGCTTTGAAACGGCGATTCAAAAGGTTGACATCTACTTCTCATTTGATGCCAGTGGCACGATGATGGAAGAGTTTGTTACACTCAAAAATAATCTTAATTCGATGATAACCAATCTGCGTTGCAAGGACTGGGGCAGTAGCTGTCAGGAAAATTCAGAGTGTTCCAAATACGGTTCGAATGTTATCTGTTCTGAGAATAAACGGTGCATTACAAGCCCAGCTTCTGGTGTCGGATGTTTTGACGATATGTGGACCGGGTTTGGTACCTGGGGCAATATCAATATGTTCATGAACAGAATCAGCATCAGCGCGGATTCTTCCGGTATCGTAAAGGAATTGGGCAATTTCACGACTGAACTTGGATGCGAGAGTGGTAATAAATATAATTACAGCTTCCAGGGATGTTCTGAAAATTCACTTCAACCGTCAATTTGTGCCGTTTTTGGTGCTGACTATTGCACAAATAAAAACAGTTCAACAAGGCCGTTGGGCTGTTATACGGGCACGGATCGTTTTGGATGTGTAGGTTTCAGAAAAGACGCCATTAAGGTGATAGTTCAGGCGGGCGATGAAGCAAATGATGAGGGGTCTTCCTCTTATTATAAATATACACACAATGGGACTTCCTATAATTTCTCAGTATCCAATGCCTCACAATGGGGTGGTTTGCTCAAGAGCAACAAGGTTCGTTATGTTGGACTTTGGGGAACAACGGCATCCCGGGATAAAGGAATTATACAGATGGCACGGTATGCCGGTTCGTGTGCAAAAACCGATTGTTCGTCAGCATCGGAAAGTGAACTTTATATCACACAGATTACAAGTTCGAACGTAAGTACAAAAGCCGCAGAGATGGTTCGCGATATTGCCAAGAATATGCCGATGCAGATTACATCTTCGGTCGAAGATATTGATGCCAATGCGGCTAAGCTGATCCATCATCTCGATATCAATAAAACGGGCTCGACCGTTCAAAATCGTATCTGCACGAATATTTCCAATACCATTATTTCCGGCGCGTATCCTGGTATCAAAGACCTCAAACCGGGGACCAGTGTTTGCTATGACGTCATTCCTGTCGAAGCCCAATCCCTGTTCCCGGCTAAAGATGAACCGTATGTTGTCAAGGCTCGCGTTAAGGTTTCCGGCGACGGTTCCGTTCTGAACTCCGGTATTGCCTACTTCCTTATTCCGCCGATTATCGAGGACAACAAGGGCGAAGCCGGCAACTGATGATTAATTGATATGGCGTGTGAGACTGTTTCATAATGGTCTCATAGAGAAGAAAAGCCGCTGACAAGGCGGCTTTTTTTGTTTTTCAGTCAGAATGCAGTGTGATAAAAGTATATGGTTCCATGAGGAGGCGTGTTATGGAAGAATTGAGTCCGTTTTTGTATGTGATGTATGTGATTGCGATCGTGAGTAGCGTTCTTTTTGTTATTCGTGCGATCATGATGCTTTTTGGACTTGGTGGTTTTGATGCGGATGTTGGCGGCGATGGCGATGCGGGTGGCTGTGACGGAGATGATGGTGCCACGGCGTCAGGCCTTCATTTCTTTACCCTCAATGGAATATTGTCATTTTTGTGTATTGGATCATGGGCAACCTTGGCCGGTCATGAGATGAGCGGATCCTATGTGGTGGCATCCATCATGGGATTGTTCAGTGGCGCGGCAATGATGGTTGTGGTTGCGCTCATCATGAGAGCCGTGATGAATCTTCAGGAAAGCGGCAATCTGAAGATGCCCAAGGCCATTGGGAAAATCGGTGAAGTCTATCTGACAGTTCCGGCCGTGGATAAGGGCGAGGGTAAGGTCAATCTCGAACTCAACGGTGCATTGAGAGAATTTCAGGCAGTCAGTCATGATGAAACACCGATAGAGACGGGAACAAGAGTGAGAGTCGTTGGCCTTGAAGGTGAGGATGTTCTTGTTGTTCAGCGAGAATCGGAAGAAATGGCGTAGCATGAACAGGAAGTTAAAGGAATGTTTTAATAAAAAGCATCCTGTGGTAACATAGAGTAAAAATCGCGGCTGTTTCGTTGCGAATACAATAAGTTTGGTAGTTTATGGTCCTTTGTGGGGCTGTTTTGCTTTTTTTATAAAAGGAGTCGAGAATGGAGTTTTCAACCATTTTGTGGATTGCTGTTGGCGTTGTAGCCTTCATTATCATCGTCAGTATCATCAAATGCATTCGTCGTTGTCCTTCTGACAAGATCCTTGTCGTTTATGGTAAGGTTGGAAACAATGCATCCGGTGAAGCTCAGTCAGCTAGATGTATTCATGGTGGTACGGCATTCGTAGTTCCTATTTTCCAGGACTATCAATTCCTCGATTTGACGCCGTTTTCACTCAATATCGACCTTCGTGGTGCACTTTCAAAACAGAACATTCGTGTTGACGTTCCCGCCAGCTTCACGGTCGGTATTTCGACGGAACCGCGCGTAATGCAGAATGCTGCAGAACGCCTCCTCGGTCTCTCCCTCGGCAATGTCGTCAATCTCGCCAACGAAATCATTCTTGGTCAGCTTCGTCTCATCATCGCTCAGATGGACATCGAAGAACTTAATACACAGCGTGATCAGTTCATGGACGCTGTTCAGAAAAACGTCGAATTTGAACTCAAAAAAATCGGTCTTCGTCTGATCAACGCCAACATCACCGATATCCGCGATGAGTCCGGATATATCGACGCCCTCGGTAAAGAAGCCGAAGCAAAAGCCATCAACGAAGCAAAGAAAAACGTTGCTGAACGCGAACGCGAAGGTAACACCGGCGAGAAAAAAGAGAAGGCAGCCGAAGCCATCGAAATCGCAAAAACAGATGCCGAACAGCGTAAACAAGTCGCCGAACAGGAAGCCGCTGCTGTTGCCGCTGAAAAAGAAGCCGAAAGTAAACGTCGTGCCGCTATCGCTGCCCGCAATGCTGAAGCTCTTGCCGCTGAAAAAGAAGCTGAAGCAACTCAGCGTTCCGCCGTCGCCGCTCGCAACGCCGAAGCTATCGCCGCTGAAAACCAGGCAGCTGCTCAGATCGCTCTGTCCGAAGCCAGCCGCCGTGAAGCCGAAGCTGAAGCTCGTTCCCGCGCTTACTCCGCTGAAAAAGTTCAGAACGCTCGCGCTTTAGGTGAAGCTTATGCCGCTGAAGAAAAAGCCGAACTCGCTCGTGCCGAACGTCAGAAAGCTACCATGCAGGCCGACGTCCTCGTTCAGGCTGAAATCGAGAAAAAACGTATCGAAATCGCCGCTGAAGCTGAGGCTGAAGCCATTCGCCGTAAAGCAAAAGGTCAGGCCGACGCTCTCCTGCTCAAAATGCAGGCTGAAGCTGATGGTTACAAGGCTCAACTCGCTAAACGTGCTGAAGGTTTCCTCATGCTCGTTAAATCCGCTAATGGCGATCCCGATGCCGCAGTTCGACTCATGATGACCGACAAAATCGAAGAACTCGTCAAAACCCAGGTCGAAGCCATCAAAGGCGTCAACATCGACAAAATCACCGTTTGGGATACCATGGGCGGTCAGGATGGCTCTTCAACCACTTCTAACTTTCTCAGCTCCATGATGAAAGCTATTCCCCCGATGAAAGATGTCTATGATATGGTCGGTCTCGAAGTTCCCGCAAATCTTGCTAAACCCGCTGGCTCAAACAAACCAGTTATCGCTTCGTCAAAACCCAAAATTGATTTGAGCGCTCTCGATAAATAAAAATATCGGTTTGGAAATATGCCTATGCGCCGTGGCGCATACGGCATATAAAACAGGGACGTCCAATTCGGACGTCCCTGTTTTTTTGGGGGGCATGGCTTGATAGCGGCGGCTATTTCATACGCCGCCGCACCGAGGCTATTTCATACGCCTCGGAAAAAATTTTGTGCGACCCGCTTACGCGGGATTTATTTTCCCCCAACCGGCTAACGCCGGCCCCCCAGGGGGCGGCACAGCCTTTGGCCTTTAGAACGCCTTTAACGGCGTTCGAGATTGCGCGCCCTAAAGGGCGCGCTGGGATGAGATTTACTGATTGAAAGATTACTGATTAAAAGTTCTCCCATAAAGCGGGACGAACCGCGATGTTAACGGCGTTGACATAGTTGCCCATGTTGCTGAAGGAACCGCGATCGTCGACGTACGCGGCGTCGCTATCGAAGCTGCCCGGCGACCGGAGCCACCAGAGAGGTGAACAGTGAGCATCTGTGCATGTTCCATTTGAAGTATGTCTTCCTGATTCAGAACCCAAAACATAAGCTCCTTTTTTAACCGCATAACGCGTTGCATCGGCTTTGCTGTTATCACTGTTTGTGAAATAGTTTTGAGCTTCGGTAATGCTGAGCAGGAATATTCTGTCGGTTGTCGCATTACCGGGTGATGTGATGTCGCAATACGGATTGGCATGGGCTGGAACGTTTGATGACACAATTTTGGCCTTTTCAGTCGTTGTAAACGCTGCATCGATGAAGTTATCGCTCGTATAGCTCTTACCAACGGTGTTGTAACTTTGATCATAACCATTGAGCCACGAACGAATCGTACTCTTTTCCCAA
>JAZRVP010000085.1:0-4307 GCA_045599245.1 Myxococcota bacterium
AAGTCACGTCGCGGTTTGTCATCGTCTTCGTCTTCGACTTCGTCGCGTTCAATCGGCTGTGACGCAACAGGCACCGGCTTTTCTTCGACTTTAACCAGCTTTTCCTCGTCATCCGACGTCATCTTCAGGCCGGAAACCGGCTCCGTTTCTTCGACAAAGAAACGTGAAAAGTCACGTCGCGGTTTGTCATCGTCTTCGTCTTCGACTTCGTCGCGTTCAACCGGTTTTGACGCAACTGGCGCCGGCTTTTCTTCGACTTTGACCGGCTTTTCCTCGTCATCAGACGTCATCTTCAGGCTCAGAGACGACTTGTTTTCCGAGGAGAAGAAATCGGCAGAAAACGAACGCGTTTCGGTGACATCATTGCTTCCGTCATCAAAAGCCGGACGTTCCCTGTCATCGCTCTGGTCAAAAAACGCGGCATAATTGCGGCCGGTATCAACGGTTTGCGTTGATTCTTCCTCGACATGAGCTCTGATGGCGGAATCGTCCTCGTCATCATGAGAGAAAAAGCAGCTAAAGTCCTTTGTCGTTTTCTCATTATCATGTGCGGGAGCCATTTCGCGTTCAATTTTGTCACGAATAGCCTCGTCATCTTCGGCACCGTCCGCAAAGAAACTGCTAAAGTCTTTTGCCACATCGGCGTTATTTTCGTCTTCCTCGGCAACCGTTCCCGGCAAATTATCCTGTCCCTCGAAGAAAGCAGCATAATCTTTCTTTTGAGCATCCGCCTCATCGTTCACCTCGGCGTCTTCTTCATTTGCCTTTCTCGCGGCTTCGTCATCGCGATCATCGCCGCTAAAGAAATCGGAATATGAACGCCTTTGTTCCTGTTCCACCACGACATCGTCATCGTGAAGTTTCAATCGCTCAGAACGGGGTAAATTCAGGCTTTGAGCCTCATCAGTCTGCTCGCCATCGTCGGAAGCCTGGCGCAATTTTTCGCGCACAGCCTGCTGAGCGAGTCTTTGTTTTTCCTCAAAAATTTCAGCGGCTCTGGCTTCAGAGGCGGCTTTTTCGTCCTGGAAGGAGTTATCGACGCCGAGATTTTCGGGATCGATACCGGCCTGTTCGAGAATGCGCCGCGTTTCTTCATCGAGCCCTGGCACTTCAAGGCGATGTTCCGGTGCCTCGGTCAGTCCTCGCACGAAATCGCGATACGCCGCAATGGCGCCCGTTTCTGGCAAAACGATGGCTTCACCTCGCAAAACGATGAGCGCGAGAATAGCGAGGATGGAGAGATCGAAGTATTTAGGAGGCGGCATTTTAGAGGGTTCGAGATAATCATCGCCGGCGGCCCGCGTCTGTGCGGCAGCAAAAGCCTCCGCTTCCGGCGCAAGCAAACTGCCAATGACCTCAAAATTCTGCGTGCACAGACACATCAATGCCGTGTTGAGGGCATCGTATCGTTTGAGTCTGGGAAGGAGAGAGGCCGGCGGCATGCCGCGAAGAGAATCACGGGCCTGCCCGTACAAATTAAGTGCAACCATGGCTTCATCGTCGAAACCGCGCCCAATGGCAGCCAGCGCGCCGGCATATACGACAGCCGAAAGCTTCGTGAGCTCCGCAAAATCCGTACAGAAATCACGTCTAAAGTAAGAAGTCATCTGATTGACTTCCTGCATGATTTCATCGGGAGCCGTTTTTCCAATGACCATCATGAGAGGCAAACCATAAGTCGCCGAGAACTCGATGGTCATCATGGGCATTCCGCTCAAAATACCGAGTTCAACGGGCATGATACGCCTGGACATGAACATCTCGGGCGGCTTCAGTTCGAGGTGCATGGCGGCACGATCGTGCAGGCATCTTGCAGCCATAAAGATATCGTCAACGACGTCGATGATGTCATCACCGACGCCGAACCGAAGCTGCATTCTGCCCAGATACCAGTCGAGATTTCGGTAATCAGCCTCATCGCAGTGTCTTGCAAAGAAGTCAGAGCATTCCGCGAGCCGTTGATCGACGGCCTCTGGATTGAGACCGGCAATTCTTACCTGGCCACGAGGCTGAGAGACATATTGAGGCTGAGTTTCATTCTGTTCTTCGGTCATAAGTTCACCCCGTGGCAAAAAAGATTAATCGATACCGAGCTGATCTCTCGTGAAATAGGCGGGTTCGGATGTATCGTATCGAAGCTCACGTTTCGGCTCGAAGTAAACGAGTGGAGCTTCCCAGGCATCGCCGGCCCCGAAAAACTTCGACAAACGTCTCGAAATCTGAACGAGATGGGCGAAATCGGCTGCATAAGGCGTCTCGATGAACCCCAGTCTGAATGCGGTTTCGCGCACTTTTGGAAGCGGCACAACGCCAATCGACATGGCATCCTCACACGAAAGAACTTCCATCGCCGCCAGTTCTCTGGTCATCCAAAGGATTTCATAAGTGAGCTGGAAATGACCGATATGTTCCCAAAGCCCCATGACGACATCGGCTACGGACTCCGAAGCGATCAGGGATTTGATGCCGTCTTGACCGAGATTTTTCAGTGCACGCCGAATAATAAGCAGGTAGTGAAGGTTGCCGAAATCTTCGGTCCGTCCGGCCATGCCGCCATCGAACAGCGCGAGAAGGATGTCATCAACCGACTGCGTCGAACGCATAAGATTTGAGTAAAATCCCATCTGATCAAGCATGGCATAAGACTGTCCGCCTTTTCCGGTGTTCAATTTTCCGCCATATCTGAAAAGCTGCAGGGCAAGAGCCGAGAGTTTGAAGATGGCATAAAGGGGATCGTCGTCGAAATCGGCTTTGGAGAAACCGTAATCGGAAGCGGAAAGAAGTTTTCCGCCGGGTTTTGACTGCCACCAGACGCGCAGGGCGCGAAGATTGTCCTCGACCATGGACTCATCCAGTCTGAACTGACCAATGCGGACGGCCGGGGCACTTCCCATTTCACCTTCTTCATCCTCTTCCTCTTCTTCATCGGCGGCAGCAAAGGCTTCGCGCACGAGATGAAGTGGCGTATCGTCTTTGGGAACGACAGGCTGAACGACAACCTCGACATGGGTGGAAGACACGGGAACGGAAACGGCTGGAACGTACTGAACAGGCGCGGCAACGGCGGCAGGAGCGGCGACCGGGGCAGCCACCGGAGCAGCAGTCACAGGTGCAGGCGCGGCAGCAGGCGCAGTCCTGGGCGCAGCAACAGACGCAGGGGCAGGCACATCCTCGTCGTCATCGTCATCAGACGCTGAAGAAACAGATGCAGCCGATGAATCCTCATGTTCGTCGTCATCGTCGTCATCGTCATCATCGTCATCATCGTCACGACGATCCTTTGATGCACTGTCGTCATCGTCGTCATCATCATCGTCATCGTCATCATCGTCGTCACTTTCTGCGTCGAGAAGTTCATCGACATCGATAAGTTTAACGATTTTGTCCATAGCCTCTTTTCCGAGGTCACTCAATCCCCAGCGAATGCCGACAACCTTGATATGCTCACTGGCTTCGAGCCAGAGCATCCAATAGCGGAAATCGACGAGCGTAAGATAGGTCCCGGGATAAACGTAGCTCGTGAGATAACGATACATTTCGTTGGTGGAATAAAGCCGTTCAGCAATTCCATCCATGACGTATTTCATGAGGATCTGATTTTTATTGGTCAGATGCTCGAAGAGATGTTTTTTTCGGTCTTCCGGATCGATAATTTTGAGGAGTTTAGAGATAAACTCGCCGGGCAGAATTTTCTTTTCGTTTGAATAGTCGATATCGAGGAAGTTGAGCAAAGTCTCGAATCGATCCTTATCGAAGAAATCGCGTTCCTTGAAGAAGCGTTTAAGTGCTTTAAGGTCAGGTTTTTCCTTTGTGATGAAGTTGCCGATGAGCCCGAGTTTTGGCAGCAGTTCGACGGCCGTGCAACCGGCCAGGACCGCAAAATTAACTTCCTGCATAATAAACTCCGTAAAGAAAATCAGCGTAAAAGAGCCGTAAGAAAAAAACGAGCGGAGCTAGTTTACACGTATGGCGCGCAGATACGCAAGAAATGAGTTAAGAGGTTGGGCGGCTATCGAGTGCGAGCCTCGATACGCGCGCCCTGGCCGGTGCTATCGGCCTGACGGCCAATACGCACACGGCAAATGTGTGAATATGGGCAGGCCCGGAAGCCCGCCGCGCTGCCCCCAAAAGATCGAGTAGGAGGCTAACCATTATTTGGTTAGCCGACCTCTCACACCACCGTGCGTACCGTTCAGTACACGGCGGTTCTTTTGCTATGCTTTAACAGCCTTATAGCGTGATAGTAATGAAACAAAACCATTTCTTTCGAGTCTATCGTTGCTTAAGGCTCTATGCACGATTGGTGA
>JAZRVP010000086.1:0-29007 GCA_045599245.1 Myxococcota bacterium
GTTCTGAGCCAGGATCAAACTCTCCAGTTTGATCTTGTATATTGAGCCGTTTTACAAAACGGCTTTTCTTTCTTCTTTGATACCGCGTAGCATGATACGCGGTTACAAGATGCTTTCGCATCCCGTGCATCTGCTCCGCAGATACTCTTTTAGGCTCGCACTTCTGCTTTATATTTCTCTCTCTTCTTCGGTTTTCAAGATTGCCGCAGGCTCTTTTTCTTCAGCCCGTCGAACGAGGCGGCCTTATACGCGCCTCGAACAATGTGCGCAAGTTTTTTTTCAAAAAAAATGCGGCCGCGTATTCGCACCCCGAATAGCGGCCGCAAAAGCCTTGCGTATCGGCAAAGCCGATAGCAAGGCCACATATACCTACTGCTCACGAATACAGCGAAATCCCAAATCCGCTTCGCCTGAATTCACCGAGGTCAACGTGTCGACGCTGATGTTGATCTCTTTACGTTCCGATAGATAACTCCCGCCTTTCGTCACATATTTCTGGCGCTCTTTCTTATCGGCTGTCGACGTCCATTCCCTGACATTGCCAAGCATATTTAACAAATGCCCGGGATTGCTGCTCTGAACACGCCAAAACACACTCTCCGGACCATTCGCGTTCACTTTCTGACACTCACCTCGTTTTCCGGCACCAAAATGAATGTTTTCACAGGTCACATTCACATCCGTGATCCCGTTCGTCGTTCCCCCAAATCGAGCCGCTGCCTCCCACTGTGCCGCACTTGGCAACGCCTTGCCTGCATACTTGCAGTACGCCTCGGCACTTCCATACCCTATCTGCGTCACCGGCTTATTGATATCCTCCGGAACCTGACCAACCGGCGCACACTTGCCCGCTTCCACACATCGCATATAGTCGTAATACGACACCTCATGCTGATCGATCGCAAAAGCCGGAAGTTCAACGGGATGAAGTTCATCCTGACGCCCCTGGCTTATCCAGTGGCGCGCCGCAGGAATCACCGTCATCCGCCCCGTTTCCGTCTCTATTTCCTTGAATGGAACCTGAGACACGTCATCGACTACGGAATCACGCTCCTGCACCGCTTCGTTCCTGTTCGCCTCCATTTCGACTGCCGGCGTCTGGATAGGCATCTTGTGATAGTGCCGATATATGACACCCCCGCAAATCAATATGATCAGCAGAATTACGACGATTTTTATCGCCGATTTGGGACGCTTTGTCATTTCGCCAGGCTTCGCCTTTGTTCCGGACGTCGTCTTTCCCGTCTTGTTTCGACCCTCTGGCTTTTCTTCCCCCAAATCACGGCGTGTATTGACTTTTTCCTGAGTCTCCAAATGTTTTGGTGATTTATTGGCGACTTCCTCGACCTTTTTCGAGGCATCCTCTTCTTCAGAACGTTTGTCTATTTTTTTCTCTGTCTTGAACTTCTTTTCATTCAAAGACTCGTCTTTTGCAGCCACAGGCTCTTCTCTTCGAACTGCTGCCTCGCCATTGCCACTGCCTGAATCGTTCTGTTTCCTGATTTCGGCTTCAACCCCTGTCTTCATGCGGGATTTCTTCGACGATGTTCCAAATTTGGACGGACTGCGCTTAAACGTTTTGGACGGTGTCCCAGGGGCGGATGCCTCTTTATTTTCTTTCGAGAGCTGAACAATCGATTTGTGAGAAGGCGCATGTTTCAAAAACGAAGCATTCGTTCCCTTGTCCTTTTTCTCTCCCGCAGATGGCGTTTTTTGTCCCTGTTTTCCGTTTGCCCTGGCCGACGACTTCTCTCCGTCCGCCGGTATTTCATGAAGAGTTATCGGCCTGGATCCCGCACTCTTTGACGACTTTTTCGCCGAAAACAACGATCCCTTATTCGCCTTTGCATCGCCGTTGGCGGCTTCATTGCTCTTCGCTATCGCCCGTTCAATCTTTTTCTGAAGCTTCTGATTAGTCGGAAGAACCGCCGTGCCTTCATAAGGATTGAGCATCAGTGGAATATCGTCATATCCACCCAGCGACAGGAGTGCACGCTGGAACGACTCCGCATTCGGATATCGATTCGCTCGATCCTTCTCAAGCGATTTCATCACAATGGCTTCCAGCCTGTCCGAAATGTCACTCCGATACGTTTTCATCGAGGGCGGTTTCATCGACATCTTGGCATTGATGAGTTCAAACTCACGATACTCTTCAAATGGCGTTCGACCGCATAACAGCTCATACAACGTCAGACCAATCGCATACAGATCGGTGCGTTCATCGACATCCCGCGCATTCTGAATCTGTTCCGGCGCCATATACCGGAGTGTCCCCATGTGCGTTCCCGTCACCGTGTGATGATCGTTCTCGTTTTCCTGCAAAAGCTTGGCAATCCCAAAGTCCATCACTTTGACACCGCGATACAAGGCTTCTTTCGCATCCGCAGAGCTGATCATGATATTGCTCGGCTTCAGATCCCGGTGAACTATCCCTGCATGATGGGCAAAACCGATTGCATCCAGAACGACAAGCGCCGTTGAAACCGCATCTTTTTCCGACAATGGATGATCTTCAATTTTCGCATCCAGAGACTCGCCTTCAACATACTCCATAACAATGGCCAAAACGCCGGGAATCCCGCCGTCCTTGTCACTGTCAATGACATCCAGAACATGCACGATATGCGGATGTATTACGGTCGCCTGTATCTTTGCTTCCGCCAGAAATCTCTGACGAAGCATCTCGATGCGCGCAAGTTTTGGCTCCAGAACTTTCAGAGCATACCGCGTCCCCAGCGTCTTGTGATGGCATCGATAGACGACTCCCATGCCGCCTTCTCCGATCACATTCTCTATGACATAGCTTCCTCGAAGAACTGCTCCCTGCGGCAACAGTCCATCCGGCTGAATCGTAAAATTCAGGTCACTTCCGCAATAATTGCAGAACCGACTCCCCGGAGGGTTCACTTTCAGGCACATTCTACACTTGAGGTTAGACACGACAACTCCATTTGGCCTCTCCGGCCATATCAGTACAGCCCTTTGAGTTTAGCCCACATCCACCAAATCGGCAAATTCCCGTATCTCACACCCATACCCCACACCTTCTCACACTTTTTCATCCTCTTTATGGTATAGCTTTCTGCGTGGCACTCACAACGCCTCGAACTCACTCATTATTCACTTCTTTTTTATATGGCCAGCCTCCTTAAAACAATCATTCACGGTCTCGCCACCAGCATGGGCATTCGAATCTTCGCCATGGGGCTTCGTTTCCTGACAATCTTTCTGCTCCCGTTCTGGCTCTCTCCGCATGAAGTCGGCCTCATGGCTCTCATTCTGGCCTGTGTCAATCTTCCCGTTGCCTTCGCCGACTTCGGCTTTGGAACCGCTATCATCAAGGAAATAGACACTTCCCAGCGGATGTTTCAGTCCGTTTTTACCTTCGTCCTCATCTCGACAACGATCATCGCTACGGCCATCATTCTTGGCGCCCCCATCATCGAATCGACCTTTGCCCTGCCCGCCGGCCTGACCATCATTGCCGCTTTTGCCCTGCCATTTAACGCATTCGCCATTCTTCCAAACGCCATTCTTCAACGCAATCTGCGGTTTACAAACCTTGCCATCCGCGATCTCGTCGGCGAAATCGTCTTTTCCGGAACCGCCATTGTACTCGCCATCCTCGGATTCGGCGCACTTTCCATCGCCATTGCCGCCGTCGCCATGCGTTTCGTCCGCTGGGCCATCGCCTCACTCTCCGTCGACTGGCATCCCGCAATCCGCATCCATCGTGATGACCTAAAAAAACTCACCAAATTCAGCCTCTATCAATTCGGTTCTCTGTCCGTGACCCAGGTCTTTAACCAAATCGACAAGCTCCTTCTCGCCGCCTACCTCACCCCGGCCACACTCGGCCTCTATTCACAGGCCCAGCAGTTCACCGTCGCCCCCGTCAATTCCCTCTCAGGCGCCGCAAACAACGTCTTTTTCGCCTCTTTTTCCAAAGTGCAGGACGACGACGACACCCTTCGTTCCCTCTTCACCAAAATCCTCAAAGGCTTTATCCTCGTATCCGGACTCGCAGTCGGCGCCATCTCCCCTGCCCTGCACATCGTCCCTCTTGTCTATAATGATGCCTGGGTCGAGGTCGTCCCCATCGCCCTGACCATGTGTCTGTTTCTGCCCGCCACCTGCGCGTTTATCTTCGAGGGCACCATGATCGCCATCGGCGGCGAAAAACGACGTCTTCAATCCTGCATCATCAAACTCCTCATCCTCACCATCGGAATCGTTTCAGCCTTCGCCTGCTTCCCCGACCTCAACGGCCCTATCGCCATCGCCGTCATCTTCGGACTCGCAATCACAACCTCGGCCTGCATCAACCTGCACTTCATCCTGAAACGCCTCCGCCTGCAGTCCTTCTGGCCGTTTGTCAAATCACTCGCCATCGCCGTCACTTTTGCCCTCACGGGACTCACGCTCGGTTTCTTTTGGTTGTGATTTATTTGATATGGAGCATGGCTATCGGCCAGGCCGATACGCCATGCAGGTGCGCGCGCCTATGCGCATAAATGGCGCATACGGCTTGCGATAACGTGCAGCGGCAAAGCCGCTTTCATTCCGCCATAAAAAACGAATGGCATATCGACAATGCCGATGTGCCATTCAAAAAATCGCCGTCATCTATTGAATGATGACCTCAACATCACCCTCATCTTTCTTTTCACCCGAGTTTTTGCCGAAAATCATCGTCTTGATATCGTCGAGAATGACATAGTTGCAAGGCACAATAACGATCGTAATGACGGCAGAAAAGAGAACGCCCACGCCAAGGCTGATGGCCATTGGGATGAGAAAACGGGCTTCTTTGGATGTTTCGAGGATCATCGGGAAAACGCCGAGGAATGTCGTGATAACCGAGAGGAAAATCGGTCTGAAACGCTTTGTCGAGCCTTCAATAACGGCATCGCGAAGCGTCATGCCTTCTTTGAGGAAGTCATTGACGACGCTTGTCAAAACAATCGATGCGTTGACGACAACGCCGGAGAGCGCAATCATGCCGAGGATACTGATAAGGCTCAGGTTATAGCCCAACCAGATATGGCCGAGAATTGCGCCGACGAAACCGAACGGAATGGCAACGAGAATCATGATTGGCTGCGTATATGAACGCGAAGAAATGGCGAGCATGGCATACATGACGAAAAGCGAAAATGCGAAGAACATAATCATTTTTGACCACATTTCGCCGGAATCAGCCTGCATGCCGCCCATGGAAAGCGTCAGTCCCGGATAGCTGGTCTGAAGTTCAGCCATATCTTTCTTTTCGAGCTGTCGCTGAACCTGTTCAACGGTCGTGACATCGCCGTCGAGTTCGGCACCGACAGTGAGAATACGTTTGCTGTTCGTTCTCTGGATGCTTTTATAGGCATGACCGCGTTCAACGGTTGCTGCTTCGGAAAGCGGAATTTCGCCACCGGACGGAGTACGAATAAGGAAGTCTTCGACGAGTGCTTCGGAAGAACGAATGTCCTTTGGATAACGAACGAAAACCTTGACGGTATTTCGACCGCGCTGCTGACGCAGAGCTTCATTTCCATAAACGGCCGCACGAAGCTGTTTGGCGAAATCATTTTCAGTAATGCCGAGAGCTCTGGCCTCAGGCGTGAGTTTATAGGAAAGCTGAGCCTTGCCGGCTGCAGTGTTGACATCGACGTCCATGACGCCGTCATATTTTTTGAGACGTTCGGCAAAATCAGCAGCTGCGAGTTCCAGAATATCGCTGTCACGGTGAGAAAGATTAAACTGAACGCCGGAACTGCTTCCGCCCATGCCGCCGCCGCCGCCGCCGCCGCCGGGGCCCTGGTTAAACCTGAATCCCATCGATTCAACACCGGGAATGTCGCCGACTTTGTTTCTCCATGCTTTGGAAAAATCACTCGACGCAAACAGTCCTTCGCGCTCATTGGCCGGCGTCAAATACACCTGAACCTGCGCCGATGTGCCGCCCGAAATCTGCGAATAATATCCCTTGAAATGTTCTTCCCCAAAATCGGCCATCGTTTCCTGAGTCTTTTGAAGCACGTACTTTTCGACTTCGCGAATGCGGCTAACAGGACTGCCCTCTGCCATTCGTATCGATGCCGTCACCTGATCGCCTTCGACCTCCGGCATCATCGTGTAACGAAGCCGGCCGCTCATCACATATCCAAGCGTTCCAATCAGCAGTGCAATTGACAACGCAACAACCGCATACCGAAACCGAACGCAGAAAACGATAAATCCGCGTACAAATTTGTTGATAAACCACTCAAATCCATTCGCAATCTTGCGCTGCAATATCTCAAAAAGATGCAGAAAACCTTCCGTTTTGCGCTTCATGTGCGAAAGATGGGCAGGCAGTATCAGCATCGATTCCGTAATCGAAATGCACAAAATAATGATCACGATAATCGGCAAGTCCCGATAGGTTTTGCCAAGCATGCCCGGCAAAAACATGAGCGGAATGAACGCAATAATCGAGGTCAAAACCGAGAAAATAACAGGAACAGACACCGATTTAAGGGTCATGAGCGAGGCAATTGTGCCTTTCACGCCTCTTTGATGATTGACGTAGAATTCTTCCCCAATGACGATCGAGTCGTCGACGACAATGCCCAGAGCCAGGATGAATCCAAACAGTGAAATCATGTTAAAGGAAACATCGAACAGAACCATGACCGCAATCGAACCGATAAATGCGGTTGCCATACCCATGGCTGCCCAGAAGGCAATGCGAAGATCGAGCAATAGACCGAGGAACAGCAGAACGAGAACGAGACCGGAATAAGCATTGCTCATGAGCAAATCGATTCGGACTCGGTAAGAATCGGCACGGTCGTTACGTATGCCGACTTCAATGCCGTTGGGATAAGTTCCATCATGCTCATCGATGTATTTGTGCACGGCGTCCGAGACGCCGACCGGCGTTTCATCACCGAGGCAGTAAACGGTCATCTGAACGGCCGGTTTGCCGTTGTATTGGGCCGAATAATCGGATTCTTCGTACCCATCGGTGACGGTTGCAACGTCGCTGAGCTTAATCACTCGCCCATCGGTTCCGGATTTGAGAACGACGTTTTCAAATTCGCTGGCATAACGCTTTCGAAGGGTCGTTCTCAGGGTCACAGCACCGCTTTCTGCTTTGAGGTTACCGGCAGTCAAATCGACAGAGCTCGCACTGATGGCACTCGACACGTCTGAAATCTTCAAGCCATAAGCCTGCACAGCTTCCTGCGATATTTCGACCGAAATTTCAGGGCTTTCGACGTTTTCCAGCTCAACCATGCTGACACCATCCTGTGAAATCAGCGAATCACGGACTTCTTCAGCAATTTCACGCAGTGCAGCCTTGTTTGTGTCACCATAAACGATGACCGACAAAACGGAGGATTTTCGGGCCATTTCTTTGATGACCGGCTTATCCATATCTTTTGGAAAAGTTGAAATCTGGTCGACGGCACGCTCGATTTCATTTCGGGCTTTCATGACGTTGACGCCGTCACGAAGTTCGACCATGACGTTTCCGGAACCTTCGGATGCAAAACTCGTTATCTGTTTGACGCCATTGAGTCCTCGAACGGATTCTTCAATGGCCATCACCATCCCCTCTTCGACCTCATCCGGCGTTGATCCCGGGTAACTTGCCGTGATCATGATGCGTTCGGTTTCGGTATTCGGCATCAGTTCCTTGCGAAGCGAGGGATACATAACGAGCCCGGCGACGATGAACATAAAGAAGAGCAGGTTAGCGGCAACGCTATTTTGTGCCATCCACGCAAGCGGCCCGTGAAAAAGCGATTTCTCGACGACAATCGGTTCTTTCTTTTTCTCCGGTTCGGGCGCCGGCTTTTCTGATTTTCCAGACATCTTCCTGTTCGCATCCATCTTAGTTTTGGACACAGGTGTCTCGGGATCAGCCGGCTTTTTTTCGCCGCCGGGCTCGGTCTGAGACTTATTTTTTTCGGACTTTCCGGCCTGAGTTTTGTCCGTATTCTGAACCTGAGGCTTTGTTTCCGGTGTCTGTTGGCTCTTGTTATCAGATGTTTCCATAGGCGTAATCTATTTCAGAGACGTGACACGTCTTAACTTAATGGGAATTGGGATCAAAACGAGCTTTCGAGTTACTTCGAAGGCGGTCCGCCGGCACCTCGAGGACTGCCGACACCGGGACCACCGCCTCTGGAACCGCCGCCTGCCATGCCCGGTTCCTTCCTGCCTTCTGTTTCTGACTCTTCGCCTTTCACCCTGAGCTTGCGTCCTTCCACCGGGGAGCTGATGAGTGTCGTGACAACGCGATCGCCATCTTCAAGTCCATCGGTGACATACACATTGTCCGTCGTCTTAAACGGCGTCGTGAGCGTTCGTATCGACAGCGTATAGTCTTTGGTGCAGACATAAGCCTGATTGCCCTCGCGGACATGGGTTCGCGACAGCTCAATGCTGTTGAGCGGTTCTGCCGCATAAATCGTAGCCGTGACAAAAGCTCCAACGAGAAGCGATTCCGCCGCAGGTTCACCCATCGGTTCCTTGACGGCTAAAAGCACCTGAACCATGCGGCCCAACGACTCAACAGCCGGCTGAATCGATTTCACAACCGCCGGTTTCGTCACCGTCTTGCCGCCGATTTCATACTTCACATCGGCTTTCAGCTTGCTGATGTCATTGTCAAGATTGAGCCAGCCAACGTTCGTCGGATTCAAACTCAAATAAATCCAGTGCTCACTCGAATCGATAATCGTTCCAAGCTGTGTCCCCCCCGAAATATACTCGCCAAGAGAGACATTGGTCGTCTGAACAACGGCATCGTATGGGCATTTCACGATGCTCTTGTCGTAATCGATCTGTGCCTGTTTGACATTGTTTTTGGCCAGTTCGACATCGGCAAGTGCCTGCTGAAGCTGCGGCTGACGCTTGACCAGACTGGCTTCGTCTTCCGTGAGCTGCGTGTCCGACATCGTGTTCTTGAGCGTCTCAAGTTCACTCGAGGCTGCCTTTCCCTTCGCCTCTTCAAGCATCAGATTGACTTCTTTCTGACGGAGCTGAATCTTCGCATTCGACAGTTTGATGCCATATTCTTCGGTATTAATTTTGGCAATCACGGTGCCTTTTTTGAGCTTCGCTCCCGGATAAAACTCCGGACTAATCCAAGTCAATCGTCCGTTTGCCTCACTTTTTATGTTTTGTGTGTGGCTGGCCTGAACCTGCCCCGTGCCGGAAATCGTCACGACGTGATCCTGCCTGTGAACATCGACAACTTCGACGAGCACACCGGTATCACTCATCGGCCGTTTCATCGCCTTGACCGAGTCAGACAAAAAACTTTTGGCAATAAAAATTCCGATAAGAATAGCGGCAATGACGACAACGCCCTGAATGATAAATGGTCCTGCTTTACTGCTGCTCAATGATATGTCTCCTTACCCGCCCCCGTGCCAAAAACACTTCAGCCACTGTTCGAAATGTCCGCTGCATGGGGATGAGAGTTTATAAATTAATCTTTTTTGCCGGCTTTATCGTCTTCATCAAGTGCCTTGAGAAGATCCTTTGCGCGTTCATGCCCTTCTTCTGTGGCCTTTTTCACCCAGTCCGAACCGCCCATGGCTTTGAACAAATCGATTTGTGCGAGCAAAAGCTGCCGGCGCGCATCGAGCTCCGACTGAGAATTCGATATCGAGCTTTTCAAGGCTGTCAGAACACGATTGTAGGTCAAATCGCCGTTGGCAAAATGCTGTCTGGAAACCTCAAGAATCTGATTCTGGCGTTCAACCTGTGCCCGCGCATCGACGAGCTGCTGTTCGCGAAGCCGAAGCTTGAGAAGGGCCTGCTCGACTTCTGAAATCGCCTGCATAACACTCACGCCGTAGGCATACCGCTCGGTGATGTACGTAATTTTGGCGCGATCAATTGCCGTCGTCTTGCGAAAACCATCAAATATGTTGGCACTGAAGTTTGCTGCCAGGTCCCAGATAAGCTTTTTGAAGAGCTCCGTGATGGTCGACGACCGAAACGAAAGTGAAGCACTGAGCTTCAAAGACGGGAGGCGGTCAGCCAGCGCAATGACAACCTGGGCATCGGCTTTCTGGGCATTACGGCGCGCCGTCCGAAGGTCAGGCCGGCTTTCTATCAGGTGATCGGCATCAACCGTGCCGCCGACATCGATCGCTTCGGGAAGGGAGCCTTCCGCCTCAACTGTCACGCTTCCCCCTGCCAGAATTTCGAGCGCACGCTGCGTAATTCGAATGTTGGTATCGATTTCAGCCAGTGATTCGCGAAGCGTTTCGAGCTGCTGGTGCTGCTCGAGAACATCCATCCCCGTGCTCTGCCCCGTGCGATAATAATCCTGAACCAGCGCATAATACTGCTCGGAAATTTCGAGCTGACGCTCGATGAGCTTTTTGCGATCCCGATAGTAGAGAACCGTAAACCAGTTTGTCACAACATTCGCAACAAGCGAAAGTGCCGCCGACGCCGCCGAATCTTCAACCGACTGATGCGAAAGCTCGCTGACAAGCATCTCGGCCCTGACCCTGCCCCATAAATCGATTTCATAACTCAGGTTCAGCCCCAGACTGTAGCTCGGATCCTGAGAGCTGTTCTCTGAAACCTGGCCGCCGTACCCGACACCCGCCGAAAAATTCAGGCTCGGATAGTACCCGGCCTTGGTCTGCTTCAATGACAGTTCACTGTCCAGAAGCTTGAGATAGGCTGACTGCAGTGTCGGACTCTCGCGAAGCACCGTTTCGACAAAGGCATTGAGTTCGGCATCGCCATAGGCTTCCCACCATTTATCGCGGACATCGCCGCTCAGTGCGATATCCCCGTAATGCGCCTGCGCCTTTTGTTCGTCGAGACTGGCCGAATATTTGACAGAACTAAAACACCCCGTCATCAGGCACATCACAATAAGCAATGCGAAACAAAATACGTGGTTAGAAATCTTTCTTTTCATGCGTTCGATCCGGAACGATCCGAATTTTTTGGGGTAAAATGAAATAATCGGTTTGAAATGAACCAATCCATTATCTCACATACTCTTACATGAATCGAATAAGTATTATCTTTTTATTTCAAAGTTTAAGTCCTTTATTTCTGCATCAACTACTTATTAATACAAAGGCATACAAAAAAGGCGTGCGTATTCGCGATCGAGCGAACAGCACGCCGGCGAAAGCGTATCCGCCCCATCGGGGCGGATAGCTGAAGCCACCAAAAAATAATTCTAATACTCCTCTTCGCGATCGTAATTGTCATTCATGCGGAAACTGCGAACGGACTGATTGTAGGCCTTGACGAAATCCGGATCGCTGGAAATATCGATTCGCCAGACGAGGTCGTTTCGATAAAGCGTGTAATTTTTCTGACGCTGTTTGTTTCGTTCCTTGTCGAAATAAACGATTTCGAGCTTGGCTTTGCCGTCGATCATGTAATCGAGGAATTTGGTCGAAGACTTTTTGACCTCAAAGCCGCCCTGTTTTGCCATGCGTTCCATGACGGTATCCCAGGTCCAGAACAGTTCGGCCTTTTCTGTCTGCGAGGTCGTGCCCATGTCGCGGTTCATGTTGTTGTCGTGCATGGCCTGAATTTTGTCCTGAATGTCTTTGGTAAAGGTTCGCTTGAAACCTTTCACATCGTGCTGCTGAGCGGCATAAATGGCGTCATCGAGAACGCCCTCGGGCATGCGAACGAAATCGCGAGGGGTGAGTTTCATAAAAAACATATAAAGGCAGGCTGCGATCACCAGCAGGATGGCGCCGCCAATAATTTTGACAGGACGGGATAGATTCATGAAAGCACTCCTGAAAAAGCCATGTCCAGAGCACGGCTGACACGAAAAGGGCCAAAATAAAGACAAACCATTCTAAGTCAGAACAGCGATTGTCACAACCTGAAATCTATCGCGTCCGCCCGGCCAGGCGCCATCCCGTTTCAAACCGTTCAGAGCGAATATCCTGCGCCCCTCATTCTTGACAATCGAACGGGCTGTCGATAGAAAGACGCCGCCTTTTTTGGCCCCAGGGAACTTCTTTAAAAGGAATAGTCAGGTACTCACATGGATGTCACATATATTCTCGGAATCGTCGGTATTCTCTTCATTGTCGGCCTTGTACTCATGAATCTCAAAGGCAATGCGATCACGAAAGCTGCCCGCGCGGCCCGCAAAACCCACGATGTGGAGCCCCTCATTGCAGCCATTGACGACGACAAAACCGTCGATGTTCCGACCGTTTACAATTCCGCCATCAAGTCCCTTTGGGATTCATACGATCGCGAAACAGCCAGCAAACTCATCCGCGCCCTGCTCGAAAGAAATGACACCGCGACCATTTCACAGTTCTGGCTCAAGACCCTGCTCGACGTCGAACCCGAAATCGCGCGAAAGGAGCTTGGGGCCGAATTTATTCAGGAACATTTCAACGAAAGCATAGCCGCACAGTGCGGAGGATGCGGCGGAGGATGCAGCAAATGCAAGAGCTGCAAATCCTGCAAATCCTGATTTGAGTCCATCTTACGGCTCTTTTATGATGTTTTTGGGGGCTGCCTATGACGCGTCATACGGCAGCCCTTCGCCGCTATTGCCCACGGGCAATACGCGTCGAAATACTTTTTTTGCAGATTTAAAGCGCCCTACTTAAACCGATAGGGAATGCGGATTTTTCGCGTGTTTTCTGTCGTTTCTTTCGGGAACGGCGGCGTCGGAGAGGCTTTTTTCGCCGCCTGGAGCGCGGCGTCGTCGAGCATGGCAACGCCGGACGATTCGGCAACTTCTGCCGACAAAACGGTTCCATCCCGTCTCAGCTCAATGCTGATGACAACCGTCCCCTTGAGCTTCATCCTGCGCGCCATTTCCGGATACCCCTGAAACCGTTTGAAATGCGCCGAGAGCTGTGCCGTGTACAGAGCCCAGACCTGTGCCATATCGGGCTCCGTTTTCTTTAATGAAGACGCGCCTTCACCGCCTCCGGACGAATCGTCATGGCGCGCCATTTTTTTCTCTTCGCCGGTATTCATGCGGCTTTCATCGTTTCCATTCTGACCGTGATATTCCCCATTTTCCGGCGTAATACGGTTTTCATTTCCATCCGAAAGGCCGGAACGCACGGCCGTCACGTTTTCGGACGTTTCCCGCACCGGCTCCGAAGTATCAGGCATGGAGGACGGAGCATTTTCCGTCGATGTTTTTTTCACGGGATGAAGATTCAGCGGCGGTATCTCGACGACCTCTTCCTCAAACGGATCAAAGGCTTCATCGACACTTTCAAATATCTCTCGAGGGGCGTCGCCGGATGTTTCATCAACCAGGACGACGGCCTGAACCGGCACCGAAAGCCGAAATTCAGGTTCCGGCACGAGCCCCGGTTCAATGGACGGAACAAACAGCCAGCCCATATAAAGGCTGGCTGCATGAACCAAAAGACTGAACGGTAAAAATTGATACCAGTTCCATGGTCTTGGAATGTCGTTGGATTTGTCTGACACGTCGGGCAAAATCATGAACGGATCACGACTTTTTCACTTTATTGAGGAGTTTGGCGGTTTTATCAAGCCCGTGCTGAAATCCGTCATAAGTAAAATCCATCAAGTATTCGAAAATGGTCATGACATCGGTCACGGAACCTTTGATGCCGTATCGGGCAAATTCGCGAATCAAATCGACGGCATAATGCATGATGGAAAGGGGATCGAGTTTAAAGACATGGGTCTGGTCGCGAAATTCCTCCATGGCCATTGTGAATGTGCCGAGATTTCGCAGGATGCTTGGTTCGATGAGGGGAGCGAAGTGGGAGACGGCCAGCCGGAGAGCGCGAGCTTCTTCGCGGATATGTTCGACGGGATGGGTTTCGACCTGTTCGGTGCCGACAAATTTGATTTCAGAACGCGTGAGCTTATTGGCGAGATCGCGTTCATCGAGAGATTTGTCGACGTAGAGATTGACGCGAATATTAGGAGTTCTCGTGCCCCAAAGTCCGAGGAGCATGAAATCCTTGACGAAATCGCGGGGTTTCAAGTCAGGGACATGTTCGGTTTCGATCATGTGACGCAGGGTGAGGGCAAAAAAGACGACGAGTTTCTCTGAAATTTCGGGGAAAGAGCGCATATAACTGGCGTGTTCGAGCTGCGTCATTTCGGAGAGATCGAAAGCGTCGAGGAGGCGTTCATTATCACCTGGGACCGGATTTCCCAAATCCTGAATGAGGAACAAGAGACAAGGAATTCTCTTATACATCTCGCCGTTGATGCCATGATTTTTGTCATATTGAGCGAGCTGTTCGTCGAGGACAGCAAAGAAAACCTCTTTTTGAATGTCGGAAAGGCCGGAAAGGAGGGACTTGTCGAGGCCGCGAGCAGCGAAATGAGATCTCATGTTCAGATTTCGGCGCATCTGGAATTCCTGTCCAAGAAGATCCTGAGTGACTTTATTCTGAATGGAGTGATTGAGGAAATCGATGTGCGTTGCCGGTCCGAAACTGCCGGCGGATTCGAGATCAAAATCGGGATAATCGTGATGGATGTCGAGAATCCACTGAGCCAATTTTTCGAGCCGGCTTTCGATGACAGAAACGATGGAAGGATTTTCTTTAGAAAGGGCCTCGGAGAACATCGACGCAAAGGCACGGCATATTCGCAGATTAGCGGCCTGAGAGCCATTGAGTTCGACATCATCCATCGTGGGTTCGTAGGCATAATAGACGATTTGAGGCGTATTAAAGTCGGTATCGCGATTGGCCTCAAAAGCGGAAAGGATATGTGATTTGGCGCAGTTCCAATTGAACCAGGGATGACGGGAGCCGAGCATCCATCGCATGGTATCCCGCACGCCGATGGTGAACCGTCGATCGAAATAGGCGGAGCATTTTTCAACAAATTCAGCCGAGAGCGGAGCATTTCTGAGATTTTTCTGGAAAGCTTCGAAATCGGAAGCGTCATGGATGGTATTTTGGAAGAAATTATCCTCATTAAGGATATCGAAAATCATTTCGTCGGAAGCGAAACCTTCGCGCAAATCGCGCAGGATGGTTCCATTTTCGGGGACGTAAGCGTCGGGATCGAGCTGATGCATGACGCGAGCGACAGGGCAGTCAAAAAACTGTTGTCCTGCAGGGCCGGCACCAAAATAAGCGGCCTCGCGAGCGGCTTCAAAAGCCGAACGCGTCGCACTCTGACGCGTTGGAAAGAACTGAACGCCGGCAGCACCAATCCCCTCGGCAATAGCCTGACGTTCAAAAGTCTTTTCAAACCCGTAAATGCTCAGTTTAAGGGGATCTACGCGAAGAACTGTCAGACCAAAACGCGCCGACAATTCATCGAGAAATGCCGCATCCAATGCCTTGTCACACAAAGAGGAAAGCTGACGTTCAAGCATATCGCGATTAAATCGATATCGACGCCAGCGAATATCTTCGTCTACCTGATAAGCAGAACGAAAAAAAGCATTCAAAACACGGCGTTCAAGCCCATAATTTCTTTTAATTTCTGACATTTTTACACCTCTGCCAATTCGTCCCAGCGACGTCCGGGTCTCTTACCACGTCTGCCCATGTGAAAAAATCAAAATACCTGCTTACAAGTGTTTAGAACTCTCTTATAGTTGATACCGCACCATGTCGGTGCATCTAACCTTTTTTCTTAACAGGTGGTTGTCATGGAAATATCAGCAGAACTCATTTCATCTTTTCCTCTTTTCTTGACTGAACAAGTCGAACTATCGCGCCGCGATGACGACGATGATTTCGACGATTATGATGATGAGGATGAGGACGAATACGATGACGATGAGTACGACGAAGATGAGGATGAAGACGATGACTATGATGATGATTACGACGATGATTTCGATGATTTTGTCGACGACGATGACGATGACGATGACGATGACGATGACGATGACGATGATGAAGACGATGACGATGACGATGATGAAGAGAAATATGACAAATATGGCTTCGGCATTTACGAAGATGACGACGAAGACGAAGATGACGACGACAATGATGAGTACTAATCAAGGATGAGGCATTCGCTTCATAACCTTTTCAATGAAAAGAAACCGGCATTCACGAATTTGCGAATGCCGGTTTTTCATTTTTATTCCTGCTTGCCAGTATCCATCTATACAGAGTAAAGTCAGTGCGCTTTTTTGACCTCTATTCAAGGAGAGATGGCATGATGAGTGACGAAACGGTCCATGGCGAAAACAAAGAGATGGAACATCAGGAAGCAGCACCGGTAACGGACGAAACGAAAACGAAAGATGCAGTTTCAGGCGATAAAAAGCCGGCAAAAGGCATTGTCATTCCGTTGAACCGTGAAGACGGAGAAGAAGCATTAGCCGAAGCCAAAGAGACGCTTGGAGAAGCCATCGACAATATAAAGACGGCCTTTGCGGGATTGAAAAAAACGCTTGAACCGCTTCGCGTCGGTCTGACCGATGTTGCCGGAACATTCAAGGAAGGCGCCGATGAATTCCGCAAAATGACGAGTCAGGCGGTCGATAAAGTGAATCATTCCGAGGGGACGCAAGAAGAAGCAAAAGAAGCGGCCCAGGCCCCCGAAGCCAAGAAATCGCCGGAAGTTGCGGCCGCAAAAGAAGCCTCAGAAGCCATTGCAGCCGGCATGAATAAACTCAAAGACCGTGCCTCAAAAGTGAATTTCAATCTTCGCGACTCACTGCAAAAAGAGTTCGAACAGTTTGCCGACAAAAACCTATCGGAAAGCGACTACACGGTTGATGAAAATGGCAAACGCGTTGTGAAAGTCGATGCGAAGTTCATGCAGGCTCATGCGAACGAAGTCGTTCCGCAGCTCATCAGCGGAGCGGTTGGATCATTTTTCAAGGCCATTTTGGGCGAGAATATCATGCAGACGCAGTCTGCCGAAAAGACGGACGAAGACGCGGATGAAGCCAAATCGGAAGAAAAAGCCGAATCGAAATATGCGGTTAAATTCGATTTTTCAGGAGCTGTAAGCGATGCAATTCGCAACGCGACGGTCATGCCCGAAGCTCAGACCGAAGACCAAATTCATGAACGCGAACAAGGCCGTGAAGTTCTGATCGAAAGTGCTAAAATTGTCGAAGATTCCCTGAACGGTCTTTCAACAGCCGATGCCAAAGAGCGCATTGAAAAAGCTGTTAAACGCGTCGATATGGATGATGCGGACAAAGCCCCTGAAGACATCAAGCCGATCGATGAAAAGCATCAGAAGATCCTTGATTTGTCTAAACAACTCGACCAGAGCAGTCATCACGACGGTGACAAGGACTAGAAGAAAATGAAGAATTTTCTATACACAGCAATGACGGCTGCAATGCTCAGCACAGTCCCATGTGTAGCGATGGCAGTCGATCTCGACGACGATGTGTCACCGGACACGCAGGAGCGCATTGGCTACGATTCAGCAAACGACCAGTCTGTATCGGAAGATGAAGCCAAATATCCAGCCGAAGCCAAAGAAGTGAGAGCTGCCATTGAACGCCATCTATCCCACGTCGATGCCAAAGATCTCAACGGCTATATGAGCGATTTTTTGAAAGAAAGGATGCGATATGAGGCGCTTGAACGCGAATATGCGGCGCGGGCACTCTCCCTCAAGGATTTGAAAGTCGTCGTAAAAGCCGTCGAATTTCAGAAGCTCAGCCGCACGGCAGCCACCGTTCATACGAGACAGATTACATCCTACGTCGATGAAACGGGCCATCCAACAGTTGACGATGCGATCATCAGCTATCGCTGGATCAAAGATGCCAATGACGGAATCTGGAAAATAGCCTTTACAGAAAGACGAAGACTGACAGCGGAATGAGCATGAAAACGACGAAAACCATTCTATCGGCATGTGTTCTTTGTCTGATGACAACGCATTGTGCCGCCCAAAGCACGTCACTTGTCCCATCCAGCCTGAGCAGTGCCAATCAAAGCGCATTTCGAGAAATAGCCCGGGATATGAGCAACCCATGCGTTGAAGAAACTCTCCAGGAATATGCCACGTTAGAAGCACTTCTCGATGCAGGAAAAACGTGCCACGAGGCGTATATTCTTTCGTCAGAGATCGAGTTTTTCCTCACACACGATGTCGACAAACTTCAGACGAAAGGGATCGTGAAAGATGAAGCAAAGCATCTGTTGATGCCGGTGGAACTCAATCTTGAGAACAGGCCGCGCTTAGGCGAGGCGTCTGCGCCGGTTGAAATCGTCCTGTTCAGCGATTTTCAGTGTCCGTTTTGTGCCCGCGCGGCCACGACGGTTCACAAAGTGTATTCAGAACGGCCTGATGCCGTGTCGATCGTATTCAAACAGATGCCGCTGACGTCGATTCATCCGTATGCCGCAGCGGCTTCACTCGTGAGTGTTTTTGCAGCAGAAAAAGGCAAATTCTGGGAAGTCCATGATCAGATGTTTTCCAACCAGAAAGAGCTGAGTCCGACGTATTTCGAGCAAATACTGAAATCGCTCGGAGCCGAAACGGACGATCTGTTCGACCCGATTAATGGCCAGAAATACGGCGTCGTGGTCATTGAAGACATCGAGGATGCCCGAAAAGCCGGAGTAGAAGGAACGCCGTCATTCTACATCAACGGTGTTGCAATCGAAAGCGGTGGAAACTATGAACGGCTTATGGCTCGCGTCAATGCAGAGCTGAATGCCCCTGAACCAGCATCCGCCGAACTTCGAAAAAAAGCCCGTGAAAAAGCCCTGATGACGTGTCCGTATCCCGGACACGAAGAAATCTATGCCCTGCTCTCCCCCAGTGGTCGTGCCGAACTATCGATGTTCACCAATTCGGTTCTCTGCCCCTGCCCCGGTTCATCACAAACACTTCACGACTGCACGATCGAAGCAACTTGTGAGAATGCCGATGCCCTCATCGATCACATTATCACGCGCATCAACGAAAAAACCGACAGCGATCAGCTTCTCGGAGAAATCGAAACCATCGTTCAACGTCAACGAACCCAGATGCCGGAAGAAAAGCTTCCGACGGAGTAAAATAGAAACCCCAAAATAACTCATACTTTTCTTTTTTTTCTGGAATAATTATAACCACATGTCGGTTGCATACCGGATTGTTTTTTAAGGCAATCCAGTCTGTACCTCCTGCATTAGCGAGCCTATGCTCGAACCCCTCGCAGCCAATTGGATATGAGATGAAAACAAATCAGGCGATTTCTTTAGTATTAATGGTTTTACTGGCCGTTGTATTTTCAGGATGTGCCAGCGTCACCACCATGCAAACAGCCGGTGTAGTACCAGAAGGAGAAGTCCGTTGGGCAATAGCGGCCACAGGCACGGGTGGCGAAGGTGATACAGTGCCATCAGCCGATCCGAACTTTGAAGCAGCAGTTCGATACGGCGTAGCCGAAAACTTCGACATTGGCTTGAAAATCAACTTCCTAGGAGCCCAGTTTGGAGCGAAATACCAATTCCTTCGAGGCGACTTCGATCTTTCCCTTGGACTTGAAGCCGGTTACCAGTGGGTAAGAACAAGCGGAATGGATGACCCCAGTTCCCATCTGATCGAACTTCAGCTTCCGCTCCTGATGGAATACCATTTCAATCCATACGTTGGTCTTTCATTTGGCCCGAAACTTCTGGGTATTGCCGATGTCCATACCGACGATCGCTCAGATGTCTGGGATTATTCCGGTCTGTATGTCGGTTTGATGATCGGTCTTCCACTGCGTCTTACCGATGGCATCTGGTTCCAGCCGGAATTCAATATTTTCTCAAATGCTTATGCCAAATCAAAACTCACCGACAAAGATCGCGACTGTTTTTCAGCCGTTATTTGGCAAGCTGGTGTTTCCGTTTTCTTCGGCGGACTATAAACCAAAATTTATTGAGTGCCGCAGTTTCTGCGGCGCTCTTGCAGACTCGAAGTCTGCTTAAATCAAATATCTTCGTTCATTCAGCATCGTTTTTTTTGAACGAACGCCCCATGAATTCATCAAAGGTTCGACCATCAAGACTCTTCATAAAGGCTATCTGAACCTGTTGTCTGAGTTCAGGGTTTTCAGTTACCGTTACAGCATTCTCATCGGGATGTTCTTTTAGATATTGATAAACAATCATTCTTATTTTTTTGTTTTTATAAATTGACGATATGAGTGCAAACCAAGACTGTTCAAAGGTATAGAATTCCCCCATATTATAAACCACTTCATGATATTGTTTGATAAAATCAGCTTTGAAATTTTCAAGACTGCTCGTGTCAAATTCCTTCTTTTGCTTTCTCAATTCATCATATTCCCGAACCAGCTGTTCATACGTTTTCTGATGAAAATAGCTTCGGAGAGCGTCATCCATTTTCTTTTCAAAGTGATGACTGTCAAACCATGTCAATAGTGCTGTCAAACGCGGATATTTGAATGCATCATTCAAACATTTTGAAGAATAATATATATATGTATCAGAAAGTCGTACAAAAACAGCATGTTCTTCATCCGACATCGCGATGGACAGTTTTCTCGAACTTTCCAAAAATTCATCATAGGTTGATGCCTGAAAAGCAAAAGACTTCACAAACTCCGGATCAGGCTTTCGAATGCGCGGGGGGTTATCCTCATCTTTCTCGAAAAGAGCCATCAAATCACGTTCAGTATCAGTCTTGTCCGATCTTTCAGTTGCGGGAGAAGTTGCATTTTCTTCGGTATTTGCAAGATTATCCAGTTTTTCGTCTTCCAATACCACAGTTTCTATAAAATCATATTCCTTATTTAATATATAATCGCATTCACTTTCAAAATCGGGTTCACGGGCATTGATAAAGTCTCTCAATTCCTCGTTATTATTGATATCATCATAGGATTTGCAGCCATTGAGTGGATAAAGAAGACAAGCAAGAAGAAAAATGCGGAATATTTTTTTTAACATAATCGCAACTCAGGATGATTGGAGTGAAGCTCGCAACTTAAAAGACGAAGGAAAGTCTGATTTATTTTTTTGGGGCTTTACCCCAAACCCCACCAAAGGGCTGAGCCCTTTGGAAACCTCAATATTTTAAGTGATATAAGCATTTGGGCCGCCTGATCATTACCGGGTCCCCCCGACTCTCGGCAATTACTGCCTAAAAATATCGTTTTGTTCAGACCTTCCCTAAGGAAAGTCTGAATAACCAATACTATATGGAAGAAACTGATGAGAGCCTTGGGTGGCAGCGAGGATTCCCAAAAAATGAGGTTCTCTAACGAATGCTTTCAGTTAGTTGAGCTATTCGAAGCATCTCACCAGGGATAGAAATTTGCTGAGGACACTTTGCAATGCATTGTTTGCAGCCAATGCATTTGTCAGCCTGGCGCAGATCGGGAATGGCGCGATCGTAACTGACGAGGAACGCGCGTCTTGCGCGTTCATAATCGGGATCGCGCACATCCCCGGGAATATTTCCATCCGAAACGCACCGGTTGTAGTGCTGAAAGATAGTTGGAATATCAATCCCATAGGGACAAGGCATGCAATATCTGCAAGCGGTGCAAGGGATTATATGTTTTTCATTCATGGCGCGGGCGGCTTTTTCAAGGACTTTCATCTCATCATCGGAAACAGGCTCAAGCGGAGAGAAGGTTCTCGCATTTTCGACGAGATGTTCCATGTACGTCATGCCGCTCAGGACGGAAATGACTCCGGGAACGGATGCGGCGAACCGCATAGCCCATTTTGCGGGAGAATCATCGGGCCGGCTTTGTTTTAGAATGGATGCGACCTCGCGGTTGACGCGGGAGAGCCGTCCGCCGAGAAGGGGTTCCATCACGATGATTGGAATATTGCGTTCAGCCAGTTTTTCAGCCATCCATTTTGCATTCGGAACTTCACCCTCGACGCCTTTGCGACGTTTTACCGGAGGAAAAATCCAGTCAACATAATTGATTTGCAGGAGGAGAAAATCCCAGTCGACATCTTTTGCCAAAACATATTCGAACAGTTCTTTATCGCCATGAAATGACCAGCCGAGATTGCGAATTTTACCGGCTTTTTTCTGTTCAAGAAGAAAGTCGAGGACACCGCGTTCTTCGTAAATGCGTTTAAAGGCATCGAGGCTCATCAGCGAATGAAGCATGTAATAATCAAAATAATCGACCTGACATTTTTTGAGCTGAGTCTGAAAAATATCTTTGGCCTCCTCAAGCGTCGGATCTTTTGAAGTCGGCATCTTAGAAGCGAGAAAGAACTGATTTCGCGGATATTTTTTAAGGGCTTTTCCGATGAAAGTTTCGGAATTTCCGCCGTGATAAGGCCAGGCGGTATCGAAATAGTTGACACCTCTTCTCCATGCCTCATCGACGAGAAGCTGAGACATTTCTTCATCAATGGCCGATTTGTCCGCGCCAATGGTTGGGAAACGCATACAGCCGAAGCCGAGAGCAGATATTTTGTCACCATTTCGAGGATTAACGTTGTAGGTCATTTTACCGACGGTTGGGTCGGCCAAATCGGGTTCAGGCAGAACTCTATTGGAACAGGCAGAGGTGAGAGCCGACACACCGAGCGCGGCAGCACCGGCCGTTAACATTTCAAGGATTTGACGTCTTTGCATGATTAAATCTCCCGATGCTGAATGTTGCCATCGACGTGAATTGCAGCCAGAGGTCTTGCCGGACAAACATATTCACAGGCACCGCAACCAATGCATCTTTCTGTATCAATGAGAGGAATTTTAGCCTTTTTGCCATCTTCAAAAGTCGTAACCGTCATAGAAATAGCCCCGGCAGGACAAGCCCGGGAACAGGCACGGCAATGAACGCCTTTTGCACTCAGGCAGTCGGAACGAACCCAAACCGCGCGTCCAATCTGAATGCTGCTCTTTTCTTCAATCGTAATCTTTTGAATCGCACCGGTTGGACAAACCTGTGAACAGTCGTTACAAGTTGGGCGACAATAACCATATTCATAGCTCAGAACGGGTCGAAGAATGCCATTACTGTCGCAAACCGTGCGAAGAACTTTGTTGTGGCAGGCACGCACACAGAGCATGCAGCCGGTGCAGTGACGATTGAAATGAAGGATTGAGCGAGCCCCCGGAGGTACGATTCGATTTTCGCGAGGATACGGGGACTTTCTGGAAACATTTGAGAGATTTCCATCGTTTCCACCAGCATTTGCCAATGCGGGACAAACGAGGACAGAAGCCGTGGCCGTAGCCGCAGCCGTCAGGAAGGCACGACGTTCATTGGATGACGTTTCATCTGCTTTAGGTTCTGCTTCAACATTGGGTGCTGTTTCAGCTTCATTTTCTTTATTTTCAATCTGTACAGCCCCCAATTTATCATCTTTTTTCTTATGAATAAGTTCCTGCAGAGACGGTGCATAATGAATGGCATCTTTTTTACAGCTGCCCAGACAGTTCATGCAATCGACACAATGCGAAGAATCGACGCGTTTTGCCTTAAAATCAATACAGTGTGACTTGCATCGGGCCGAACAGGCACCACATTTGATGCATTTTTCGGAATCAATTCTGACGCGGAAGATAGCAAAACGGCTGATGAAGCCAAGAAAAGTCCCAACAGGACAGAGCGTCGTGCAATAGCCGCGTCCCGTCATGACACCGGCAATAGCCAGACCGACAAATGTGATTGCGGCCAGAACAAAAGATCCCAGGCCGCGAATCCAGACATCGACATTGTACACAGCATAGGATTCGTGTTTTTGAGCGATATCGGCCAAAAAGTTATTTCCCCAATCATAAAGGGGAGAAAAAAGGGACGATGCCATACGTCCAAAAGCAGAATACGGATCAATGACAGCCGCCACACTGGCCATTCCAAGAGCCAACAACGCGATGAACACAGCGAGGATGGAATATCGAACAATGCGTCTTTTTTTTGAATCAGGCCAGAATTTGTAACTGCTTTTTTTTCGTCTAAACGCCGAGAAAATATCCTGAAATATGCCAAGCGGACAAATGACGGAACAATAGAAGCGTCCGAAGACGAAAGTCAGGAGACAAAGCAGAGCAAAAATGCCGAAATTAAGCGCGAGTATCGCTGGAATTAACTGAATTTGAGCCACCCAGCCGAGCCACATCTGGAGCGTGCCCGTAAAATCGAGAAAGATACCAAGACAGGATAAAAAGACCAGGGAAGCCAGAACCATGCGAATGCTTCGTTTCATTCACCACTCCTTATGTACAAAATGAAAAACATGCAACATAATGACAAATCATATTACAACCATTTGTTAGTTTATCATCATGCAAGCCAACAAATCATTATAAAAAGCGCGAGGCGTATTGGCCGCAGGCCGATAGACTCGCGCAAACGCGCGCCGTATGTGCCGTCAGGCACATAGGCGTGCCCCAAAAAATGCGCAAAAATGTGCGTGTTTTGATTGAAAATCATGGTCTCAATCGTCAAAATATTATGGTTTGTTTTTTGTTCTTAAACGAACATTTTTTCTATTTTTTGGAGGCATGAGAATGAAAAAGCATCTTTTCATCACGACAGCCATCATCCTGTCATCCTATGGTTTAAATGCCTGCGAGGATGCCGCGAATAGCTACATTCCGAACACATCTTGTACCGGTGACATCACCGAATGTGTAGACAACATGGTCCGCGAATGTACAAATGGCAACTGGAAAGTCGTTAAACTTTGTGAAGGCACAACTCCGTACTGCGCCGTCGATAAACCCGAGTGTACGGCAACCAATCCCAATCCGGACGATCCAAACAAAGATCCCAGCACCAATCCGGACGATCCGAACAAAGATCCAGGCTCCAATCCGGACGATCCAAACAAAGATCCAAGCACCAATCCGGACGATCCGAACAAAGATCCGAACACCGATCCGGACGATCCGAACAAACCGGTTAATCCTGACGAGCCGGTTTCCTGCACGAGTTCATCGTGTTACGACGGTGTGCTCGTCGATTGCGGCGCAGCAGGCCTGGGCACACAGACATCGTGCACCGAGCAAAACAAAGTCTGCGGCCTTGATGAAGAAGGCAATCCGGCGTGTGTTGAAGCAAGCGGCGAACAGACGTGTACGGTTGGAACGAGTGTTCTGGAAGACGGACAGGTTGGGTGCAGTGAAAAGGGTCTTGTTTTGAGCTGTGTCGGCGGCGTTCTGGAGTCAGAAGGCTGTGAAAAGGGTGCCTGTGTGGACGGTTACTGTGTGCCCAAAAACTGTTCGGAAGCCGAAAATGGAACCTATTTGTGCAATGAAGACGGCACACAGCGCGTTCAATGCGTCGATGGAAGCAGCGTCGAACTGGATGGAGAAAACGCCTGTCAGGCACGAACGAATGCGGATCCGATTTGCGTCATTCGCGAAGGAAAAGCGGAGTGCAGCGACACATGTCAGGCGGGATATGTCGATATCGAAGGAATTTGCGAAGAAATCAAAACCTGTGATGCCGCCTCAGAAATCTACGATGCCGCGACGAACAAATGCCTTTGCGACAGCGAGAAACATTACACCGGTGAAGGCGGCAACTGTCTGTGTGATGCGGATGCGAACTACGTTCTATTTGGAGGCGTGTGCACCGAAAAGCCGGCCTGCGACAGCGTAAAAGAAATCTATGTTGCGGAAACGAACGAATGTGCGTGCAATGAAGCGACGCAGTGGACGGGAGCCGCAGGCTCGTGCCAGTGCAACAGCGACGAAGGTTATGTCGAAGTCGGAGGCGTCTGCCAGACCAAAACTGGATGCGCAGCAAACAAAGAAATCTATGTTGCGGCCACAAACAGCTGTGCCTGCAATGAAGTCAACCACTGGCTCGATGACGGCGGCGAATGCAAATGCGATGCGGGCAACGGCTATCGCGAACTGAACGGGAACTGCGTCGAGAAAGCCGTCTGTGACGCCGTAAGTGAAATCTATGTCGAATCCGACAACACATGTCTTTGTGACTCGGCAAAACACTGGAGCGGAACGGTCGGCGCATGTGTCTGCAGCGAGGGCTATGTCCGAATGGGCGACCAATGCGTCCCTAAAGCCGTCTGTGACAGTGTCAAGGAAGTGTATGTCAGCGCGACCAATTCGTGTGCCTGCAATACAGCCCAGATGTGGGTTGGCGAAGCCGGAAGCTGTGCCTGTGATGCCGTCAACGGGTATATTGAACATAATCATGCGTGTGTCACAAAAGCCGGCTGCGTAGCAGGCAAAGAAACATACGACGAAGGCAGCAACACATGTTTGTGCGACACGGCCAATCACTGGCTTGGAGAAGCCGGTTCATGTGCCTGTGATACGGCACACGGCTACATCGAATTTGGCGGAAACTGTGTTCTCAAAGCCGTATGCGACCCGAACAAAGAAAAATATGTGGCGGCGTCCAACCAGTGCACCTGCAACGAAGCAACGCACTGGACGGGGCTGGCAGGCGCCTGTGAATGTGTCTCAGGGTACGTGCTCATCAGCGGCGTATGTGTCCCCAAAACGGTATGTGATGCAGCGAAAGAGACCTATGTCGAGGCCACTAATTCATGTGCCTGCGATGCATCGAAACACTGGACGGGAAGTTCAGGTTCGTGCACATGTGAATCCGGCTATGTATTGTTTGGCGGCGTTTGTACCCCGAAACCGAACTGCGATGCGACGCGGGAAATCTACGATTCAGCCACCAATACGTGCAAATGCAATGCAGCCGGCAAATGGGTCGGTTCATCGGGCGCATGTCACTGTGACGAAGGCGAAAATTTTGTCGAAGTCGGCGGAGTTTGTGTCACCAAAGCCGGATGCGAAGCCGGAAAAGAAGTTTATAATCCTTCCACAAATACGTGTTCATGCGACGCAGCCAATCACTGGTCCGGCACGGCCGGTTCCTGCACGTGTGCCCCCGGCTATGTTTTCTATGGCGGCATTTGTGCCCCCAAACCGACGTGTCATGCGACCAAAGAAACGTATGATTCGGCAACCAATACGTGCAAATGCAACCCATCGGGTCACTGGACGGGAATTTCAGGCGCATGTACGTGTGCAAGCAGCTATGTCGAGGTCGGCGGCGCCTGCGAATTGAAAAAGACATGTGTCGCGGGCAAAGAAAAGTATGATGCCGCGACCAACTCCTGCAGCTGCAATGCCGAAAACCACTGGACAGGCACGGCCGGTTCCTGCCGATGTGCGAGCAATTATCTCGAAATCGGCGGCAGCTGCCAGCTCAAGAAAACGTGCACACTTCCCGGCGAAACACTCGATGAAACGACGAATACATGCAAATGTAATTCATCCACATCGATTCCGGAATGCCAGAGCGACATCACGGCTCTCGTCTGCAATGCCTCCACGAAACTCTATACGGAAGTCACCTGCTCATCGACGACTGAAAAATGCGTCCGTGGCGAGGGATGTATCAACAAATGTGGAAAAGGCTTCGAAGATCACTGCGATGCAAGCGGCAAACGCGTTTACTGCGATTACAGCGGCGATGGAACCATCAGAACCGTTGAATGTGACTATCAGCACGAGTGCGTTGCAGGACACTGCGAGCCCAAATACGGCAAGTCCTGTGTTCCGGCGACGTATCAGAACAAATGCCATGAAGGGGCTGACGGCCACGTCTATCTTGAGTACTGTCCCAAAGACACGAGAGTCGTCACATTCTCCTACAGCAGCGATGAAACGCACAGCTTCTGCGGAACCGTAGCCGGAGAAACTAATATCTTCAGCAAATGCAGTTCGGGCGATGTTTCCAGCAATACGACGTGGTGTTCAACCTGGTGGGATGGCCGTCAGTACATCGGCAAATGCCAGCTCGGTCAGGACTACAAGGGCGCAGCCCAGTACGGCATCCTTCGTCAGTCGGGCATCTGTGAAGCCGGCAACTCGATCAGCTGCCGCGTCGATACGAAATCGGGCCACAACAACCACATCGTATTCGACTACATCCCCTGTACGTTGATGGGCGGCACGACCTGTACAAACGGATCGTGCGGATTTACGCCTTGTTCATCGGCATCAGCCACCTGCAACGGTTCGACAGCCCAAAACTGCATCTATGATCCGACCTTCAACTCAGGCGAAGGCGGCTATGTCAAGACCTCGATGAACTGCGCGTCCGCTGGTGCTACCTGTGTCACGATCAATCCCGATGGCGTCAATCGTGCAATCTGCAGCAAATCGATGGGAACCTTCACAGGCATCGGCAACATTTCCACGCTTGGAACCTGCAGCGGCAATACCCTCCATAATCTGTACTTCAAGGATGGATCGACGACGACAGCCGCAGCCCATTCGATGGCATGCAATACAGCGTGCGTAACCGAAACAAGCGGCGGTGCAACCTATTCGTATTGCAAATAATGGGACGTATTGGCCAAAAGGCCAATACGAAACGCGCCTATGCCTACGGCATACGGCGCTTTACGCGGGCTATCGATAAACGAACGATACGCCCGCGTTTTTTATTTGGACGACGCCCCATGGTGCTTTGCCCCAACGCCCTTGTCTGCAAATCAATTGCAGGTATAGTTAAGACCTGCAGAAGAGCCCGATGCCGGCAACGTGCTGTTTGATTTGACAGCATTGCAATAGTTCGTCTTACTCAAACCCGAGCTCAAAAAGGCATTGGTAGTGTCCAAAAAAGTTCGCAAATTCTCCGAACCCTGGGCTGGTCAAATCTTAACCATTTGAAAGGAAAGAGTCTAAAGAGATACAGGCTCTTCCCTTCTTGTCCCAATCCTTAGTATAGTCTATCAGGAAAGATGTAATCAAGCGCAAATACGCATCTTGACTAGGGAAGACAGAAACGACTCGGGACCTTCGACGTATTTCTCGATTCAATCGCTCAATCATGTTTGACGAAGAGAGCTTTCGATGGTCAACCTCACCGAATGCGTAATATGTCAGAGAATCCTCCAGACCTTCTTTTAGACAATCAATCGCCTTTGGATGCTTGAGCTGATATTTGTTAATGATGTAGCGCGCTCGCTCTCTTGCCTGCGTAATATCTTTTGCAAGCCAAATTTCTTTGAGTTCAGCAGCAAATGCTGCTCTGTCTTTCCTTGATACATGGGCAAGGATATTACGCATGAAATGCACCTTGCATCGCTGCCAGCTGGAGCCAATAAGACATTCTGTAATTGC